>LJUC01000288.1 GCA_001303695.1 Phycisphaerae bacterium SM23_30
CACCCAAACCATCTGATTCGGATCCCACCTGCCCGCCGCCGAACGCAAATGATAATCACCCCCCGCCTCATCCACAAAATTCGGATCAATATTAATATTGCCCTCCCCCGGCCAGCCGCCCTGTACATCGCTATATGTGATCATGATCTTCGAATTGTCATTATTCCAAATCTCATCGTCGCCGTCCCAAAGGATACCATTAGTAACTATTATGTTGCTCGGACAATGTTGCCATAGAGAGTCGAAAGCGAGAATTTTTCCATTCACTGCGCTATTACCGCTGAAGGTGCAGTTGATTACTTTGGGTTTAGACCAGCAACGGACATACATCCCACCGCCTACTGCTGCAGTATTGTCGCAGATTATACAGTTGATAATCGTCAGTTCGCTCTGACTACAATATAAACCTCCACCGTAATCTTGTGATTTGTTTCTGATGATGTTGCTGTTGATGATTATTGGGTTGCTATATATACATCTGATTCCGCCACCGAGAAAATAATTAGCAACGTTAAAATTACCTGTTTCATTACCTTCGATAGTACAGTTTATGATCGTCGGATTGCTTATATAAATGTATATCCCGCCACCCTCAATACTTGTATTGCCGCGTATTATACAGTTAGAAATTTCCATACTACTGTATTTACCACAATATATACCACCAGAAAAATAAGCATAACCGTTTATTATAGTAAATCCGCTGAGCAAGGAATTATTATCTTCAAAGTTTTTAAAAAGAAACCCATTGTGTCTGTCACCTTCACTTCCCTCGCAGTCAACTATGCAATTTCCCGGCCCGTTTTCCGAACGCACGGTAATGGCTTTGCCTCTGAATGTAATATCCCTGTTGCCATCCCCTGTGTATGTCCCATCCGCCACTATAATCGTGTCTCCTTCATCCGCCGCATCTATCGCCGCTTGAATCGTTAAGTATGGGGATGTAACATATAACTTTTTACCAATATACAATTTAACTTGCACCGTTTGCGGACTATTTATTGCACAGGGATCGGAAATCTTCAATTCACTATTATAATCCCCGTGTATAAGACCGGAGGTATCTACTTTGAGAGTAGCTATAACGGGCTCCCCGTTTGATCTGCCTTTCATAGGCGTAACCTTCAACCAGGAACAATTTTCGCTGATTAACCACTGCAGTGAACCGGCGCCGGCGCTATCTATTGATAAAGTCTGATCTTGAGGTTTTGGTCCATCCTGATCAGCAAAAAATTCCAGTCTTATCGGAAAAACCGCCATCCGCTTTTCGGGCACATATTCATACGCCCCCATATCGACAACTGCCTTCCCTAACACCCCGGAAATCCCGGTATCAACCATACACGGATCATCATAAAAACGCCCAATGCCTTCAATATCTCTTGCCACACCTGCTGGAACTGCCAAATTATCCCCCGCATCAATACATGGCGACCCGCCCCTTATATGGTAATCGTTATCAAATGCAAAATGTGGATATGTATCTATATTGCCCACTCCCCAATTCAATTTACAATTATAATCTACGTCCACCGCTTCTTTTCCGCCTCGAATATCGCTATAAGATATTGAAAATGATGTTTTTTGATCTTTACCCCACTCTACTAATGAAATTTCATTCCCAATTCTTGATGTATTGCCCCATAATATACTATTATTAATTTGTGGATTTGATTCAATCGCGCTGCAGAATCCTCCCCCCCCGAAATAACCTACGTTGTTGCAGATCGTGCAGTTGATAATCCTCGGTTTACTTCTATTCGTACATCCTACCCCTCCGCCATAAACTGCTCTGTTATTAATGATCATACAGTTAATAATATTTGGATTACAATCGTGACGTATATAAATACCGCCGCCCCACAAGTATGATGTGTTGTGGCTGATAATACAGTTGCTAATGGTCGGACTGCTATTACTTGTACATAATATCCCACCGGCAAAATAATGTCCCGAATTCCCAATAATAATACAATTAGTAATCGTGGGACTCGAACCCTCGCAAAAAATAGCGCCGCCCGCAGAAATGACATCGTCGTTTAATGATTCTCCAGGTCCCCATCCGTTGGTAATAGTGAAACCGTCCAGTGTCGCATAATTGTTTTCGCCGCGGTGGAAACGGAATCCGCGATGAGGATCAGATTCGTCTCCTTCACAATCTATGATGCAGACTTCCGGCCCGTTCTCCGAACGCACGGTGATCGACTTGCCCTTAAAATCAATATCCCGATTACCATGCCCCTGGTATACTCCATCAGCCACAATTATACGATCGTAATCGTTAGCATCATCAATCGCCGCCTGTATCGTTTCGTATTCTGCGGGAATATACAGCTCGTGGTAAACACATAAACGTATCGGTAAAATTTGGGGGCTGTTTACCGCGTAGGAATCCGAAATCACCATTTCAGAATCATATATTCCTCGAGTAAGCCCCGTTGGATCAACTTTTAGTTTTACTTCGTCTATCTCTCCTTCCGACGATCCTTCGCACGGATCGGCAAGCAGCCATGAACATCTCTCACTGATCTGCCAGTTCAATGTTCCTCCGGATCTATTGCGAATCAAAATTTTCTGCTCCTCAGATTTATTACCGCCTGCAACGCCAAAAAATTCATATTCCTTCTTCCAGTAAAATATCCATGGAATTAAGGTATGTTCATACGCCCCCATATCCACTATCGGTGCCGAACCATTGCCGGTATCAAGCGTGCAGGGATCATTTAAAAAGCGACTATTACCTTCCAGATCCACTACTAATCCGAACGGTACTACTGTGTTATCACCTGCATCAATGCACGGTGACCCCGAAATGATATGATAATCATCCTCAAAAGCAAAATTCGGATCAGCGTTTATATTTCCCGCTCCGGCGTCCACCCACTCCAGACAACAATAGCCAAAACTTGCCGTGCAGTCATATGGAGTAGCCGGTCTATTGCCCCAGATAATACAGTTAACCACCGCCCCATCGCAATTATTTAAAACCCCATCCGCATTAGCCCTGTTCGATACGATCGTACAATTAATAATATTCCCGTCACAGTTATTGACCGCCCCGACTGAATCGGCGGCATTATTGCTTATCAAACAATTGACGATAGTGCCGTGACAGCCGGCCAAACCCCCTCCTATAACATCGGCGCTGTTGTTCCTGATCACACAATTGCTTATCGTCCCCGAGCAGCTTTGCAAACCCCCGCCCGCCCCCCAGCAGGTATTATTTTCGACCACGCATCGATTGATCGTGGCAGTCGTAAAGTTACCCACTCACTGCCGGCAAAGGTCACCACCGGACCCATCCCGTCCCCCTGGATCACCGTCCTCGCTATCACCGAGCTATAATTCTGATCGGAAGAGGTCAAGGTAATATTTTTACCCTTCAAATATATATTTTCCTTATACGTTCCCGCCTGCACGATAATCATATCGCCGCTCACTGCCGCATCTATCGCCTCCTGAATACTGTCAAACGGATGACCTATCGACCCGTCCTCCAGCGGATCACTAACCGTCGGATCCCCCGGCCCCGGATCATTCACCCCATCATCATCCACATACCACACCGTCCCCGTACCGCCGTCATAATGTATCGCAGGCGTCCCGCCTGCCTCTGTTACCACCACCGACCTCTCACCGCCCTCTAGTACCGCTGGCGTCCCGCCGGCATTAATCCCCCCTCGCATCCGACATCCCCAAACCCGCGCAAATTACTGCCGCCAAAAGAATTGCTTTTATCCATCGACGTCTCATGACCTTCCTCCAAAATTGATATTTAGCCACTACGTCTCGGAGCGGCACCGCCCCTTTCTCATATGTCCAATTTTATCAAACCTCACTTTGAACCTCGAGCTTGTATGTTTCGCCATGTTGATAAACCCGGATGAATGCATATGTATTATAACCCAAATTTCACCCCTCCGCAACCCCCAATTCCCCCATCCCCACGAAATATTGTCATCCCCACGCAATATTGTCATCCCCGCGAACTTGTGCCCGCGCAGGCGGGGACAAAATAGGGGTGTGTAATAAAATCTCGTCGCGCAGCGACACCATAAAACTTATCCCTTGTGCCTTATGCCTTAATATAAACATAATAGAAAAACACAGGGAATAAAGCATACCCTGCCTCACTTAAAGTATTAATAAATTTTTACGAATAATTATATTTCATTTTTATATTTGCTTCTTCCTAACAACGACGCGCAAGTTCATTAGCATAATGTTTTCCAATTAAACCGGCATTCTGCTTTAGCCAATCCGTAAGCTTGGTATTTCCTGATGGCGGTGAATCAACGTATAAGAGATTAGATATAAGTGCCTCAATCTCCTCACGTATGATTATAATATCATTGACTATCTTACCAATGATTTTTCCAACACAATAACCTATTTTTGGCGGGGCGGATATTATCAGTGTCTTTTTCCCCATAATATTACGTATTTCCTTAACAAGGCCTTTATAGGTAAATGTCTCAGGGCCAATGGCATTTATTACAGTGTTGTCTCTCAACTCACCTTGCGCCACTGACAACTTGGCAAGATCGTCAACGTAAATTGGTTGAAGTTTATAATTGCCGTCACCAAAAACGCAGAAGACGGGAAACCTGCGTAAAAGCCAGGCAATGTTGTTAATTAAAATGTCTTCTTTCCCAAATAATACCGTAGGACGTAAGATAGAATATGAGATACCGGATTTTATCAATTCCTTTTCGAGAATTGCCTTTCCTTTAAAATACTCAAAACGAGAATTCTCGGATGGATTTGTAATGCTGATATGTACAATTCTTTCCACCATGGCTTTTTTTGCACAATTAAAAAGTGTGATCGAATTTTGCACCGCTGATATTTGAGAAAAATTTTTGTAATTGAACCTTACCCAATATGTATTGTAAAGAATAGAAACTCCCTTGAGTTGATTGGTAAGTTTCTCGGGATCATCGAAATTGAATGGATATACTTCTACTCTTTTTCCAAAAGGGTTTTTTCGATGTACGGAATTAGTTAACGTTTTAACAACGTAACCTTTATCCAGCAGTCTTTTTGTTATATATTTCCCAGAGTAACCAAACGCTCCCGTAACCATATGTACTTGCTTTTTAGACACGCTTACTACCTTGATCAACAGAGTATTAGATGCAGATAAATTAAAGGTAAATTAAAGGTATCCGTTAGCACCCGCGGCATTCTCATATCAAAGCCTTTACGATTCAAATGATTGAAAAAGTAGAATGTACTCTTTTCTTCGCTACTTGGTTACCTGGTGTGGGCGTTGACCCACCCTTTTTTCCCACTCCCCGTCCTGCCCAAAATACGTTCCGAAAACCAACTCTCCTTTTTCGTATCGCTCTTCCGATTTCAACCGCCCGTCCCCATAAAACGTCAACCTCAAAACCGGATGACTCGCCCCTGACCACTTCACCTCTTTCAGCAAGCCGTTCTCGTAATACTCACTTGAATATCCGTACAGCTTTTTCACTGCCGGATCAAAAGGCCAAACTCCCCAGGCAAATGAATACATATCCCCGTCGCTTTTCAGTGCCCCGCTCTCGTAAAGTTCAAAGTCCCCCACCTTGTTCATCCCCCATCCACACCCGCTCAAAAACGCTGCTCCCATCATCATAATCCCAAAAATAATTCGTCTCATAGCCGGCTCCTTATCTAAGATTTCCCGTTTAAAATTCAAACCTATGAAATTTCCGGGAGAAATAAAGTTGTCCGGTACCTTTTTTTTACTTTTTTAGTCGGGTAGGCCGTGCTTTAGCACCCGCGGCCTTTTCAAGCTAATCTTTTTAATCCTGTCAAAATTCTCTGTTATCTCGGTGTCCTCTGTGGCTTTTCTTATCCGAATCCATTGGCGGGGCCGATCCCCGCCCATTCGCCTTAATTGCTTCATATTTGTCCCCCCCATTATAACCCGTAATTTCCCCTTTACAACCCCTAATTTTTCCCCTTTCCCCTCACCCCTTCCCATTGTCCGTTGTCCGTTTTAGATTGTCCGTTGACAACCCCTCGCCCCTCACACCACCCCATCACCCAACCATCTACCCATCCACCCAACCACTCATCCACTCATTCACACATCCACTCATCCACCCATCCACCCATCCACCCATCTACTCATTTACTCAACAAAAACCGCGCCCTCCGCAAACCCCAAAATCCCCTCTATTTGCCTCGACAGCTTGCCGATGATATGGTTAAATACAGACAAAATATGAGGTTATACCAGTTAATTAACGATTATGCGTAAAATCGGAGGTAACCATATCTATGGCCCAGAACCGCAAACGCCCTAAAATTAATACTATCGGCGTCATGACCGGCGGCGGCGATTGCCCCGGCCTCAACGCCGTCGTCCGCGCCGTCACCAAGACCGCCATCAATAAATACGATATGACCGTCGTCGGCATCCTCGACGGCTTCCTGGGACTGATCGAAAAACACGTCCGCGAACTAAGATATGCCGATGTCAGCAACATCTTAACCGAAGGCGGTACCATCCTCGGCACCAGCAACAAGGCTAACCCCTCCAAATACCCCATGCGCCTCAACGGCAAAACCTGCATGAGAGACGTCCGCGAAAACTGCGCCCGCTATGCCCAAGAAATGGGCATCGACGCCATCGTGGCCATCGGCGGCGACGGCACCATGAGCGGCGCCGCCGGCCTGGCCCAAATGAACATGGTTTTTATGGGTGTCCCCAAAACCATCGATAACGACCTGGTGGGCACCGATATCACCTTTGGCTTCAACACCGCCGTCGTCACCGCTACCGACGCCCTGGATAAAGTCCATTCCACCGCCTCCAGCCATCACCGTGTCATGGTGGTCGAAGTCATGGGCCGATATGCCGGCTGGATCGCCCTCCACGCCGGCGTCGCCTCCGGCAGTGACGTGATCCTAATACCTGAAATCCCCTATCATCTCGATCTCGTCTGCGACTTCGTAAAACAACGCTCCCGCCGCGGTAAACGATTCAGCATCATCACCGTCGCCGAAGGCGCCAAAGAAAAAGGCGGAAAAATGATAATCAAAAAAACCATCAAAGACTCGCCCGATCCCATTCGCCTGGGCGGAATCGCCCACAAAATCGCCTACGAAATCGAACAAAAAACGAAACTCGAGTGCCGGGCCGTGGTCTTGGGGCACATACAACGAGGTGGGGCGCCGTCTCCGTTTGACAGGACGCTGGCGACGAGTTTTGGTCACTATGCGGTGGAGCAGTTGATGTTGGGCAAGAGGAATCGGCTGGTGGTTCGTCGGAGGGGAGAGCTGGCGACGGTGCCGTTAACCCAGGTGGCTAATAATCATCCGCTGATACAGGCGGGCAAGGCGGTGGGGACGATATTCGGGGCGTGAAGCGGCGATTTTATAAGTGTTTGCGTAATAAAGGGTTAAGTAAGATAAATTTTATCCGGATGATTTTTAAAAGGATGAGGGGATAAAAAAAGAAGAAGGGATATTCTACTTTTTTCGCTTCTTACGGGGCTGAGGGTGAGGGGGTGGGTGGTTGTTGAAAAGGCCGGTTTGAAATACGCGGCCAGTCATATTTGATACCTTTGGGATTATTAAGAAATAAGGTTTGAGGTAAAATTCGGTTCATGGTGGTCGGATGTCTAGGTCCGGAGCTTTCGCGGGGATGACAATATGCGCGGGGATGACAGGTTGAAGCGGGGTTTTTGGGTTCGTGAAACATATGGGTTAAGCAATCGTGGAAGTAGTAAAGGGGGGAAGGGTTTTCGAGGTCGGCTTCGCAGGTGGGGCCGTCCCAAACGTTGATAAAGGCAAATTCGCCGTGGTACCGTCGGGCGGCGGCGTTATAGGCCCGGACGGCGTCGAATTCGTTTGGGAAATTTCCCAGCAGTTGATATCTTCCCTTATGTCGGATCTGGGCGCGCCACTTTCGGTTTTTTTTTTGCCAGGAGAGTCCCTTATATTTAGAGGTTTTGCGGTAGCGGGTAGGGCGGCGGTTACAGTTATTCTCACCGACGGTGCAGAGGCGCAGGTTCTCCTTGCGGCAGTCGAGAGAGTTGTGGTTGATGTGATCGACGACGTACCCTCGGGGCGGGGGTCCGCCCAGCCGGAGGACTTCGTGATGGAGCCGTCGAGTTGCCAACCTCCCGTCGGGCAGGCGCTTTTTCCGCAGGGCATAGACGAGGCTGCCTTTCCGCCAGGCGTACCAGGACCATTGCTGTATGTATTGCATGTCCTCAAAATCCACCAT
>LJUC01000089.1 GCA_001303695.1 Phycisphaerae bacterium SM23_30
CGTAATCGGCCATCCCCGCACCAGAACATAGGATTATCCCGTTGACACAAGCCCCCCTGTCAGGTAGGTTTATATGGTTGAATCGATAGGCAAATTTACCTGCCGATTCATAAAGCTGCTTAAAGCTAACGCAAAAACGGGCGATTAGCTCAGTTGGCTAGAGCGTTCGGATCACACCCGAGAGGTCACAGGTTCGAGTCCTGTATCGCCCAGTTATCTTATTTTTCCGTAGCCGTCCAGGCAATTCCGGACAGGTCGATCGCGTCTTCACACTCGCCAGGGATGCCGGATTTCAGGCGTTATTATTTTTTCCCCATTATAAAATTTCCGCCCTCTTGCCGAATTGCAGAAAATCGATATAATCCCAATAAATCTGATAATTGAATAGCGGAGGCAGGAGGGCCGCCCTTGGTGAAGAAAGTAAGGTAAATCAGCATGTCTAAAAATACAAAAAAACATCGTCCCCTTATTCAAAAGGACCGTAACCAGGTACGGGAGTTGCTCAAGTTAGCTGCTGACGAAGATCAAAGCCGTCCGCCCATTGATATTCTCCATGAGCTTTTTGATAACTTTACCGATCCCGGGGGAGAGCTGGCGTGGCTGGCTGCTTATGACTTAGATCCCGCGGTTTCTAAAAAGGCGGAAATTTTACTGTTTATAGTTTTGCGTGAATCTTATATTCCCCCCAGGATACGAGATTTTTTTCAGTCGGGAATGCAGCCCGTCCTGCTTGAAGCCCTGCGCAATCAAGCCGTGCCCGACGACCGCAAACTCATGTTGTCGTCGCTCTACAAGCTCTCGGGTGAAGATCTATCCGAGGAAGAACAGGTAAGTTATTTTCAGGATTTCTACGGGGCGCTAAATAACTTAGCCGAACAAACCCGCCAACATTTTTCCGACCATCCTCAGGCGGTAGAAAGTACTCTGGAGGCTATGGGAATAACGACAGAGGGCGCCTGCAATCTTCAGCAGGGACCTCTGGAATCTTATATTGAGCCCTATCTTGTTTTTTGTGAAAAAGCGCCGGATGCGGTGGCGGCGATTCACGGTGCGGTTGCCGCTATGGCGGGTGAATGTCAACTTGGCCACCCTTTAATCCTGGCAGGAATCGAGGCCTTGACCACCCAGCAGCGGGAACGGGTTGCCTGGCAGTTGGCGGAGCTGGGTCGTTGGCCGGCGCTGGGTGCTATCGGAGAAAAATCATCCCAGGCCGCCGATCGGATAATATCGACCGGGATCCAGCCTCGCTATCATTTCCTGCCGGAATTCTCCCATGGATACGTGAGCATGGTGGACGGGTCGGGATCACGCAGTGCAACTCTATTCTTTCGCACTTCTGAGGGGGGCATGGATGCGCTCATTTTGATTCTCAATGATACCGTAGGGATCAAGGATGCCTGGTGTGCTTTCGGTGACAGTCAGGATGTAGAAGAAGTGATTCACGAAAGGGTTGACGATATTTCTTACGCCCCTTGCACGCTGGATCTGGCCCGAGAGCTGGTAGCGGATATCTGGACGCTGCATGAGGAAAAAAACAAGCCTTTTCCGGGACGATTTTTTATATACCGAATTTATCTGGGTCAGGAGCCAATTATGCCGCGCCGCCGAACACCAAATCTCGGCGCTTATATGACAGAAACCATGGTTCTCTCGCCCCAACTTGTTCGTAATTCCGAAGAAATGGTCGAATACAACAGCTATGGTGGATTGGCGTTTGCTTCGGAGGAGGCCTATCAGTTTGTTAGAGATCATGCGCCCAGGCGCGGTCGGCCGCGCCTGTCTGCGCGCAATTTGGATTCCTTCATAGAAAAAGTAGTGCCCCGGGAGATAGATCAACTCTTATCCCGCATGGCCATTAACCTCGAACTGGAGGCCATTGCCGGTCGGGCAACTCAAAAGACCAACCAGATCGCCGCTCAAACCTGGTTAGCCATTTCCGAAAGGGTTTGTCCTTATCAGGAGATTCCTTTTATATATCATCTTGCAGATTTGGCCACCCAGCGGCTGGTTCGGAACTTGCGTATGGGTTTTGAAAGTCAGGAACAAGCCAATCAGGCTTCCTTGGAACTTGAAGACGCCATGATGGAGTACCTGGATGATCTCTCGAACGGTTGGGACCATGAAGAGTGAATGCGATAAGATACCCTGGAGAGGAATGATAACTTCAATTCAGCCTCGTAATCCTTCAGCTTCATAAAAACCACTGGCAGGCCCAATCTGGGCGATTTACCGGGCGGTCATTTATATCGATGCTTAAATATTTAATATGTAATAACTTACGTTTATATAATCCCGTTGTGTATGACAGGTAGGGATTTTTTCATCTTTTTAAATTAAATTGAATAATAATAATTCGCACTATATTGAAATAAAATGCGTAAATATAACACTATGTGGTTGTGGCCGATAAACAATCAGAAACTAATTTTCAGAAACCAGCGTTTACCAAGGAGAGAATATCGTGAATCTATTAAACCATGCAAAATTTAAGTATAGTTATATCATAATGTTATGCACCTTTTTGCTGGCAGCCGCCTCCGTCGCCCCCGCCCAACAAAAACCTTTACCCCTCACCGGAGACGAGCGGGCCCTCGCCGGCCAAATTAACTACCTTTTCCGCCGTGCCGTCGAACAAGTTCGACCGGCGGTGGTTTCGCTGATAGTAACCAAGAAAAATGACCCCTCAGATTTTCCCGGTCTCAGATTTTTTGAACCGGAAGAATCCGTAGGTCTGGGCAGCGGCTGCATCATTGATAAACGGGGCTATATCATTACCAACCATCATGTGGCCGCGGATAACGACCGGATAGAGGTTATTCTGGCAGACGGCCGCCGATTTATTGCTCAGGAAAAAATGTTGGATCCGGATACGGACCTGGCGATGGTGAGAATCGATCCTGAAGGGGAGGATTTGCCCGTGGCGCAATTCGGCGATTCGGATCAAGTGGAGGTGGGTGATTTTGTGCTGGCGATAGGCAGGCCCTTTAATCTGCCTCAGACGGTTACCATGGGGATTGTCAGCTACCGAGGCCGACAGACCGGGATCTTGGGTCGATGGGGCTACGAAGACTTTATTCAGACCGATGCCGATATAAATAAAGGCAACAGCGGCGGTCCTTTAGTCAGTCTGTATGGGGAAATCGTGGGGATAAATTCCAATATTCTAACTCTAAGCCCCACCGGCATATCGGCGGGCTACGGATTTTCGATCCCCAGCAATCTGGCAAAAATTGTTAGCGAGCAACTGATTGAAAATAAAAAGGTCATCCGCGGATGGCTGGGGGTCAACATGATCGGTCTTGAGGACGCCCGCGATATTCCGGAGGATCAAATCAACGCCTCTCTGGAGAACAGAGGCGCCCGGCGGGCGTTGGGTAGAATACCAGCCGCCATAGAAAAAGGGATTTGGATTACCAGTGTGGTGGAAAATTCCCCGGCGGATACGGCCGGCCTGGAGCAATTCGACGTGGTTCTTTCGATGGATGATAAGGTATATGACACCTCGCGGGAGCTGCGGGACTACATCGCGACGCTGGCGCCGGGGACTATCGCCCAATTTAAGGTTTGGCGGGACGGCAAAGAGTTTGAGGTTGACGTGACTTTGGGTGATCGGGGTTTAGCGCGGCAAGAAGAAGAAAAGGCGCTGCTGGCGGCGCGGGAGCGGATGTTTGAATTGCGCCAGAAGGAGGCGACCAAGGAGGAGCAGCAAGAGCCGGCCAAGCTGGGCATTTACGTGAGTTATTTGACGCCGGATACCGCTCAACAATTAGGTTATGAAAAGGATACCGAAGGGATCTACATCGTGGAGGTAAAAGCCAAGAGTTTGGCTGAAGTAGCGGGTCTGCGCCCGGGCGACATCATTATCAGCGTCGAGGGCGTGCCTATCAAGAGCCCGGAACAGTTAGTGGAAATCGTTAAAAAGGCGGATCTGAAAAAGGGTATCCGGGTGACAATACAGAATAAGGAGGGTCGTAAGATTTGCATCATCAGAAGCGATCCGATTCAGATATAAGAGTAGATGGGTGAATGGGAGGAGGAGGGAATAAAGTATCGCTGCGCGATGCGATTTTTTTGCAGAGCCATCCCCAGGCTGCCCTTGAGGCTGACATACGTCGCGATGCTTTTTTAAGCGGATCTCATTCCGGCGCGGGGGCGGCAACTGACGGATCGGATGGGGAGGAAGGGGTTGGGTTTTGGGATTGACAGGGGGTACTCAATGGTTACCATATTAGTTGTGAAAGCATCTGAGCGGCCCATGGCGGCAATCCAAGAGGAATTTATCCGCGGATTGCGCAGATTGAACGGATTAGATATTACCGGTAGTGAGCAAGAAGATAATTATGGTACGTCTTTAAGCATGCTTGTGAAGACACAAGCATAGCGCCTGGGAAGGTAAGGGATAAGATGAAAGAGTTACAATATGGGCCCTGTGGGCTTTTCTGCGGGGCGTGCGGGGCCGACGACTGTGGGGGGTGTCGCAGTGACCGGATAGACGATTCGATCAGGCAGTGTAAATTCCGGAACTGCACCAAAGAAAGAGGTCTTGATTTCTGCTGTTATTGCCGTGATTATCCGTGTAAGGAGCTTTATGAATTCATGAACGACAAATGGCCGCACCATGGGACGATGGAACCCAACCTTAAATACATTAAAAATAATGGCGTCCAGAAGTGGCTTGATGCGCAACAACAACAATGGTCCTGTAAAGGCTGCGGCGCCAAGATTATCTGGTACCAGAAGAACTGCCCGTGCGGCCGGCAGCTACCAGCCTGGGAGGTGCCGGTATAATCAAAGTCAGCCGGCAACTTTGTTACCGACTTCGCATAGTTATTGGACAAGGAGATCGATATTGTCGTCGCTGAAAGAATTCGCAATCCGCAGGCCCACACTTACGAGTGTCTTGCTATGGGTTTTGGCGGTAATTTTGACGCTGGGGTGTTTTGCCTATCAGGATAAGACCGGACCGACGTACCCTCTGGAGGGGGATTTCGGGACGGCAAAAGGGACGGTGCCGTTTAAGTTTCTGCGGAGTGAGACAATCGGGAAGGACCTGGCGATCATGCTGCTTGATCCGGTGCCCGAAGAGGTCACCGGTTATGTGGAGTACCGGCGCTACAAGTCAAACGACGCGTTGTCCAGGATTGACATGACACCGGGCGAGTTTGAGTTTTCCCGTCGGGGGCGTACGGAGACGGTGGAGGGTTTGGGCGTGAAGCTGCCCAGCCTCACCGAGCGGGCGGGTAAGTATGAATACTTCGTTTACATTGATGACGCCGAAGGTGAGCCAATCTCGGTGACAGGCGAGAATCCCATCTATGCCCGCTATAAGGCCGAGGTGCCTTTTTGGGCGCTGGCGGTGCATATACTGGTTATCTTTGCGTCCATGATGCTGGCTATTCGCACGACGCTTGAGGCAATCATAGACGGCAAATACAAGCGGATGCTCTGGGCCGCCATTGTTTCTTTACTGCTGGGCGGATTCTTTTTCGGGCCGCTGGTGCAGTTATATGCCTTCGGGGTGTGGTGGTCGGGCGTACCATTCGGCTATGACTGGACCGACAATAAGGTACTGGTAGAACTGATCTTCTGGTTATGGGCGGCGTTTTTAAACCGCAGCAGGCGTCGCAACCGCTGGTCGGTGTACCTGGCCGGGGTGGTGACCCTTTTTGTGTATTTTATACCCCACAGCCTTTTCGGATCGGAGTTCGATTATCGCACCGGCACGGGCCGCGGGACAGTGGGATAATCGCAAAATGGAGTTGCCAGGAGTCGGTGAGACTATCGACGAGGCAGGTATTTCGGGATTATTTTATTTGCAACCGGCATATTCCTTTAGATAACCTGAACTTGATTATCGGCGTTAAATCATGCATTTCCAAGCATTTCGGCGTTTATTGAGCAAATTTTAAGATCTTTTGAGCCGATATAAATACAGCCTTCTAAAGTGTATGTCTAAGAAGGAATTAGCGCAAAAATTGCGCCCTCCGATAATCAGGCATCGTCTTTATTAGCGCTTGAAAGGAGCCCAAAGATAGGATAGAATTTAATAGAACATACCAATGAGGTCCAATGTATAGTATAAGCGGAGAAGACTATGTTCGAGAGATTTACCGACCGAGCCCGCAAAGTAATGGCGCTGGCGAACCAGGAGGCCCAGCGCTTTAACCACGAATATATCGGCACCGAGCATATCCTGCTGGGATTGGTCAAGGAAGGCAGCGGGGTGGGAGCGAATGTGCTCAAGAATCTGGACGTGGACCTGCGCAAGGTCCGCCTGGAGGTGGAGAAGCTGGTCAAAAGCGGACCGGATATGGTGACGATGGGCAAGCTGCCCCAGACGCCGCGGGCCAAGAAAGTTATTGAATACGCTATCGAAGAGGCGCGGTCGCTCAATCACAATTACGTGGGCACGGAACATCTGCTTCTGGGGCTGCTGCGGGAGCAGGAAGGGGTGGCGGCCCAGGTATTGATGAATCTGGGACTGAAACTGGAAGAGGTGCGGGAAGAGGTGCTCAATCTTTTAGGCGCGGGAATGGAGGCCCCGGAGGCAGCGGGACCTTTGGGCGCCCGCCCTGATCGGGCCAAGGGTAAGAGCAAAACACCGGCCTTGGATAGTTTTGGACGTGATTTAACCGAATTGGCCAAAGAGGGGCAACTGGACCCGGTGATCGGTCGCCATAATGAGCAGGAACGAGTGGTGCAGATACTCTGTCGCCGGACCAAAAACAACCCGGTGCTGCTGGGGGAAGCCGGGGTGGGTAAGACCGCCATAGTAGAAGGCCTGGCGCAGAAAATCATTAAGCATGAGGTTCCGGAATTATTGAGTGACAAGCGGATAGTGGTTCTGGACCTGGCGATGATGGTGGCGGGCACCAAGTACCGCGGGCAGTTCGAGGAGCGCATTAAAGCGGTGATGAACGAAGTGCGCCGGGCGAAAAATGTGATCCTGTTTATAGATGAACTACACACGCTGGTAGGCGCCGGGGGGGCGGAGGGGGCTATCGACGCCTCGAATGTGCTTAAGCCCGCCCTGTCGCGGGGCGAAATACAGTGTATCGGCGCGACGACGCTGGATGAGTATCGCAAATATATCGAAAAGGACAGTGCTCTGGAACGTCGGTTTCAAACGATTATCGTCGATCCGCCCAATAAAGACGAAACCCTGGCTATTCTCAAGGGACTGCGCGACCGCTACGAGGCCCATCATCGAGTTCGGATTATGGATGAGGCGCTGGAGCGTGCGGTGGAGCTTTCGGGGCGCTATATCACCGGCCGCTGCATGCCGGATAAGGCCATCGACGTGATCGACGAGGCCGGCGCCCGGGTGAGATTAAAGACCATGACCAAGCCGCCGGACCTGGCGGAGCTGGAACGGGAAATCGAACGGATGCAGATCGCCAAAGACGAGGCGGTCAAGAACGCCGAATATGAACGAGCGGCCGACCTGCGCGACGAAGCCCAACAGTTACTGAAGAAGAAAGGGGAGGCGCAGGAAAAATGGCAGACGCAGGCCAACGAAGTCGATGGGGTGGTGGATGAAGAAGTTATCGCCGAAGTGGTCAGCAAGATATCGGGCGTGCCCCTGACCCGGCTGGAAAAAGAAGAGACAACTCGATTATTGGAATTGGAGAGCGAGTTGCATAAGCGGGTGGTCAGTCAGGACGAGGCGATCAACGTGGTGGCCAAAAGCGTACGGCGCAGTCGCAGCGGGTTGAAGGATCCGCATCGGCCGATGGGTTGTTTCATTTTCATCGGTCCTTCGGGGGTAGGCAAGACCCTGTTGGCGCGGGCCCTGGCGGAGTTTATGTTCGGCGATGAGGAGGCCCTGGTTCAGATTGACATGAGCGAATACATGGAAAAGTACAATGTTTCGCGGCTGATCGGGGCGCCTCCGGGTTATGTTGGTTACGAAGAAGGAGGTCAGCTCACCGAGCGGATTCGGCGTCGGCCCTATGCGGTGGTGCTGCTGGACGAGATTGAAAAGGCCCACCCGGACGTCTTCAACATGCTGCTGCAGATCATGGAAGAAGGCCGGCTCACCGATAGTTTCGGACGCTATGTTGATTTCCGTAACGTGATTTTGATAATGACCAGCAATATCGGGGCGGAAATGATAAAAAACCAGGGCGGTTTCGGTTTTGCCAAGCGGTCGGAAGAAGCCAATTACGAAAAGATGAAGGAACTGTTGCAGAAGGAAGTCGAGCGTGTTTTCCGGCCGGAATTTCTCAACCGCCTGGATGATTTGATTGTCTTTAAGTCACTTAACCGGGAGGATCTGAGCACCATTGTGGATTACGAGCTGGAGAAGGTTTTTGCCCGCATGACGCAAAAAGGTTTGAAGCTGGAAGTGACCAAAGAAGCCAAAGAATTTCTCATCGACAAGGGTTATGATCTGGAGTTCGGGGCCCGGCCCCTGCGCCGCGCCATCGAACGTTTTGTCGAGGACCCGCTCAGCGAGAACATCTTGCGCGGCGAATTTAAAGGTAAGAACCTGATTAAAGTTGCCCTCAAGGACGATCACCTTAACTTTGAGGGTTCAACGGCGCCCGAAGAGAAGGCCGATACCGGTCGGGATAAAGTAGCCAGGATTTCCCAAACCACGTAAAGTCCGATAAATCCGCAGGGGAGCAGTTCCGCTGAGCGGCGCAAAGGGTCCCATAATCGTTTTATCAGTCATAATCGCTACAGCCGGACAGGCCTTAAGGGGGCTCAGAGCAAAATAAATAAAAAATTGGGGAGGGTAATTTGCCTTAAGCATAAGTGAATCTTAATATATTAGTGTAAGATATAACTTGTGACCCGTTGGTAAATAAAAGGTTAAATCGGTTTTCCGAAGGGGAGAAAATTCCCGCATGGGACCTCGGAAACGAAAAAGTGAGGCACAACGGGAACGACTAAAATTGAGTGTTTATTCTGCCCTGGATCGGGGCCCCGGCCTGGCTGCCTCCTACAGGCTGGGGCTCCACTTTTTTATATCGGCGATTTTGGGGCGCCGGTTGAAGGGCTTAAGGGAAATTTTTCTGAGGTTTTTGCCCTCTAATTTCCAAGACGAACAAATTATCCTTGACATTGGTTTACAATAGTGCTATAAATAAATTTAGAGGTATGGTAAATGTTAAATTTAAGCCGAATTACCAGCGACAACCAGATTATAAATAACTGGCGTATGACTACGGGACGCCAGGCGCTGGTGATCATCTGCCAAAAGTTTTATCCCCTGATAATTCTGGCAGTCGGCTGACCCTGAAAAATATTGGAGAATGTTGGTAAGCCGCTGCCAGAAAACTGGCGGCGGCTTTTTTTATGTATCAACTTTAATTTTTACCAAGCAAGGCCTTCGAAAGGCGGCAGGGAAGATCTGCGCCCGGCCGGGAGGTTGCAATGAGAAACGAACGACGCAACGACAAAACGCACCAACAATTAAATCAGCAAGCCTATCTGGAAGCTCAGCGGGCGATTCGCGATTTGCACCGTTTGGTGGGTCGGCCGGGGAGGGGAGGTCTCAGCGTCGGGGAAATGGTAAACGTGGCGGCCCAAATGGGGCTCTTGCGGACGCCGTTTAAGAAATAACCAAAGTATAATTGAATAAAGTCTTTGAGTATGATATAGATATATTTCATGGATGAGGTAAAATACGTAGTGGCGCTGCATTTTTCTTCGTGCATCTGCAAGGAAAATTTTCACGGCCCCGTCTGCCCGCATTATGATTATCTAAAAGAGTTGGTCGGGCGTAAAAACCTGCGCTGGTGCGAGGGGACCTATATTAGCGCCGCGGCGGCAGCGCGACGCGATAAAGAGGGATATTGGCACCGGGAAAATTAATACCGTTGACCAGAAGTAATTTTTTAACATCCCCTAATCTTCCAACGAGACCCTGCCGCGGAGGGATTTGATTTGGCTGCGGCGGTGTTTGTCGTCGAGTCTTTGGCGTTTGGAGGCGGCGGTGGGCTGGGTGGGTCGGCGTTTTTTGGGGGCGACAAGGGCTTTTTGGATGAGCAGGCGGAGGCGATCAAGGCATTCGGTGCGATTGCGGTTCTGCCGGCGAAAGCGGTCGGAATGAATAATCAAGGTTCCCTTGTCGGTCAGGCGGCGTCCGGCTAATTGGGCCAACCTTTTTTTGACGGCCGGACCGAGGGCGGGACATGCCCCCAGATCGAAAACAAGCCGGGCTCTGGTGTTGACTTTATTAACATTTTGCCCGCCGGGTCCGCGGGAACGCACAAACGTCACCCGCAGATACTCATCATCAATGTTAATCTGGTCGTTGATTCGCAGCATAAACCAAAATTATACCATTTGTGTTTTATTTTTACGCATTATTATCCCCGAATGAAAACACTTCCCCAGGCTCTATCGGGCTTGAGGCTGCCGCCCCTATAGCGAAATTATTACATACAAACAGGTATTAAAGCGTCCTATAAATAAAGTTTTGTAAAAGTCCCGTAAATAAGCCAAAGTTATTTTTTCGGGAATTGCCCTGACCGGCGACCGGGGATTAAGGCGTAAGCATTGATATAATAATGGTTTATATCAGAAAAAACATTGCCGGCGGCTGACCCTGAATCATTGCAATCTGTGATATTAGGGTTATAATGTAATGACGGCTGATTTTGTAGTCGCCTGAATAAGGCTGTAAAACAAAATGGAAGTTAAAATTATAATTTTGCATAAGTCCACTTAAAACAAGGGTTTACATGAAAGTGATCAAAAAGGGATTAATTTTTATCATCGCTGTTTTAGGGGTGTTTTTTACGGGGTGCGGCGGCGATAGTACCATTATCGGCCAGCGTTATGAGGCCCAGCTTCCGGTTCGAATCGACGATCTGCCGGCGGCATTGGCGGCGGTTCAGGAAAAGCTGGACCAGGATCAGCCAAAAGAGGCCGTTAATCTGGCCAAAAAATGGATCGAGGAAAACGAAGGCTCGGAATTTATGGATCGAGCCCTGTATCTAAAGGGACGGGCGCTGTTTGAGAGAAAATCTTATGATAAATCGTTTGAGGCCTATGAAGAACTACTCAACGGCTATAGCACCAGCAGTCTATTCGATGCGGCGCTGCGGCAGGAAATGGAAATCGCCCGCAGGTATTTAACCGGCACCAAGCGAAAATTATGGGATTTTATTCCCCTTGGGGCCCATTCCGAAGCGGTGGAAATATTGGATGGGATCGTGGAACATTGGCCTCTGTCGGAATTGTCGGCGCAGGCGCTGATGATGCAGGCGGATTATTATTTTGAAAAGAACCGATTTCTGGAAGCCCAGGGAACCTATCAACTGATCGTGGATCATTATCGTAAAAGCAGTTACTACGAAGCGGCTCTTCTGGGCGGCGCCGAAGCCAGCCATGCCCAATACCAGGGTCCGTTTTATGACAGCGCCTGCCTGATGGAAGCGCGATTTCTGTATGAACAGTATCGGGTGCTCTTCCCGGAGAAGGCCGCCCAGCTCGGCATTGCCCAGCGCATCGAACAAATTGATGAGCAAGAAGCAGAAAAGTGCTACACCATTGCGGATTTCTATCGAAGGACCGACAAGCAAGGAGCGGCGCGTTATTATTTAGATTACCTAACTCAACGGTGGCCGGACAGTATATGGGCCCGGCAGGCGGAAAAACTGCTGCAGGAAGGGGATGCGCTGGTAAGCAAGTGAGGGGGCGGACGACATTTTAATAATATTAAGGAACCGGTATTGCGACAAACAACTAAAAGGCCCACAAGCACACGGCTAGACACCGGACAGGAAAAGGCAGGGGGAAAGGACTATAATATAAAAGAGAGTGTTTTAAGAGCAGCGGCCCTAATATCTGTTACAGCAGCTTTGACGTTGATGAGCTGCCAACAGGTGGATCCGACGGTCGGCTACAGCAGTCGCAGCCTTTATCGGACGGACATACGAACGGTTTGTATAGAAATGTTCGAGTCGGAGAGTTTTCGCCGCGGCATCGAGTACGAATTGACCCGGGCCCTGGCCCAACAATTGGAGCTGCACAGCCCCTTTAAGGTGGTATCGGACGCCCGCAAAGCCGATACTATTTTATACGGCAGCATCAACCGGGTAACGGAAAAAAACCTGATTCAGCAGCGGGAACTGGATCGGCCGCTGGCGAGTGAAGTGGTTCTCGTGGTGACGGTCACCTGGAAAGATCAGCGTAGCGGTGAATTTATTATGGACAGTCAACGGATCATGGTGGCCGGCGATTACGCGGCGCTACTGGGCACGGGCCGCACCGGCGCCGCCAAAGAGGCGGCCAACAAAGCGGCTCTGCGCATCATAGAAGCCATGGAAGACACCTGGTGAATGCAATCAGGAATTAAAAACCACAAATGAATAAATTTTAACTGAGGTTTTGTAAAAGTCTGTTTTTTAAGATGAAAAGGTAACAGGTATGTACGACAGGCGCGGGGATAATCAACGAGAACGACGGGACCCGGACCGACAAAAAGGTCCCAACCGAATGCCGCCCGGCCCGGCCCGGCCCGGTCGCAACTACTACAGCTGGGTGTTGTTTGTCATGCTGGGCTTGACCATGTTTATGCTGTTCAGGAATTTGACCGACAAGGCCGATCTGATCTCGATGGATGAATTTTTGGTTCGGCTGGATAACGGAGATGTTAAAAAAGTGGCGGTCGGGGACAATATCCTGGAAGGGACCATGCACGAAGATAAGACCGTGGAGGGAGAATCCGAGAAGTTCCAGGTAAATATCGCTCCGGGAGTGGGCGAGCAGGAATGGTTTAAGAACGCGCTGCACCAGAGCGGAGTGGAGTGGTCCTATGAACGACCCAACGTTTTGTTTGAGGTGTTGCGCTGGGTGATTCCGTGGCTGTTGATCTTTGCCTTGATGTATTTTTTGATTTTCCGCCAGTTTCGCGGGGCCGGGGGCGCCGGCATGCTGGGCAGTTTCGGACGCAGCCGCCATCAGGTCACCACCAAGGAACAGTCGAAAATAACCTTCGAGAACGTGGCGGGCATCGACGAGGCCAAAGATGAAGTCGGCGAAATAATTCATTTTTTGCGTAACCCCAAGAAATTCCAACGACTGGGCGGTCGGATTCCACGGGGAATATTACTGATTGGCGAACCGGGCTGCGGCAAGACACTCTTGGCCAAGGCCATTGCCGGGGAGGCGGATGTGCCGTTTTTTAACATCTCCGGCAGCGATTTTGTCGAGATGTTCGTGGGGGTAGGCGCCTCGCGGGTGCGTGATTTATTCAAACAGGCGAAAGATAGCTCTCCCTGCATCATATTCCTGGACGAGATCGATGCGGTGGGCCGCAAACGGGGTACGGGGATCGCCGGAGGGGGTCACGATGAACGCGAACAAACCCTTAATGCCATCCTGGTGGAGATGGATGGATTCAGCACCAACGATCAGGTGATCGTCATCGCCGCCACTAACCGGGCCGACGTACTGGATCACGCCCTGACGCGTCCGGGTCGTTTCGACCGGCAGATCTACGTGCCGCTGCCGGATATAAAGGGGCGCTTTGAGATTCTGAAGGTGCACGCCAAGAAGATTAAATTAGGACCTGATACGGATCTGCATCGGTTAGCACGGATTACACCGATGTTCAGCGGGGCGGACCTGGAAG
>LJUC01000090.1 GCA_001303695.1 Phycisphaerae bacterium SM23_30
TGCAGGATAATACGGATTTGTTGCGATTTGTAAATGGGCCCCTTCGGCGAATCGAAGGGGAAAATTTTGTAAAAGTACAGTTAATAAGGCCTGGTCAATCCTTATCCTCTTGCGGTTCCTGATCATCCTCAAAATCTTCTTCCGGTTCGTCCTCATCGAGTTGCTCGAATTCGTCTTGGTATTCCGAATCCTCCGGCTTTTCCGGATCCTCCGGCTCATCATCCCATTCTTGCTCGTCCGGTTCGTCTTCGATAAGGTCGGTCTCGGTCGCCGGATTCGTCCGGGTTTTAATGCCCCTGGCGCCGGCTGCCTCCACATCTGATTCGCCCTGATCCCGCTGCAGGTCGCGGTACCCCTGGGCCGAATCGAGGTCCATCTGCTTTTTGATCGCCTCATATTCCTCCGGGGTGATAAGCACCTCGCGGGCCTGCGAGCCCTTATATTCACCCACAATCCCCGCCAGGGACATCTGATCGATCAACCGCGAGGCCCGCGAATAGCCGATGGTCAGCCGCCGCTGCAGCAGGGAGACGCTGCCCCGCTTGGTCTGGAGCACCATCCGTACTGCCTCATCGAACAACTCATCCTTTTCCATATCCGCCGCCGAGCCGATCTGATTCAACTGCACCAGTTCCGGGTGAAAGTGCGGCTGGGACACCTCTCGAAGGAATTTCATGACCCGGCGGATCTCGGATTCGCTTAAGTACGTCCCCTGGGCTCGAATAAGGTCGCTGGTGCCGGGCTGGAGAAACAGCATATCACCCTGACCCAGCAGGGCCTCGGCCCCGTTTTGGTCCAGCACGATGCGGCTGTCCATCCGGGCCGCCACCCGAAAGCTGATGCGGCTGGGCAGGTTGCTCTTAATAAGTCCGGTCACTACGGTCGCCTGGGGACGCTGGGTGGCCAGGACGATATGAATCCCCACCGCCCGGCTTTTCTGGGCCAGCCGGATAATAAAACCCTCGACCTCCTTAGCCGAGGTCATCATCAAATCCGCCAGCTCATCTATGACAATGACAATATAGGGCAGACGCAGGGGAATCTGGGCCTTTTCCTCCTCCGTGCCGGGGCGAAACCGTTCGTAGATCTGCTCCTCGGTCAGCCGATTATACCCGGCCACGTTGCGGACTCGACCCTCGGCCAGCAGGGAATAACGCTCATCCATCTTGACCGTCAGCCATTCCAGAATCTGCTCGGCCCGTTTCATCTCGGTGACGATGGGACACATCAGGTGCGGCAATTCCCGAAATGAGTTCATCTCCACCATCTTCGGGTCCACCAGGATCATTTTTACAATATCCGGCCGCTGGGTCAGCAGAATGCTGGTGATGATGGCGTTAATGCAGACACTCTTGCCGGAGCCGGTGGTTCCGGCGATCAAAAGGTGCGGCAGCTTGGTCAGATCGACGATCAGGGCCTCGCCGGCGGCGTCTTTACCTAAAAACAGCGGTATATGCATCTTTTGGGGCTTATTGCCCCCCAATTCTATCAATTCCTTAATCCGCACCTTTTCTTTTTCACTGTTGGGAACCTCGATGCCGATGGTATGTTTGCCCGGCAGCGGCGCCACCACCCGCACCGCCGGCGCCCCCAGCGAGCGGGCCAAATCATTGGCCAGATTCGATATCTGGGCCACCTTGATCCCCGGCGCCAGCTGCAGCTCAAACATGGTTATCACCGGTCCGGTTTCGGCCTCCACTACCTCCGCATCGATATTAAATTCCGCCAGGGTCTTCTCCAGTACCTGTCCTTTTTTGCGCACTATCTTTTCCTGCACGGCCGAGAACCCTTTAACAGGCATCTCCAGCAGATCCAAAGGCGGAAACCGGTAATCCTTAAAATACTCCCCGTCCGCCCCGGCGGGGGGCACGGCCGGCTGGGATGGGCCGCCCCGCATTCTGGCCAACGCCGAAGATACCGCCTCTACCGAACCCCTTGTTTCAACATCTCCCGGGGCTTTAGCTTCCGCCGGGTCGGCCTGGTCGGGCAGGATTTCCGGAAGTTCATTCTCGAACAGTTCCTCCTGATCTTCCTCCTCATCCAAACTGGCTACTTCACGAATGGCCGCCTCCTGCTGGGGCGTCGCGATGGTCAACGTCTTTTGGGTATCTGAAATCCCTCGTTTGGCTCTCGATCCGAAGGTCCCCGCCTTAGCACCCACCCCGGCCAACACCGGCCCCGCCTGCCTCAGCCGATCCGCTCCCCCCACCAGCAGTTTCGGCAGCAATAATATCAAATTGTCTGCCGCCAGGAGCAATCCCACCAGCAGAGTCGCCGCTATTATCAATGAGGAACCCGTCAGGGCCGTATATTTAAGCAAAAAATGCCCCAGCGCTATGCCCAACACCCCGCCGTTGCCCTGGGAAAGGGAATTAATGCCCCCCGGTGCGACAAGGTAGTAACTGGTCGAGATCGCCGAACCGATCAAGAGCACCCCTACCCACCTTAACAGAAGCTGTTCCACCGGCTTACTCAAGCAGTAGAAAAACAGCCACGCCGCCGCTGACGCGACCACCAGCATGGCGGCGGGCCCCAGGTAATAATAGCTGTAATAGGCGACAAAGGCCCCCACTCGCCCGCATAGATTGTGCTCCACCCGTGCCGGGGCTACGTCCGGATTAGGCCAGTCATTCACATTGAAGCTGAATAGGCTGACTAAAACGAATATGCAAAATGCGATGCCAAAACAGCCTAAAGCGATGTGATTAACCTGTTGTTGACGCTCGGCCATATTTCTTCACTATCTTTGAAACCTTCATTTTCAATACTGCTAATTACGAGGCCTTGGTAAAAGTCTTATAATTAATTACATCGGGAAAATCCCCCTTGAGTCTGTAAATATTGGCTTATTAGCCGATTTGATCCAAACAATTTTAAATCATTGTCTTATAAGGAGATGTGCACAAAAACAAAAACCGGCAATTGATTGCGAACAGATAAGGATTTAGGATAATAACCTCGGTCGGAGTTAATACGGCCTTCGTGTTATTTGGTAATCAGTTTCAACGTCAGTTAAGGAGGCAAACAGATGAAGTCAACAATATCTATGGAAGCAGGGCTGTTGAGCGTTTTTTTGGTATTGATTCTGGCGTTTTCAGCGGCAGCTCAGCAGAAGACCCAGGCCAAAGCCGGCGAACCTGATCGGCCCCGGGCACGCCGGATCGGGATCGTCGTGGGGACCTTGCCGACGGGCAAAAACAACGCCATCACCGACGTGGAAGGGGTCAAAGTGGGGCATGTGACCCTGATTGAGGGAAGTGATGTCAGGACCGGGGCGACCGCCATCCTGCCGCATGAGGGCAATATCTTTCAGGAGAAGGTCCCCGCCGCTATCTACCTGGGCAACGCCTTCGGCAAATTAATCGGTTACACCCAGGTGGCCGAACTGGGCGAAATCGAAACCCCCATCATGCTGACCAACACCCTCAATGTCGGTCTGGTGGCGGACGGCCTGGTCGAGTATATGATTAACCTGCCCGGCAATGAAGGCGTGCGATCCATAAATCCTGTGGTGGGCGAGACTAACGACGGCGGCCTCAACGACATTCGCGGCCGCCACGTCCGCCAGAAGCACGTTAAACAGGCGATTGAAAATGCCGCCGCCGGGCCGGTCGCCGAAGGCGCGGTGGGGGCGGGCACCGGGACGAGCTGTTTCGGCTTCAAAGGCGGGATCGGCACCTCGTCGAGATTGGTTTCGGATTATACCGTCGGCGTATTGGTGCAGACCAACTACGGCGGCTCTTTAACCATCAATGGCGCCCCGGTGGGCAGGGAATTGCGCAGCAGCGAGCTGAGCGAAGATCATGAATCAGGCTCCTGCATGATCGTGGTCGCCACCGATGCCCCTATCTTGAGCCGCAACCTCGAGCGACTGGCCAAAAGGGCCATGTTGGGCCTGGCCCGGACGGGTTCCTATTCCGGCAACGGCAGCGGCGACTATGTCATCGCCTTTTCCACCGCCAAAGAACTCCGCATCGGCGGCGGCAGAAAAACGTCCGCCCGGCAGCTATCCAACGGCCAGATGTCATCATTGTTTCGTGCCGTCGTCGAGGCCACCGAAGAGGCGGTCTATAACTCCATGTTCAAAGCCGACAGCGTCACCGGCCGCGGCGGCCGCACGGTGCGGGCCATCCCCATCGACAGAGTCGTCGAAATCTGCCGTAAATATAACGTCATCACCAAAGATATATAGCCCCCGATGTAAAATCGGGGGATTTCTTAATTGATTGCCAAACTCCAAAGTCAAACGATTTAATCATGCCAGGTCTTTACCCCCCGACTTTACGTCGGGGGCTAATTAGTTCCTGTTGCGGAAGATTGTAGAGACGCAAAATCTTGCGTCTCTACTTTTAATCGTAAACTAAAGAGGTTTCAGTTTTTCGGGGGCGACGAGGTTGATCAGGGTTCGGGCTAAGATCAAGGTGGGATCGATGATGATGGTGGAGCCTATTTTATTTTCAGGAATGGCCAGAGGCAGTTCCGTACAGCCGAGGATGACGGCTTGAGCGCCTTGAGCCTGTAAATCTTCGATCACCTGTAATAGCTGCCGGCGGGCTTTTGCGGTGACCGGATGAGATTGGGCCTTGATGCCGTAGTCGGGGTCGAGAATGACCTGGTGCACTACTTCTTTGCGGATTTTCTCGTCGGGCACAATCACCTGCAGACCTTGCGGTTCCAGACAATCAGGATATATATTTGATTGATAGGTGCCCCAGGTGCACAACAGGCCCGCTTTTTTGATCTCCGGATGGTTATCCCGGACGTATTCGGCCGTCTTTTTTATCATGTGGACCGGTGTCAGAGGGCAGCGGGCCGCTCTGAGTTTTTCCAGAATGACGTCAAAAATGGGCCCGGCGAACATGGTGTTGCAGGGGATGCCCACCGCCGCCGCCCCCAGTTTCGTAAGCTGAATAATGATTTCGGAGACGGCGCCGGCGGGATTGGTCTTAACATTTCCTAACAGATACTCGGTTCGGGGTTCAATCCGGCTCGGCAGCGACAGAAGGGCAACGGGCAGATGCTGCTGATCGCTGTCGGCTACGGTCTGATCAAAGATTTTCCGGACCAGATCGAGCCCCGCGTAAGGCCCGACGCCGCCCACCACGCCGATAATTTTCTCGTTCCGCATAAGAAGCGCCATCATCATCCAAATCTTTAAAAAAGACTTCCAAAGGACGAATGGTAACACAAAATCCCATGATTTACAAGCAGGGAAAAGTTATTTGTCAGAAGAACACCAGCCGGATATACTATTGCTTCGGATATATAATCAACCTGGTTCGATCTTATGGGAGAAGCGATAATGGAACTGGCAATGGTGAACGATTTGATCGTGGGCCTGACCGATGCACGGATCAGCGCTCATGATCGGGGGCTGTTTTTTGGGGACGGGGTTTATGAGGTGGTGATGTATTGGAAGGGCAGGTTGTTTGCTATGGCTCGACACCTGCAGCGTTTGGAAAACGGCCTGCGAAAAATGGAGATGCTGGACCGGGTGGATCTGGCGCAAGTGGAAGAGCGGGTCAACCGGGCGGCGCAAGAGGCCCGGATGTCCGAGGCGATGGTCTATTTTCACCTAACCCGGGGCCGGAGCCAGCGGGCGCACGATTGGCCCCAGGACTGGCAGCCGAATTTTTTCCTGACCGTGCGGAATCCCCCCCCGGAGGCCCCCGAAGCGGCCTCGGCTATCACCCATCCCGACTGGCGCTGGAAGAGGTGTGATATCAAGTCGCTCAATTTGCTGGCCAACGTGCTGGCCAAAAACGCCGCCACTAAGGCCGGGGCCTTCGAGGCGATCCTGGTCGATGACCAAGAACTGGTGACCGAGGCGTCCCTGCATACGGTGGCGCTGGTCCGGGACCACCAGCTGCAAACGGCGCCGCTGACGGCCAATATTCTGCCCAGTATCACCCGGGGGTTGATCCTGGAGCGGGCGGAGGAAGCGGGATTGCAGGTGCGCGAGGAATCATTCACCGTCAAAGAAGCGCTGGCCGCCGATGAACTGATGATAATCGGCACCACCGTAAAAGTGGTGGGGATTACCCACCTGGACGACAAGAAAATCGCCGACGGAAAGATCGGCCCCTACACGCGACGACTGCGGGATATCGTGACGGAAATGATGGAAGGAAAATATCGCATCTAACTTGGCAACTAAAGTTTTACAAAATTGACTTTGGGCATGTTTTTGTAAAATATCCGGTTAGTATTACGGTT
Organism: Phycisphaerae bacterium SM23_30; assembly: GCA_001303695.1. GTDB lineage: Bacteria > Planctomycetota > Phycisphaerae > Sedimentisphaerales > SM23-30 > SM23-30. The sequence continues at coordinate 6,217 of LJUC01000090.1, forward strand.
ATGCGGAGAATGTCGGAAAAAGACGGGGCGGTGACCATGAAGCTCTCGGGCGATTATCGCGGGCGGCGGAAGAGCCTGACCGGTACCGCCGCCGCCGTGCTGACGGCGATTACGATGGTCCTGCTGACCCTGATAGTCGAGCCGATCGGCTGGCAGTGGCTGGCGTGGTTGGCCTTGACGCCGTGGGTAGTGGCGGCGGTGCGGGCCCAGCGCGGCGGGCGGGCGGCCCTAATCAGTTATATCGCCGGTTTGATATATTACCTGGTTAATCTTCGCTGGCTGGCCCCGGTGACTTTGGCGGGATATATGGCCTTATGTTTTTATCTGGGGTGGTATTTCGTTTTAAGCGGCTATATTCTGCGGCGGGTTTACCAACATCGGGAATGGCCCTTCACCCTGGTGCTGCCGGTGGTGTGGGTGGCTCAGGAATATCTCCGGGCCCGGTTGTTAACCGGTTTCCCGTGGCTGTTTCTGGCCCACAGCCAGCACCAGAGCATCCGCCTGATGCAGCTCTGTGATGTGTTCGGAGCGTACGGATTAACCTTTCTGGTTGGCATGGTGAATGGTCTGTTTTGTGATTTACTGTTACGGTCTTTAGTCCGCCATAAAGACCAAAAGCAGGGTGTGAAACTCGATGCCATTACTTTAATGCTGATTACCGGATGCAGCATATTGGCAGCGGTGGCCTACGGCCAGTTTCGTCTGAACCAGGGAAAATCGGCTATTAGTAAAGGAGAAACCATTGCCGTAGTGCAGGAAGCGATACCCCAGTACGTCAAGCAAGCCGGTGAAAGTAACGAGGAAATCTTCCAAAAGCATTTAACGATTTCCCAAAAGGCGCTGGCCGAAAAAGTAAAACCGGAATTAATTGTCTGGCCGGAAACCATGGTGCCTGCTCCGCTCAATGATGAATTCCTCAACACCAGCCCCAATTTCCTCTCGGAAGCAGGCCAATCGTGGCTGACGGAAAGTTTGTCATATGATGACAGACTGCGGGCCTTGGCAGGCAAAGGCGTAAATTTACTCACAGGCGCTTCATCACTAGAATTATCATCAGGAAGTCCGTCGCGGAGATATAACAGTGCCTTTCTTTATTTTAGCGACGGAAAGCGCTCTCCCCGGCGTTATGATAAGATGCACCTGGTGCCCTTCGGGGAGGTGGTGCCTTTCCGGGAAAGCTGGCCCTGGCTCTACGGGGTGCTCAACAGCTTGACTCCATATGACTTTGAATATTCGCTGAACGCCGGCATAGAACCGACGGTTTTTGAGTTCACCGGCAAGGATGAGAAAAAATGGCGTTTTGCCGTGGCGATATGCTATGAGGATGTGATGCCGCAGGTGCCGCGGCGGCTGGCAGCGGCCGAAAGGGGTAATAAACGTATTGATTTCCTTCTAAACATCAGTAACGACGGCTGGTTCGTAACCGGCGGACGAAATGAACCCCTCCAGACCGGCCCCGAACTCTTGCAGCATCTGGTTATCTGTAAGTTTCGGGCGGTGGAAAACCGCATCGGCATCGTGCGGGCGGTCAATACCGGGATCAGTGCCTTTATTCGGCCGGACGGTCAGGTGCAGCCGGGATTTCTAGCCGGAACTCTACCTGAAGATCACCGGCAGCGACAGGCGACGATCGGATTTCTTACCGATGATGTTTATATCGACTCTCGGATCAGCCTTTATAACTTAATCGGCGACTGCTTCGCTATCGCTTGTACCATACTGGCGGGGCTTTTACTGGTCGGCGGAATATCTTGGCAAAGTCGTCAGAAACGAAAGGTAAAAAGTAAAAGGTAAATGAAAAAAAGGCTGCCAACCCCCGTAGGAGTAGTTACTGGCAGCCTGAAAACGAAAAAATGTTATTCTTCTTAGGTTTTAGCCGGACTTTGGCAAAACTTTAGACTTTAATCGATAATAATTATCTCGCCGCACGTAAATATAAACAACATAAAATGAAACCGGATTTTCTCACCTGGCACAAGGAGCCAAGACCCTTCAATTCCCCCGGAATTTTGTTCTACGGCGAAGGAACATCAATCCCCCCAGACTTAACAAACAAACGGTCCCGGGTTCCGGAACCGGCCCCACCACCGCTCCGGCAGCAACGCTGCCGTCGATCACGTTTCCCACGATTTCACCGGGAACATAATCACTCATGAGGTACAATACGGCGCTGCTTTGACCTATCGATATTTCCGCCCCGGGCGGAAGAGTGAAATATATCGAGACCAATTCCTCCGACACGAAACCTTCGTCCTCAGGCAGATTTCCCCCGGCAGAAAATCCGGCCGGAATGTCGCCGGTCAGATAGCCCATCGCCAGATCATCATTAGCGCCCCAAAAAGGATAGAGGGTGAACATCTCCACGGGATGATCGCCCGTCTGACCTATATTTTTAATCTGATACAAATAGGCATACAAACCCTGATCGTTCGTATATGCCTGACTGTCAACCTCGGCCTCGAGGGTGGCGGCCGTCATCGAAGTGGTTCTCAAGGCACCGACCGGCGCGGGATTCGCGCCCAATAAATCCGTCAGCGGTTTGGGCTCCAGGGTAATCACGGCCGCTGACGCCGTCATCCACAAACCGCCCAGCAATACCCCCGCCGCCAAAAACATCACACGCCGCTTCGACACCGTCGCACCTTCCTTCCTCTCGGCGGGTCATAGACGCCAACACCCCTGGTTGGCGCCTATTTCCAACCCACCTGAACTTTCTCCCCTTTCCAGAAATCCATCACCTTCCCTCTTCCTTATATTTAATAACCTAGCAAATGTCGGAGGCGGTGGTCAATCGTGGCAACTACGGTATTTTGCGCTTTTTCTGAAAAATCTTTCAGAAGGGAATTTTTGCCTAAACCCTTCTAAAACAAGAGATTAGACAAAATCCGACCGTCAATCAGGTTCGGCCAGGTCAATTTTCAGGGCCCTCTTAACCAGATCAACAACATTATCCACCCCCAGCTTACGCATCAATTTGCGACGCTGATCTTCAATGGTCCTGACCGAACGGTGAAAGGTTTGAGCAATTTGCCGATTGCTGTAGCCCTCTGTGATCAACTTCAATATCTTCTTTTCTCTTTCGGTCAGGGGTTTGCCCGCCGCCGGATCAGAAAAAGATAGCTTACTCAGGGCGGCCTCCGTCGCCTCCAGCAATTTGTTACGATGCAGGGGCTTCTCAATAAAATCACACGCGCCCGCTTTCATGGCCCGCACCGCCAGGGCTATATCTCCGTAGCCGGTGATTAACATGACGGCTAACAGAGGCCGAATCCGCTTTACTTCCCGTAAAAGCTCCAGCCCATTCATGCCCGACATCTTAATATCGCTAATCAGCAGGTCGCAATCCTTATCCTGCCTGCCCAGGCTCGCAAGGCAGGCCTGGGCGGTTTCAAAACAGGTGACCTCGTACTTTTGACAGAGGATTCGGCTTACCGCTTTACACACCTGCAGCTCATCATCAACGACAAAAATATGGTAATTTCTTGAATTCCCCATATCATTCTATATTATCACGTTAACCATGGTAAGTCAACAAAAAAAGTAGTCCCCTGACCCACCAGGCTCTCTACGCGAATGGCCCCGCCGCGTTCGGTCAGAATTTGTTGGACAATGCTCAGACCCAAACCGGTGCCCTGCCCCCGCGGCTTGGTGGTGAAAAAGGGCTCGAAAATCCTGTCCAGGTCCTGCGGGTCTATGCCCCCGCAATTGTCGCAAAACTCCAGTTCTAGTCTGTCGTCCCGTAACGCCGCCCGGATGGCAAGCTGCTGGTCTATTTCACCATCGGCGGCCTGAAGGGCATTTTCTATCAAAATGAAAAATATCTGCTCCAGATCCGAAGGATCGCCGTTAATTTTCGGCAGGTGACTCATGTCTTCGATCACCAGCTGCAACCGCGACTGTCGGGCGCTCTCGGAGAACAACAGAAAAGTTCGATCGGCAATCCTTTGCAGATCAATTTCTTCGATTACCGGGGGAACGGGAGAGCGGGCAAAATCGCGAAAACGCTGCACGATCGCCTCGGCATGGGCCGTCGCGCCCAGGCCTTCCCTTATGTTTTCCCGGAGACTTTCAGTGCCCGGTGTCTTTTCCAGCTCCGCCTGGACATCCTCCAGCATCAGTCGAACCACGGTCAAAGGCTGATTGAGTTGATGGGCTATGGTGGCGCCGATAGTCCCCAATGTCGCCAGACGCTTGGCCAGAACCATCTTATCCCGGTACTGCTCCAGTTCCGCCTCCACCCGCTTACGCTCGGTAATATCGCTGAATACCGTGGCAAATCTTCCCTTATGGGGTGAAAACACAGAAATGTTGAAGTGTTTCTCCATCGGCGCAAAATACGTCTCAAAAGAGGCGGGTTCTCTCGTCGCCGCCACCTTTGCATAAATATCCAGATAGGGAGGTTCCCCTGTCCCGTAAAGTTCTGATGCCTCGCTGCCGATGGCCTTATCTCTGCCTATATCGAGAATCGTTTCGTAGGCCGGGTTGACGTCTATGATCCTGTAATCCACCGCTTGGCCTGTGGCATCATATATTATCTCATGAAGGGCCATACCCTCATTTATAGTGGAGTACATGGAACGAAATTTCGCCTCACTCTCCCGCAGCGCCTCCACCGCCCGCTTCTGCTCGGTGATGTCCTCCACCGTGCCCTCGTAATAAAGCGTATTGCCCTCTTGATCGCGAACAGCGGCGGCGTTCTCCCGGATAAATAGAGTGGTGCCGTCTTTTCTAATCCACGCCGCCTCCAGACCCGTAACCTGCCCTTCCCTTTCGATACGCTCCCTGAAGGCGGCCCGCGGATACTGCGGGGCATAACCGTCTTTCTCCAGATTACGCCGGGATAATTCCTCAAAAGATGAATAACCCAGCATCCGCACCAGCGCCGGATTAGACAAGATAATTCGTCCGTCGGGAGTCGTTTGATACAAACCCAGCACCGCATTCTCAAAAATATCCCGAAAACGCTCCTCTGATTCCTGCAGGGCCTGCTCGACCCGCTTGCGCCGGGTGACGTCCCGGACAATAAAAAGAGCCCCTTCTATTTGACCGTCTTTTTCCACCAGGCAAAAACTGGTCTCAATATAAATCGACCGGCCGTCTTTATGACGTATCTTGAAGTCTTTTAACCGGGTCTTATTTTTATTAAGGGTCTCCTGAAATATTTCCTGCATCCGGCTCAACTCTTGCCCATCAAAAATGCCCAATTCCGAAAAATTCTTTCCCACTAGCTCCTCCCGCTTATATCCGGAAAAGGATTCTTCCTGATTCATCTCCATGATCCGTCCGCTCCGGTCCAGATATAATATCTCGTCGTTGGCGTTTTCAAAAAGTATTCGGAATTTTTGTTCACTCTCGCGCAGTGCTTTCTCCGACCGCTCCAGTTCCGCCAGCCGTGCCTGCAAAACGTTTAATTCTTCCAAAAGTTGTTGTTTGGTCTTCTCTGATCCGCCCATTTCTTCTGCTCCCTTATTTACTGTAATTATACCGACTCCCGCAAAATATATGCCTAACTTCAATTTTGCTCCAACTTATTTATAACAGGCAGGAACGAAAAAAACAACAGGTCGATGGGTTTTGTTGCACCATTATTGTCCTGAGCGGTACAACAGGTGGCAGCCTCAAACTTTGTTTGGGATTGCTTCCGTCCTAATAAAATATTAAAAACGTAGTGTGGCAGCCTCAAGCGCAGCTCGCCGATGGCAGCCGGCCGCCTTTCTCATCCCCCCGCGCCGGAACGTGGGCTTATCCGTCTTTTACCAGACGTTATAATGAATTCGATCAGCCTTAAAGCGATCTGCCGGCCCTTTTCCTTCGGCCGGGTGGCCCAATGCAATCACACAAAGCGGCTCAACGTTAGCGGGCAGCTTTAGCAGCTTCCGCAGGGCGTCTTTACGCTCCGGACGGGGATGAAAACCCAGCCAGCACGCCCCCAAACCCAGTGCGTGGGCCGCCAAAAGAATATTTTCCGCCGCCGCCGAACAATCCAGAATCCAGTATCCCAACCCCTTATTTTTCTCCCGCTCCAAATCCCCGCAAACCGCCAAAGCCGCCGCCGCCTCCCGGAGCATCTGGGCGTACGGGTGAATCTTAGGAATCTCCTCCAGCAGGGCCCGATCCCGGATGACAATAAAATGCCAGGGCTGTTCGTTGTGCGCCGAAGGGGCCGCCATCCCCGCCTTGATAAGCTGCTCCATCTCCTCCTCGCCGATCGGCTCCTCGGTATATCTGCGAATACTCCGCCGGGTTAGTATAGCTTCTATAACTTCCATTACGTATCTCCCGCATATCTATCTTCTTATTAGCCCCTCGATTTATCGAGGGAGTTAATTTATATTCTTTGTAATGCCTCCCCGTCCCCGTAACAGGCCGCTATCTCGCCATAATACACCCGATGAAAATCGCCCTCGGCGTAACGCGAAACGATTATCTCACGGTGCAGATTGGCAGGCTGCACCTCGCTATAATGAACCACGCGACACTCATAATGCAGGATGCCCTGCTCAATAACTGGCGGCTTGACTTTCTTTGAGGGAACGGCGCTAAGCTTGGCGGCGGTGAACTTGTCCCGCTCCCGCCCGGATACCGTCCCGCACAACTCGACCATTTCAGCCATATCTCTGGTGACGGTGTTAACCGTAAATTGACGCTGCTGCTCCAGGCACGTGTAACTGTGGCGGCTGGGCCGTACATAAACGATACATACCGGCTTGCTCCAGACGATCCCGATATGGGCCCAGCCGATCGCCATCACGTTGGGCCTGTCCTCCCACCCCTGCGTCACCAACAGGGCCCCGGGCGATGATAAAAGTTTATAAAACTCAGACAAATATGCAAAAGGATCAAGGTCCGCTTTGGTCATGATAAGGCTTCCTGATTAAAGTAAAATTTATATGACAAATCGATATTACATAAAGGTAAATTTAACAAATGTTTGGTTGATGATCAACCGGTCGGAAGCGGTTATTTTCTCAAATGCACGGTTCTCGAAGCGCTTGCGCGGTTGCTATAAATAAAGCGCAGAGATACTTCCCCATACGAATGAGTTGCGAACTGTTCGATCTAAAATTTTATTCCGGCATGGCCCAGTGGGCTTCCTGTTTCAGAAGCCTCTGCTGAAAAAACATCCCCATAACGGTAGGCAGCACCACCAGCAGGGGCAGAATAAAGACATGCCCGTTAACGGCGTCGGTAAGTCGCACGCCCAGATCCGGATAATCGTTTATCAGGGCCAGTGCGCCGATGACCACGAACATCGAACCCTGCAGGGAAGTGAAAAAAAGTACCGAAATCTTGAACGAACTGAAGACCAGCAGCCCCCCCACGATCAATCCCGCCAGCGCCCCGCACCAAAGATACGTCTCCGGCAA
>LJUC01000289.1 GCA_001303695.1 Phycisphaerae bacterium SM23_30
AGGCCTGGCGGATGGCCTCGACGATGCCGGGGGCGGGTCGATCGATGACGGCGGCGGCGGCCTCGGGGGTGACGTCGCGCGGGGCGAAGCCGGTACCGCCGGTGGTAAAGATTAAATCGATAAATCGCTCCGGCTCGCTGAAGCGCCGCAGGCAGTCGATGATGGCTTCGCTTTCATCGGGAACAATGCACTGTTCAGCGATATTTGCCTTGAGCGAATCGGCGAGGATTTGAGAAATTGTCGGTCCTGATTCGTCCCGGGCGGCGCCGGCATGGCAGCGGTCGCTTACGGTAATAACGGCGGCCTGGATGGCAGCGCGATTAACCAGCTTGATGATTTTAATTTCATCGCCGGCTTTGACAACGCCGTCTTTTAAGACCCGGGCGAATATACCCTCGGTGGGCATAATACACTCGCCCGTGCGCTGGCCGATGGCGCAGGGGGTATGACATGCCTTGCCGATCTGAGAGACCTTCAATTGAACCTCCGGACCAAGCTGCAGGATGGTGCCGATACCCAGTTCGTTGATAGGGAGTTTTGCCGTTACCAGGTTTTCGCCGAAATCGCCGTCGGCGGCGTCATAGCCTTTTTGCCGCATAATATCGATACTGACCTCGTCCAGCAGCGAGACCTGCCGATGCGTATCGGCCCCGGCGTGGGCGTCGCCGGCAATGCCGAAATTGGTTTTTAATTCCACGCGGGCGACGGGGGTCTTGGTTTGACCCTTGGCATCACTGATACAGACAGCTTTTATGTACGGCGTCATTTGAGCTCCCGTAGAGACGCAAAATCCGGCGTCTTTATCTTTCGAAGGTTACATTTCCATTCTTCATTTTGGTTTCGACGCGGAGAGGGCCGATGGTCATGGCGGGATCGACGGCCTTGCACATGTCGAAAACGGTTAAGGCCGCCACCGAAACCGCCGTCAAGGCCTCCATCTCCACCCCGGTGCGTTCGTACGAGGAAACCTGAGCGATTATTTGTATGGCGGTATCAACCAGTTTACATTCCACGTCGATGTGATCCAGCCGCAGCGGGTGGCACATCGGGATCAACTCCCACGTGCGTTTGGCCGCCATCACCCCGGCCAACTGGGCCGTGCTCAGTACGTCGCCTTTTTTGATAGCGTTGGCGGCGATCTGGGCGGCGCATGCCGGCGAGACGATCACCTGTCCGCTCGCCAGGGCATATCTATCGACCAATTTCTTACCGCCGACGTCCACCATGCGGGCCCGGCCAGAGGCATCGACATGACTGAGACGGTTTTTTTTATTTTCGTCGGTCATTCGCTTTTCCTTTGGTTGGTAAACACCCTCAAGCTGCACTGGAGGGTGATATAATGCGGGTCATTAAATTCTCTCCGGTTGATGCAGGGCCAACTGCCATAGGTGAGCAGTAACCTTTTCGCCGACCTCCACCGAGGTGGTCTCGCCGGGGATAATGATAGCGCCGTTGGCGCCGACGTTGGCGGCGTAGTCGCCGGAGCCGTGGCCGAAGACCGGTCGGGCCTGTAACTCGCCATCGCGCCAGCCCAGTTGCGCCGTGCAGTAAAATACCCGGCCGGGTTTTTTGCGAACCGCCGCGGTAATGGTGGCGGTTAGATCGGCGTGCAGGATCCCCCGCCGCCAGCCCGCCAGCCGCCGCAGCAGCGGCACCACGAATTCCTGAAAGCAAATCATCGCCGAGACCGGGTTGCCGGGCAGGCCGAAAACATACGAGTCCTGGGCGGTGCTGCCGAAAGCCAGGGGTTTGCCCGGTTTAATCGCCACCCCGTGCAGGTGCAGTTCGACGCCGCAGCTTTTGAGAACATCCGGCACGTGATCGAAATCACCCATAGATACCCCGCCGGTCAAAAGCAGGACATTGCTTCTCAGACCGGCTTTGATGAGATCGGTAAGGGTTTCGCGAACGTCAGGACTGGTGCCGAGGGAGCGAACTTTGCCCAGGTGATTATCATTAATCAATCCGGCCAGCAGGGCGGCGTTGCTGTTATAAATCTGGTTGTCTTGGACGGGATTTCCAGGTTCGACCAGTTCGCTTCCTGTTTGGAGCAGAGCGATTTCAGGTAAGGGATACACCTTTAGCCGGTCTCGGCCCACCCCGGCGGCGACCGCCAAGGCCGGACCGGTCAGCGGTTGACCGGCCCGCAGCACCACCGAGCCGGCGGCGGCGTCTTCACTCCGGCGGGCAATGTTTTCATAAGGCTCGGCGTCTTTGAGAACAGTAACGTGCTTGTCGGGATCGTCCGATTCGGTGTCTTCTTTCATGATTACGGCGTCGGCATCGTCGGGGACCGCCGCCCCGGTCATAATCTTGACGCACTGTCCGGGCCCAAAGCAAACCGGCGAGCAGTCTCCCGCCTCGCGTACCGCAATTACCTCCAGAGAGGCCGGTATTTCTTCCAGATCGGCGCGGCGCACCGCATAGCCGTCCATGGCGGCCCGGTTGAAAGGCGGTATATCGCGCGCGGTCGTAACATCCTCCGCCAGAACGCAGCCGGCGGCATTCCCCAACGGCTGCTCCGTGACCGGTAATGGTTTGAGGGGTATTTCGGTGATGATTCTTAATGCTTGCTGATCGGTGATAAGAGACATGGTTTTCCTGTAATGATGGATGCAATCAATTGTCAACTTAACTTTTGTGAACTCCGGTTATTGTTTGTCATTCTGAGCCTATTCGCCCGGCACGTATCCGGTGTCATTCTGAGGGCAGCGAAAAATCTCGGTCCGACGGTCTTACTTGTGGGAATGAAACGCTTCAAAATGACATATTTTGTACTTAAATTTACCCCCCCACCTGGCACATCGTTACTTCATCGCCGACGGCGCAAGCAGGTTTATCAAGTACGGCGTGGCGCATGATTCGAGCTAATTCATCGTCGGTGCAAGGGGCGCGTAGTTTTTCGCGCAGAGGCACGCCGGTGCGGCTGAACAAACAGGTGCGCAATTGTCCGTCGGCGGCCAACCGAATGCGGCGACAACCGGCGCAAAATGGTGCGGAGCGCGACGGTATCATCCCCAGGATTACATCGTAACCTTCGATGGCATAACGGCGGGTGGCGGTGCCTTTTCCGTCGCGCGTGGTTAAAGGAGCAATAGCGGAGAATGTCATCCGCCGTGGGGCTGCGGTGTTCGGCATGGCCCATCAATTCAATGAAGCGGAATTCCCGGGCGTAACGCTGACCGATGTCCAATAACTGTAATAATTCATCGCGGCTGAAACTGCGACACAGAACCATATTTATTTTTGGTTTCTCGAAGCCGGCTTTCAATAAGGCGTCCAGGCCGTTCAATACCTGCTGCAGACAGGCTTTGCCGGTGATCTGCCGATAGACCTGTTCAGTGGCGCCCTCCAGCGAGACGTTGACGCGATGCAGGCCGGCGCGGCGCAGCATCGGGGCTTTATCTGGCAAGAGCAATCCGTTGGTGGTCAGGGTCAGTTCCTGTAGCTGGGGTAAGGCCCGCAGGGTTTTGATCATTTCCTCCAAACGGTCGTAAAGCAACGGTTCTCCGCCGGTCAGGCGAATTTTTATGATGCCGAGACGTTCGACAGCGACGCGTAAAACCCGCACAAATTCCTCATGAGTGAGTAACTGTTCGGCGGGCCAGTGAGCTTTGTCGGCTCGACCTACACAATACCAGCACTTGAGGTTGCAGCGGTCGGTAAGGGCTGCCCGCAGGTAATCAATGTTGCGGCCGAAACTATCCTGCACTATTTCATCTCCGTTAATCTGCGCTTTTCATTTTACGGATTTTTTTGCTTTTTTTGTGATAGAAGGGGCTCCAATTTCTGCTTAAACTGGCGTTGGGCCTGTTTGTGGAGGTTCGATTGAATCCTGCCGTAAGCCTCCAGCAGTTTTTTGCCGCGCTCATTCAAGGTGGAAGCGCCGCCCAGGCTGCCGCCGCGTCGGCGGTTTACCAGCTGAAAGCCGAGCCGACTTTCGACGGCCCGCACGTCGCCCCAGGCCTTGCGGTAGCTGAGGCTGAGTTTCTCGGCGGCCTGGGCCAACGAGCCTGTCCGTTCGATCTCCCGAAATAAACGATAGCGACCCTCACCCAGAAACCCGTGTTCCTTCTCGTCACCGAGCCAGATTTTTATATTCAATTGCATGAACCGATATGTATCAGCAAACATATCGCCCGTCAAGAATAATTTATCCCTCCCCGGGGGAATTTGCGGATGATATTATTACCAACCAAGATGATTTATAGGCTTATTAATTATAAAAATTTATTTGACAAAGCTTTACACAAATTACCACCAGGGCCAACTGTCCGGGCACAGCCGCAGCCAATAGGTCGCCAGGATGCTGTAATCAAACAAATCGACGCGGCCGTTGCCGCTCAGGTCGCCGACGGGGTTGCCGGCGGTTTTGAGCCAGTCCTGGGTGAAATAATAAAGGTCGATCAGATCGACAATGCAAAAGTGCGTGCCGGGCCAAAAACCGCCGGCCAGAATATAACTGCCCCCGGCCATGGTTCCGGCGTCGGGCTGGCCGATAGTGCCACTCAGCCTGTAAGGCCCGCCGCTGGAGGTTCCCCCGCCCCCGTCGATGGTGTTCCAGCTCAGATCGTAAGTTCCCCCGCTTTGGGCCGCAGCCTGTATTGAAGAAATTAATATTAAAACCGGAACCGTTAAAATTAACATATCTAAATGCTTCATTATCTTTGTTCCTTTCTTTCTTGAATCAATTGCCCGATCTGCGACTCTATAGCGTCCAGTCGTTTTGACAGGGACTGGTTTTCACTCTGCAATTTCTCAATTAAAGTATTTTGGGTTGTTTTTTGTTTCTGAAGTTCATTAACTTCCAACTTGAGGGCCTTGACGGCCTCCACCAGCAGGGGCGTTAGCTTGCTGTAGTCCATGCCGGTGGCGTCGATGCCGTTTTCCTCGTACACCACGATCTCGGGCAGCACCTTACCCACTTCTTCGGCGATCATCCCCACCGCGTGATTGCCGCCATGTTCGACGTCCCAGTTAAAATAGACGCCCTGCAAACGCAGCACCTTGCCCAGAGGAGCATCGATGGGCCGGATATCCTTCTTCCAGCGTATGGAAGAGAGGGTGCCGTAATCGGTATTTGACGGGCCGACCGCTAAAAAGTCAAATCCACTGGAACCACCGCGACCTTGGACGCCAATGCTGTCTGCCGCCGACGTATAGCCATATACACCTATGCCATCAGAGTTTAAAGCCGTGAAATACCCACCATAGTGTGCGCCCGCGCTGCCTGATGCTTGGCCAAAAACACCCGTGCAATATGTGGGACCAGTGACTTCACCCGACACTGCCACGTTGGTGCCTTCTGCTCTTATATTGCCGTTAACGTGCAATTTCGACCAGGGATCTGTTGTACCGATACCGACTCGGCCCGTGTCGAAGTTTCCGTAAATCAGGGGAGGATTGTCGGCGGAATTGGCGATATACAGGCGATTGGGTTCTGTCTCGTGGAATCCCGCTCGATGGCCGATGAAGACATTGCCGCTTTCTTTTTCGTTGAGTCCCGCCTGGTAACCGATAAAGACATTGCCGCTGCCGGTTTCGTTAGTATGACCTGCAGCATGCCCAATGGCGGTGTTGTTGTTACCGGAAGTATTGTACCAGCCTGCCGAGCCCCCTAAAAATGTGTTTCCATAGCCTGTTTCATTGCGGATGCCTGTACAGTTTCCAACGAATGTGTTGATAAAGCCGGTAGTGTTGGCATTTCCAGACCAATATCCTAAGAATGTGTTGCCGGCACCTTGGTTAACATACCCGGCGTTATATCCTACAAAAGTACCAAAAATTCCGGTATTATATTTTCCGGCGTCGGCGCCCACGAAGATGTTTTCCGTACCGGATGCCGACAGGACGGTGTTTTCGGTAATTTTATATGTCGAATCGGTGTTGACATCTCCACTGACATCGAGGGGCGTCGCGGGACTGTTCGTGCCGATGCCGACATGGCCGTTACTGGAATCCACCACCAAATCATAACTGGAACTATCATGACTTACCTGCAGGATTCCCATGGGGCTGGTGGTACCGATGCCGACGCGACCGGTGACATTATCCGCCAGGAATACATCGCCTCCCGCGGTGGCCGCCAAGGCCCTGCCGCCCGTCGAGACATAGGTTCTAAAACAAAGATCGTCTCCCGGATTGGTACTGGCTCTCCCACCGTCATAGGGATCTCGGCCATTATATTTCCAGCCGGGCACCGAATTAACGAGAAGGGTGTATTGAATCCCGGCCGTAACTTTGACCGGGGTACTGAGAACATCTGAACTCCAGCCGGAACCCAGGTAAATCGAATCGGTATGTAAAAGCGTTCCGCCGGTTCCCTCGCCGGCATAGATAAAATAATCATTGTCTTGGCTGGTTTCACCCGCATAATATATCTCTATCCGGGTGAGCATTCCGGTAATGCCCGCCGTAAAAGACTGCCAGAGGTCTCCCGATATCGTTTCGGATTCAATTTCACATACCTGGTCCAGATTTATGGTCATGGCGCCGCCGGCCACCTCGAATCTGGCAAAGGGATCTTCCGTCCCCACGCTGACCTTACCGCTGTTGGTGTTATAGATGTCATTGCCATTGGCGGCCCAGAACCCCGTGCTGCCCGGGCCGTCCAACGCATACAAGGCATAGGGTGTCGGGGTTACTTCCTGCCGCGGCTCTAGGGTGGTGTATTCACAGGGATCGCTCAGCTCCCCCGGCCGCACCCCGATCTCCAG
>LJUC01000091.1 GCA_001303695.1 Phycisphaerae bacterium SM23_30
GCCGGATCCTCCGTCGTATGCGTCAACTCCAGAACCAGCCCCGCCGATTCATCGAAGTATCGCCAGGTGATATTGGGATCCGACAACTGCGGTGTACTTTTTTCCAAAACCAGGTCCTGATTTAAACTGGGCAGATAATCCAGCCGCCCCTCCAGATTATGTATCATGTGGGTGGTGACCACCTTATCTTCTTCGGTGGTAAAACGGTTTTGAGAGCTGTCGAGATAATTGGGATCGAAATTGCCGCTTATCAATCGGAAAAACATATCTTCGTCAAAATCCGTCATCGGTTTGGCGTCGAAAATGGTATCTGCCTTGAAACTTTCTACGCCGTTGATGAAATACCTGAAAACCCATATCATCCCCAGATTGTCCCGGCCCAGATACATATAAAACGCGTCCAGCCCCGGCTTTTCTTCAAACGTGCGCTCCCATTTCAGGCAATTAATGTCTATGTGCGGCCGCGGAGTGTATTCATACGTATAGCTCAAGCCTTCATAAACGCCCCGACCGAAATATTTACGGGCGGTATAGAGTTCGGCCCAAAGATAAGGAACATCGCTGAAGTCGTCGCTGTTTTCTTCGAATTCGGCCCCGTAGAACGCCAGATGCCAGCCGTCGCCCCCCGCCCCGGTGGTGCCCCCGCGCAGGTTCAGGATCAATCCCTTCGATTCATGGTAATAAAATACTTCGTTATTGGGATCGGGCGCGCCCTGCCACTTTTCCACCCGCAGCAATTCCCCTTGATAATGGACAATGTGCTCCACCGAATCGCTAAAACTCATTATTTGATGGGTTTCATCGCCCAGCGTAATCACATTACAGGGATCCCCAAGGTAGTTCGGATCGAAAACGCCGCTAATCAACCGAAAGTACATATCGTCGTTGAATTCACTCAGGGGCGCCGCTTCCACAATCCTGTCCACCTCGAACCGGGTCTCGTCGTTAACCTCATATTTGAAGACCCAAAGTGAATCGGTAACGTCTCTGGCCAGGTGCATCGTAAAACTATCGATGCCGGCCGATTCCACCCCGCTTTGCTCCCAAACCATAAAATTCACGCCGGAAAACGGCTCAGCGCCGGGCGTAAAAGTATGCGTGTAATTGGTATCATCGAACGCACCCTGTCCGACATAAGTCCGCACCAGTTGCTCGTCGGCCGAGATGTGTAGATACGGCACCCCGCTCAGGTCGTCGCTGGAACCGTCAAATCTCATCGGCGCCAGGTGCCAGCCGTCGCCCTGGAGATCGGCCCCGTCATCGAGCAGGTCAAATACCAGACCCGTGCTTTCTGCATAATATAGCCAGTCCACATCATTGGGCGTTTGCTCATCGCCGATAAATTTCTTAACCAGAATAAGTTCTTCTGCAAAGGTATCCAGTTCGGCGTCAGTGCTGATTATCTTCCAGGTGGTCGCTTCGACGCCCTGCCCTATGGTAACCATATTATTGGGATCGTCGAGGTTATGAGGATTAAATGCGCCGGTTATCAGGCGGAAATAGATATCCTCTTCGGCAAACTCGTCCAAACTCACCCCCTCGATCAGGCTCTGGGCTTCGATGACGATTTCTTCGTCTTCCCGGCCTTCATTAATGACATACTTGAAAATCCACCGTCCGCCGGCCTTGTCTCGGGCCAGCAGCATGGTGAAGTCATCCACCGTGGCCCCTTCATCCGCCGTCTGCTCCCATTTCAGGCATTCGATATTTAAAAATGTTTCCGTGGAAAAAGTGTGCCTATAATTTATTCCGGAAAAATCCCCCTGGCCCGTAAAAGTCCGGAAGGTGCCGTCGTCGGCGTGCAGAAAAGACACGTCGCTCAGATCAATGCTGTTGGCGTCAAAGACGAGTATCTCTTCGGCGCTTTCAATGAGGACCGGATCAAACGGAAGGTTCCTAAAGGAAGGATCGACATTTTGCGTGGGCACCTGGGCGATGTCGTCCACGATGCCGAATCCCTCGATCACGCCGCCGAAGACGGCGTAACCGTTATTGCCCGAACTGGCGTCTAAACTGGGATTATCCACATGATTTATGAAAAACTGCGCGGTCGCCGAATTCAGATCGCTGGTCCGGGCCATGGCAACGGTGCCAGCGAGGTTTTTCAAACCGTTGTCGGATTCGTTGATGATAGGGTCGTTCGGTTCGTGAAAAAATAAAGGATTCCGCGCCCAATTCGGATCACTGATATCGGGATTGCCCGCTAAAAACGTATAAAGATCGGCGTCGTAGGCCCCCGCCTGGATCATAAACTGGTCGATTACCCGATGAAATATCAGCCCGTCGTAAAATCCCCGTTTGACATAACTGAGAAAATTCGCCACCGTTACCGGGGCGTCATCCGGATACAGCTCTATGACGATTTCGCCGAAGTTGGTCCGTAGCCGCACGACATTTCTGTCGGCGCAGGCCGAGGCCGGCAAAAGAACCAGGCTAATCAGCAGCGCCAACCAAAAATACCAGGTCTTTTTCATGCTGTTCCACCTTATGCTTACGCGGGGTTGATATTATAATCGTGCCTCACCATATCACGGCCCCTTACCTGTGTCAACCGTGCTATCCCATAAACAATCTATAAAGAAAAATATGGTTCGGTCCGGAAAAACCTCCGCGGCGCTTGTACCCTTTACGCTCAGGTTAACCTGAAAACAGCGGAAAACCTCCCTTTTGTTTCTTTATACCCTTACACCCCCCCTCCTCTGCTTTGACTCTCCCCGGCGCCCGAAAACCCCTCTCACTTATCCCCCTGTCCCTCATCTCTTTATCAACTCATTTACTCTTGTCCTCAACTGCCCAGTTCCTTAAAGCGGCGGCAGATGCTTTCGATATTATCCAGACCCAGCCACTCCTCCAGAAAAAGATTTTCCACCTGGCGCTTGTGATCGGGATGGGCGGGCTGATTCGCCGGGCGACTGTTTTGCAGTTGCTCCAGGAAAATTTGACCTGTCGCGCGGGGCACCTTCAAGGACTCCAAAGTCTCAATATTAAGTAAGTCCGTTCTTGCCGGTAGGCCGCCGCCGATCTGGGCCAGCGTTCGCTGGGTGTTGGGGCTTAAAAGTGTCCTCAACAGATCAAACACCGGCTCGCACTCCTCCTGTCGCGCCGGCGCCAATGCGGCAAAACCGCCGATCACCCCGCCCCCGGAGTCGGTGCTTGGTAAAACGGTGACTCCAAGATTATCGCCCATCTTTTCACGGTAGAAATGAAACATGTCGAAACCGTCCAAAGCCATGGCGCAGCGATTTTCCGCGAACAGATTGAGTTGATCCGCCTTGGCCAGGATGGGCGAAACCTTGTGAAGGTGCACTAATTCGTGAATAAACCGCACGGTGGGTTCAAACGCTTCTGAGCTGTTGGAGGCTATGGTGCCGTCGGCCTGATATAATTGCCCCCCCCGACGGGCCATCAACTCCGCCAGGTGGCTAAAGGAAGGGCGAAATTGAAAACCGTAGCGGCCGCCGTGGGTCAATCGCCGGGCTGTCTCCACAAATTGATCCCACTGCCACCTGGCCGCGGGCATCTCCACCTGTGCCTCCTGCAGCAGGGCATGATTAACATAAACCAATTGACAAGTTAGGCACACCGGCTCCGCAAAATAATCATTCTCCTCGGCGAACATCTCATGCAGTTGCGGGTTAATGTGACAATCACTCCAAAATTGCCGCGTCAGAGTTTGACATTGCTCAGGTGCCGTTCGGAAGATACGGGTGTGCTCAAAGTCAAAGATCATCAGATCGGCGGCGGTGGCCGGCTGGGACATTAACCGTCCCAGAGCGTCACTCTGCTGTAAATCGTTTAACTGTAGCTGGCAGCGCGGCGGCAACAACTGCAAATCACTCAACCGGCTAAAAATATGCACCAAACGCGGGTTACTGCAGGCGATTCGCAAATAGGGGGCAATATCCCGACGAATGGTCACCACGGCGCTGCGCCTTTCGCGCCGCGTGATCAGGCCGGCCTGTTCCAAATGTTGCAGCGCAGTCCTCACTGTCGCCCGGGAGGCCTGGTATTCACGGGCAATCTGACGCTCCGAAGGAAGTCTTTCCCCAGGCTTCAGTTTGCCGCTGCTGACCTGACTGCCCAGGTTTTCCGCTATTCGACGGTGCAGAGGCATATGCATTCCCTCGTCCATATTACTTTTGTGGTTCATGGCAACCTCCTTCCATCTCATTAAATTACCATTCTGCCATTCAGCCGTTACCTGTCGCCTGATCTTGCCGGACTATCAGAAATATTTATGTATTCCCATTGGGTTGATATTTCAAGGCCAAATATTTGAACTCGCCAAAATGTACCATTTCTCCCGATTTGAACCTCTGGTACTACCTTTGGCCTAATTTTAACACTTAATCAACTATGAAGCAACTATATCTTCTTGACATTAATAAAAATCTTATCCCTTTACCCGCCCCGTTGTCTTGGTCGGCAATATCTATGCCGGCTGGATCTATACATCGTTGTAATATACTGTTATTTAGCGACTTATAATTTATCGCCCATCAATCAAGGTTTATTCGACAAATTACGAAATAAATATATTTGTGATTTGGTTTATCTCTCTTATTCTGTGAAATGTTAGAAAAATTAATTATTAAGTTAAATTATGCCCATCTTTTCTGCCATAATGCATGTTTAATACATCATAAAACGCGGCATTTATTACCGCCTTACTTCCCTTTATATGGTTATTTCCCTTGTATAACTCATTGATTAAGCATAAACTTAGCTTCATGAGCCCCCCAAAAAAACGCATAACTATTCTCGGATCAACCGGCTCAATAGGCCAAAGCAGCCTTTCTGTAATCGAGTCGCTGGGCGAGGATTATCAGCTTGTCTCAGCCGGCGCCCATCGACAATGGCGTCTGCTGGCCGATCAAGCCCGTCGCTATCACCTTCAAAAAGTGGTGATAACCGACCCCAAATACGAAAAAAAGCTAAAAAATGCCTTAGTTGATACCGATACCGAGGTGCTCGCGGGGTCTGATCACCTGGTTGACCTGGCCCGGGACGAATTGGTCGATATCGTTGTTGTGGCGGTAGTTGGAGCGGCGGCCCTGCCGGCTGTGCTGGCAGCCGCTCAGGCTGGTAAAACCCTCGCCATCGCCAACAAAGAGTCCCTGGTGATGGCCGGCTGCCTGGTCATGCCCCTGGCCCGACAGAATGACGCAACGGTGCTGCCCATTGACAGCGAACATTCCGCCATCTTACAGGCCCTGAGGGCCGGCCGACGCCATGAGGTCAAAAAGGTCATTATCACCTGTTCCGGCGGCCCCTTCCTGGAGGCCAGCTCCGATCAGATCGCCCGGGCCAATCTGGCCGATGCCCTGAACCACCCTACCTGGAATATGGGACCCAAAATCACTATCGACTCCGCCACCCTGATGAACAAGGCCCTGGAGATCGTAGAGGCCCGCTGGCTCTTTGATCTCGACCCGGACCAGATCGAGGTGCTCATCCACCCGGAATCGATAATTCATTCGCTGGTAGAGTTTTGCGACGGTTCGGTGCTGGCTCAGCTTTCCCCGCCGGATATGCGCCTGCCCATTCAATTTGCTTTGACCTATCCGGACCGCCGGGAAGGGCCCGCCCCCCTCCTCGACCTCCATCAAATTCGCCAATTGAACTTTCAGCCGCCTGATCCGGAGCGATTCCCCGCGCTGCGACTCGGATTTGAGGTGGCCCGCCGGGGCGGGACCGCCGGGGCCGTCTTAAATGCCGCCAACGAGGCCGCCGTCGGGGCCTTTCAGGAGGGAAAAATCTCCTGTAACCAGATTGCCGAACTCACCGAATTATCTCTGCGTAAACATAACTCTATCGAAAATCCGGATTTACCCCAAATAATGGAGGCCGACCGATGGGCCCGCCGGGAGGTAATTGACAGCTTGAAATCCCTCCCCCATTCGGCAAAATTATAACCAAAAAACATTCAGGAAATCTTCTCCCATTCCAAACCGACAGCCCCGCCATGCCGATAAAATATTTAATACCAAGCTTTTACATAGCATACAAACCGTAAAATAAATATTTAACCCACGGCTTTATGACAAGGATTCGACTCTATATAATATTATGTTGTGCCAATTTTTAAGGATCATTGATGACAGAGCCAGCTGAAAAATCAGAAAAACACCCAAAAAGCAGCCTTAAACCCTCCTTCACCCTGCTAATCATCATGGTGGTGGTGGTTTTACTTGGATACAAGGTGGCCCGGGACCCGGTGGCCGCCTGGAGTGCCTTCTGCAACATCGCTATCGTGGTGCTGGGTTTCGGAGCAGTTATTTTTGTCCACGAGCTGGGACATTTTATCGCCGCCAAGTCGGTAGGTATTCTGGTCGAAGGTTTTTCACTGGGTTTCGGTCCCATTGTAATCAGCTTTAAGAAAGTGCAGGGCGGTCTGCAAGTGCGTATTCTACCCAGTCTGATCCCCGGCCGCCACGGCCGGGGCGCCCTTCGCGCGGTTATCCCCCTGCCGTGGCGCCAGGATGGGGATACCGAATATCGTATAAACCTGATTCCCCTGGGCGGCTTTGTTAAAATGCTGGGCCAGGAAGACGTGGCCGCCGATAAACCCTCCGACGACCCCCGTGCCTTTGGCAACAAAGCCGTCTGGCAGCGGTCAATTGTTATCGCCGCCGGCGTTACCATGAACGTCATCTGCGGCGCCGTCGTTTTCATGATCGTTTTCGCCAAAGGCTATGCCATGCCCCCGGCGGTAGCGGGCGATGTAGCGCCGCTGAGACCGGCCGCCCTGGCCGGCATCCGCCCCGGCGACGTCATTACCGCCGTCAACGGAAATAAACCTTTCGGATTCTTGGATGTCTTCATCGCCGCCGCCTTCACCGACGAGGATGAAAAAGTCAATCTCACCGTCTCTCACCCCGACGGATCCGTGGAAACCCTGGCCCTGATGCCGGAGAAAGACGATAGTTCAGGCATTAAGGTTTTTGGTATCGAAAAACCCTATACCCTCAGCATTGCCAAAGTTGAAGAAGCCGGGGTTCTCAAAGAAATGGAAAAAATCGGTATCAAACCCGGCGATAAAATTATCGCCGTCAACGGAGAACCCGTATCACATTATTATCAACTCTCCGAAGTTTTGTACCCCCTGCCTGGCGTCAATCCCGGCGAAATTGTCACCTTGACCATCGAAAGAACGGATCAGTCCGGGGAAATAATCCGACAACCTGTTGAAATACCTATGAGATTATCCATCGTCGAACCCCGTCAAAAAACGCTGGCTGCCATTATCACTCACATCATGGGCATGGTGCCCCGGCTGCAGGCCGACTCGGTCAGCCCCGACGGTCCCGGCGCTGCAGCAGGCCTGGAACCAAACGACGTAATCCTCAGAATCGGAACCTCCCCCCATCCCACTCTAGAAGAATTGAAGGACTATTGTAAAGAGCACGTCGATCAAAAGATCGAACTATTAGTACAGCGAACCGAAAATAGCCAGGTCATAGAAAAAATATTAGAAGTTACCCCGCGCCGGGAGAAACAGAGCCTATGGGCAAGATTATGGAATAAACCAAACGTAATTATCGGCTTTTATCCCCGGCTTGATCTGGATGCTCCGATAGTTGCCGCCTTTTACAGCGATGCGGTTAATAAATATCCTGAACTTTCATCTCTGCCGCGCGGCGCCCTGATTACCGCCGTCGCCGGAGAGCCGGTGGAGAACTGGCGGCAAATTATGGACCGGCTGGATCAAAACCTGGGCCGTACGGTCCAGCTCGCCTATCGCGCCGCCCCCGACCAACCGGAAAAAACCATATCTCTTAACATGACCGATAAATTCTTATGGGCCGGTTTCGCCTACCGACCCGACTGGGGCCGGCTCATTGATCTGCCCCTGGAGCCTCACACGGAGTTGTTTAAAGGAGACAGTTGGTGGCAAAACCTCCGAATGGGCGTGAATCAGAGTTATTCTTTCCTGGCCCAGACCTACCTTTTTATCAGGGGTATGATCAAGGGTACCGTCAAAGCCTCGGCCGCCAGCGGTCCCGTCGGCATCTTTAAAATGAGCTATACGGTCGCCGAAACCAGAAACCTCAGCGATTTTCTCTATTTTATGGCCTTGATCAGCATCTGTGTGGCGGCCTTTAATTTCCTGCCCATCCCCGTCCTGGACGGCGGGCATTTCCTGATGTTGCTTATCGAAAAGCTCAAGGGCTCCCCCGTATCGATCAGAGTGCAGGAAATTGTCAGCTATGCCGGGCTGATGCTCATCATCGGGTTCGTTATATTCGTCACCTACAACGATATCTTGAAAATCATCGCGGGACAGTTATAACTTAAGTCTTACGGAAGTCCGGATATAACCAAAAATTTACCGAAACCCTCCCCCTCTGACAAGGCCGGATAAATCCTTTCCGCGCAAAAAAAAGCCCTGGCCGAAGAGGTTCTTTGCAGATCCCCCGGGATTCTGCAAAGCCCCTTCTCTGCCAGGAGCTCGAGACGCAAAATTAACTTATATTCTATTTAATATCCGGCCCCGGTTCGATGACGAACAAACGATCCGGCAGGTCCGCATCCACCTCCAGTACTTCCATGTGACTGAGCAACTTCTCCCCTTGATAATCGCCATATACTTTCACTTCATAAAACGGCGCCTGCCTATCGCCTTGGGCCCGGGCGTCGATGATATATTCGTATTGATAGCCGTCCTTATGACAGGTGATCTTGCGGCACTCTTCTCCCCGGTAGTTCACCGCTTCGGTTTTTTTGATAGTGCTGTTGTCAATCCATTTGCGCACAAATGCTTCTTCTTCCGTAAACAGCCGGCCCATCTCTCCCAGAATCAGCATCTCCGGGCCCGGCCCGGTGTTTTCGATGATTTTCAACTGCTGATTCTGTGGATTAAACGTGTATCGCTTTTCACGGTTGGCCGCTATGATCGTCCCGTCCCCGAATTCCTGGCGGAAATCATGCGGCCGACGCCACCACATCTCCACGCTGGCGTCGGCGTTGCGGTTGGGGGTGACCATGCGTAAATGCACGCTCTGGACCTGGCTGAACTTGTTAATCGCCGACGCAAACGCCTCCTGAGAGTTGTCGCCGCCGGTGAGCAGGTAAATTCCCCCTATTACGATCAGTAAACACGCCGCCGCCCCCGCCGCCTTTCTCAATAATATAAGCGCCGCCCCCCGGGATGCCGTCGCCCGCGGAGCCTTATCCAGTGATGCCAGTAATCGTTCGCGCTGAAAATCATGCCCCTCCTCGAATCTGGCGTAATAGCGCTTCAAATCGTTTTCTAAACTATCGTTTGTCATTTTCCTTGAGGCTTTTCCTTCTCCCTGATGTATCGCTCTAATTTCTTCTTACCGCCGGCCAATAGCCTGTAAAAGCTCGACCGGGAAACTCCTACTATTTTCTTGGCCTGTTCCACGTCTTTGCCCTGCATGTAATATACATGTAACGCCAATCGTTCTTCTTCGCTGAGCCTCTTGATAGCCTCTTCCAGGTGCGTCAGTCGTTCATCAAGTCGGCTCGGTTGGCTCTGCCAGGGCTCTTCAACCTCCAAACCTCTCAATACATGTCGATCACGAAACCTGCCCCGCCGATATTCCCGGGCCACGTTGCGGGCCATACCCACCAGCCAGGGCCCGAACCGGTCCGGTTTCTTCAACTCACTCAGTTTCGCATATGCCCTTAAAAACACCTCCTGTGTCAAATCCTGGGCCTTGTAGAGGTCTTGCGTGCTGTCAAAACTAATCACTCGCACCAAACGAGCGTATCGATCATATAACTCGCCGAACGCCGAATGATCGCCATCCCGCGTCCTGAGGACCAACGTCGCATCCGGTACCGCCAAGTCGCAACCTCCAGAGCCAGCCGCATTCCACAGCTATGCCGTACTTGCCAACTCGGCCCTCTATCTATCTAGTGGCCGATTCGGTAACAAATGTCCCAATAAAAAATGAGAAAATCAACCTTTTTTTATGGGTAAAAACAATATAAAACTTTTATTAACAATATATTATATCAAAATCCCGCGTATGCGTCTTGACAAATCGATAAACTTTTAAGTATAATGAATTTATTGAATTGTTTCGGTCTCCATCCGGGCTGTGCTTGAGTAAGAACTGTCGTAACCCTTGGAGAATAAAAGAAATACTCTAAAAGTAGGGCAAGAAACCGCCCTGCTCGTCAACGTCGCTTTACCCGACAGTGACATTGATCCGGTGGATTCCCTGGACGAACTGGCCGCCCTGGCCGAGGCGGTCGATGCCGTCGTGGTGGACCGGGTAGTCCAGAGACGCCCCCACCCCCACCCTGCCCACTACGTCGGACATGGAAAAGCCCAAGAAATCGCCCTGAGAGCCCAGCACTACGGCGCTAATACCATCATCTTTGATAATGATCTCTCCCCCGCCCAGATTCGTGAACTGGAAACCATAACTCACTGCAAGGTCATCGACCGGAGCGAGCTTATCCTCGACATCTTCGCCACCCGGGCCCGCACCCATGAGGCAAAGCTCCAGGTGGAATTGGCCCAGCTGCAATACACCTACCCCCGCCTGACCCGCATGTGGAGCCATCTCGACACGGTCGTCGGGGCCGCCGCCGCCGCCGCCGGCGCGGTCGGCGGCATAGGCACCCGCGGACCGGGGGAAAAGCAGTTGGAGATCGACCGCCGACTTGTTCAGAAACGCCTGGCTCAGCTCCGCCGTCAAATCAACCAGATCGATCGACGCAAACAGCGCCAGGTCCGTTCCCGCAGTGAAAATTTCACCGTCTCTTTGGTCGGATACACCAACGCCGGTAAAAGCACTCTCTTGAACCTGCTCACCGGCTCTGAGGCTTATGTAGAGCACAAACTCTTCGCCACCCTGGACACCAAAACCGCCCGCTGGATCCTGGACCGCGATATCAGTGTTTTATTAAGCGATACCGTCGGTTTTATCCGCAATCTGCCCCACCATCTGGTGGCCTCTTTCCAGGCCACCCTCGAAGAAGCTATTCACGCCGACCTGCTGCTGCATGTGGTCGATGCCTCGCACCCTCAGGCCGATCAGCAGCTTCAGGCCGCCCATAAGGTCCTTGAAGAAATCCACTGCCACAAAAAGGATATCCTCCTCGTATTAAATAAAATCGACCGTCGGCCTAATCCCACCATTGACACTATGATGACCTTATATCCCGAAGCCATCCCTGTTTCCGCTCGCAAAGGCCTCGGTATTGAGAAACTCGCAGAGGCCGTCACCTACCGCGTAACCGGGGAAAAACTTCGATTACGCATCAGTTGCAACCAAACCGACGGCCATATACCCAATTTCCTTCGCGCTCATGGCGCTATCATCTCTGAAGATTATACCGACTCCCGGATCACCCTGGAAGCCTACCTGGGACGCCGCCAATTACCAAACCTAAAACGTCTCAAACCACATACCTGCCAAATAATAAGCAATCCCGCCCCCGACTCTACTTAAAAAACGCTATCTGCTTATTAAATAAAGGTTTATGTGCTTTTCCTTTCTCAAGGGCACAGCGGAAGTAAAAAATTCCTTTCTAAAAGTTGAAATAATCAAATCACAGGCATATATTATTAAAAAATCCGTTTCCTGATTTTCTGAAATAATTCCGTAATAATCTGTCAAATAAGAACCTGCAGTTTGAAAAGAAAAGACTTAAAAAAACAATTTTTCTTTTCCCGGTACGTCTGACTTCAATTTTGCAGGAACCATTGTGTAATTAGCGAAAGGAGATTAACGCCATGAATGATTTGGTGATCAAAAAGCCGCCGTTGCCCTGGTGGGCGGCGGGGCTGATGCTGGGTTTGATTCAGATCCTGGCGGTGGGTTTGAATGGCCCTCTGGGAGTATCAACTCAATTTGTAGTGGCCGATGCCAGGATCATTACTCAAATGGCTCCTGAGTACGCCCAAAATCACCCCTTAATCAGTCAAGAAAAATATCAAAAGTTTGGTTACGGCTGGTGGCTGGACATCGGGCTGATCGCCGGGGCCTTTGCGGCGGCGGTGCTCTCCTGGCGCTGGCGGCTGCGGTTGACCACCATCTGGTGGCAGACCAATCGAGGCAAATCCATCGGTCGGCGCTTAATAACCGGTTTTATTGGAGGATTTTTGATCTTATTGGGGGCCCGATTCGCCCACGGCTGCACCAGCGGTAACTTCGCCAGCGGCTGGGCCCAACTATCGCTCTCTGTGGTCCCTTTTACCATTACTATGTTTGTTTTTGGCGTAATAACCGCCTTTGTGGTTTATCCCAAAGCGGCTAATTTTGAAAAATAAAGGGGAAATAATCATGGATATGTTAGGATTTTTAATTGGTGGACTTTTCGGAGCGGCACTATTTCTGGGCGGTCTGGCCGAGCCCGACAAAATCATCGGCACCCTGCGGC
Organism: Phycisphaerae bacterium SM23_30; assembly: GCA_001303695.1. Classification (GTDB taxonomy): domain Bacteria; phylum Planctomycetota; class Phycisphaerae; order Sedimentisphaerales; family SM23-30; genus SM23-30. The sequence continues at coordinate 12,364 of LJUC01000091.1, forward strand.
TGAAGGATTTCCACGCCATGCGGACCATCGCCGTTTTTGTGCTGGTGGGGATGCTGGGCACCTGGTTTCTGGATATGGCCGGTGTCGCTAATTTTAGCGTCAAGCCCGCCGCCATCCTTGCCGTTTCGATCGGCGGGGCCTTATTAGGCATTGGTTTCGGCCTGACCGGATACTGCCCGGGCACCGGACTGGCCTGCGCCGCGGCAGGCCGAATCGACGCCCTGATAACCGTGCTGGGTATGTTTCTGGGGGCTTTGGTGTTCATCTTGATTTATCCCAGTATCGTCGTACACGTCGATGCCGTCGCCAACCGCGGAAAAGTAACCCTGCCGGAGGTCACGGGAATCTCAAAGGCCGTTTGGGTATGGGGCATGGTCGCAGCGGGCGCCTTGGTTTTGATTCTGACCAGCGGTAAACTGCAGAAGACAAAAAGCGCTTAAATAAAAATAAAAATTTATTTAATTATAAGTTAAAAATAAAACCCATAATATCTTATAAAATAATCATTTATTTAAAAAATTAACTGAGAGGGGAAATTTTATCAGGGTCCCCATTTGACTAAATAAGTATTATTACTATATAGTATTTCATACTATTTGTAATATCTACTTTTACAAAAAACTTATTTAAAAAATTGATATGAGTATGAACAAATCCGGATTTGGTGACCATACCGGTAATGAAAAGCTAAATAAGAAGATAAATGATTTTCGGGCGAGATGTCGGCAGGCCCACCTGAAGGTCACGCCCCAGCGGATGGCTATCTACAAGGTTTTAGTCCAATCTAACGAGCATCCGTCGGCAGAGATGGTTTATCGGCAGGTCAAACAAGATTTACCCCATATCTCCCTGGACACGGTAAACCGGACGCTGGTGACTATAAATGAATTGGGAATGTCCTTTACGCTGGAGGGAACCGGCGATGCCAAGAGATATGACGGCATCCTGGATGATCATCAACATTTTAAATGCCTCAAATGTAAAAAGGTTATTGACCTGTTTGATGAGCCCTTTAGCAATATCCCCACCCCCGCAAAACTGGAGAAATGTGCCATCCTGCGTAAGACCGTGTATTTTGAAGGGATTTGCGATTCTTGTAAGCAAAAAACTAACGGTAATTT
>LJUC01000092.1 GCA_001303695.1 Phycisphaerae bacterium SM23_30
CTCACCCATCAACTGCGGCCGCCCACCGCCCCCCAAAAATACCTGATACCTCCAGCCCTTTATCCTTTGATAACATTTGCACATCCTGCCGATATCAGCTATTATAATATCAGATATTCGCGCGAGCGTGGCGGAATTGGCAGACGCGCAAGATTTAGGATCTTGTGTCCTATGGACGTGGAGGTTCGAATCCTCTCGCTCGCAGCTAAATTATGCCAAGGTAACGTTTTATATCTTAGAATTTTATCGCTTAACAAGAATTATGAACTTTGCTGATAAGGTAGTGCTGGTCACGGGCGCCTCGCGCGGGATAGGCCGCGCCATCGCCCGGCAATTTGCCGACCACAAGGCCCGCGTGGCGGTTCATTATCACCAAAATCAGGCCGCGGCCAAAGACACCCGGGCCCCCATGCCGGGCGGCCCCCATGTCCTTTTTCAGGCCGACGTCGCCAGTGCCGAGGCGGCTCAACATCTCATCCACAGCGTGGTTAAGGATATGGGCAGGATCGACATAGTGGTTAACAATGCGGGAATATTCGAGCCGCATCCTATTGTTGAGGTCAGTTTTGAAAACTGGCAGGACGCCTGGAAGCGAACCTTGGCTACAAATCTATTAGGCCCGGCCCATGTGATGTTCTGGGCGGCGCAGCAAATGAAACGACAGGGCGGCGGACGCATCATTAATATCTCCTCGCGGGGCGCCTTTCGCGGAGAGCCCGAGGCCCCGGCCTATGGCGCCAGCAAAGCGGGCCTCAATGCCCTCAGTCAATCCCTGGCTAAGGCGCTGGCCCCTTACAACATTTATGTATGCGTGGTCGCCCCCGGTTTCGTCGAGACCGATATGGCGGCATCAATGCTGGACGGCCCCGCCGGAGAGGCAATCCGAAATGAAAGCCCCCTGCGCCGGGTGGCGCGACCGGAAGAAGTCGCCCGAACCGTGTTATTCTTAGCCTCCGAAGGTTCGGAGTTTCTAACCGGCTGCATCGTAGATGTAAACGGGGCCTCATATCTGCGGACCTGACTTACGCCAAGTCAAAACGGACCGCGGCGAAGTGTTTCATATCATCCAATTGGTCGGACCGCAAACGAAAACAGGCCCCGGCGGCAGGTCGGACTGACCGGAGCCCTGGCTTCTCCGGAGGGAAGGAAGCCATTAATATTTTATCCCCCGCCCTTGACCGGGACAAACTATGGTGACGGAAAGTATTCAGGGTCGGCGCATGTCATGAGGGACCACAACCTTCGAATTTCGAACGGTTGTATTACCCGATGCATCCGCCGCTTGATAGGTCAGGATGTAAACTCGGCCGGTGCCTAATCCACGGCGCTCGGCGCGGAGGTAGATCGAACCATCGGGCATTACCTGGATGTCATTAATGGTATGCCCGTCGCCGGGGGTATCGTCGAAGGCCGGATCATAGGTGTCGGTTTCATCGCCCTCGTTCATGGTGATACTCACCAGCGAGACTGTCGGCGACGGGTCGCAGTTGTCGCTGACGATCCAGGCGGGCGTTATCAAGACCATCTTATGACTGGGCGGCCAGAGCATGTTCGGCTCCACCGTCAACGTAAATTCCGGCGGCGTATTATCCAGAACCGTAATCACCACCTCGTTCGGCTCGGAATCTTCAATCCCGTCATTAACGGCAAGGGTGATAACGTGCTCCCCCACCGGCAGCTCCAGCGCCAGGTACGGCCCGCCCGACAAATCATAATTCAGGTAGGATGGGATCTGTTCCTGAATCCTCTTCAGCCACGCACCCGCAAAACCCGCCAAATCCGCTATATCTATACCGGGCCCCCACTGCCGCGCCCAGATCGCAAAATCCCTCATATCAACCATCCCGTCCCCGCCCGATGAAGTAAACGTTTGGCCGTCGATGGTCCAGCTCCAGTGATAGGTCAACTCATCGCCATCGGGATCATACGATCCCGAACCATCCAACATCACCTGGGCCAATCCCTCCGGACCGGCATATACCGTTTGATCCTCTCCGGCATCGGCGATCGGCTTTTTATTAACAAACTCGTACGCCCCCATATCAAATTCCGGTAATGCCCCGTTATTATCCACCCCCGGATAATCCCACGGCCGGACACGGCCGGATGTTTCCCTCCATATCCTCATACACTCCCGCATCACACCCCGCATCTATACACGGCGAGCCGCGCTGCAAATGATAATCACCATTGGCCGCATCAACAAACATCGGATCAACATCAATATTGCCCTCCCCCTCCCAGCCGCCCTTCACATTACTGTAGGATACTCGGGGTAATCCTTCATAACTATCTATCTCTTCCGTCACGTTATCCCACAGGATACTATTGACAATTCTTGGATAATAGTAATTACTATGTATCTCTATGCCACCTCCGTTATTTCCCATAATCGTACAGTTAATAATCGACGGTCTGCCATGCTTATAATCATAAGCAAAGCAATCTATACCGCCGCCGTAATGAGCGGTGTTTTGCGTAATTAAACAATTTAAAATTACAGGACTACTGTTATAACACTCGATTCCTCCTCCACTGGAGTTTGCCGTATTTTCTGTGATGAGGCAGCGGCTGATTGTCGGATCACTTTTATCGTTTTTGTAACAATATATTCCTCCTCCATATTTTGCGGTATTTCCTCTGATAAAGCAGCCCGTTATCATCGGACTTGAATAATCCCTGCAGTAAATCCCCCCGCCTTTGTTGCTTGCGGAATTGTTAATAATATTGCAATCTTGGATTGTAGGGCTGCTTCGGTAACAGAGAATCCCCCCGCCGCCATAGTCGAAGGAGGTATTGTTGATAATATTGCAGTTTTGGATCGTAGGGCTGCTTTGATTACAGAAAATTCCCCCGCCGTCCCTTGCGGTATTGTTAATAATATTGCAGTTTCGGATCGTAGGGCTGCTTTGATTACAGTAAATTCCTCCGCCATTAAAAGAATCTCCATATCCATTGGCGATGGTAATCCCCTCCAGCACCGAATCAGATTTTTCCCCGTTATGAAAATAAAAACCTCGGCACCTATATCCGCTTGACCCTTGACAGTCGATAATGCAGTTAACCGGCCCATTTTCACTTTTTACCGTGATCGGCTTGCCTTTAAAATTAATATCCCGATTACCCTCGCCCGTGTAAGTCCCGTCCGCTATTATTACCGTATCTCCTTTTATCGCTGCATCTATCGCCGCCTGGATGGTGGGGTATTCCGCCGGCACATATATCTTCCCGCCTATATATAAATATATTTCCAGGGTTTGCGGACTGTTCTCCGCTTCGGGATCGGCAATTTCCAAATCGTAAGTATAAATCCCCCGGCTCAATCCTGATATGTCCGCGCTCAGGGTAACTTCATCCGCCTCCCCCCGCATACAACTGCCTCCGGAGGGATCAACCTCCAGCCAAGCGCAGTTGCAGTCGATGTGCCAGTGGAGCGTTCCGCCGCCGGTATTGACAATAGTAAACGCCTGATCCGGGGGATTGGCGCCGCCCTCGGTGGCAGTAAAATTTAACCCAGAAGGGGATAAACCAATAACCGCGCCGGTAACCTTCAAATTTACTACGACCGATCGAGGACTGTTTACGGCCCCGGGATCCGTTATAATTAACTCGCAATAATAATCGCCGCCGGAAAGTCCTGTTATATTCGGTTCCAATATGATTTCCGCTCCTTCGGCCCCGGCGCTTCCGGCAAGAGGATCGACCGTCAGCCAGTCGCAGTCGTAATCGATGTGCCAGTTTAATACGTCATGTCCGATTTTATAAATATAAAGCTTCTCGGACGGCGGATTTATCCCTCCTTCATAAGCGGCAAATGCAAACTTCGGGTATGATAGTTTGATATACGGGCCGGTAATCTGGAATTCATAGGCCCCCATATCCGCCTCCGCCCAACCGTCCAAATCTCCATCGACCTTACGAGGATTCCCTTCGATGTCGGTGGTCGGTAATCCCCCCGAGGGATAGTTGGTGCCGGTGTCGATAGAGGGTGATTCGGGCAGGAGATGAAAATCATGGTCGGAAACAAACAGGGGATCGACCGCGATATTTCCATTGAAACCCTCCCATTCCCAGCCGTTCTGGATGTTGCTGTAATATATAAGCGGTTGGTAATCGATATAATATATTTCATCCGGAAAATCGCCCCATAAAATACAGTTGTTAATCCTAAAAGCATTGTCGCCCGTGCTGTAGAGCGCCCCGCCATAACCGGAGGCTGTGTTTCCGCTAAAAGTGCAGTTGATGATAACCGGATAGCTTGAATAATAAGATTGGCAAAAAAAGGCGATCCCTGCCCCCAGCTCGGCCGTATTGCCGCTGATTATACAATTAATAATTTTGCTATACTTAGATCTACCCAAATAATAAATGCCTCCACCCTTAGTGACGGCATTATTGCCGCTAATCGTGCAATTGCTGATCATACCTATCTCATATTCACTATAGATCCCTCCCCCTTCATTGTGGGCAACATTAGCGCTGATGGCGCAGTTGTTGATATCTCCCGATTGACGGTAAATACCTCCTCCATCAACACCGGCGGTATTATTGTTGACGGTGCAAGCGCTGATCGCTCCTCCGAAAATCCCGCCGCCGTTGCCTTCGGCATGGTTACCGGTGATGGTACAATTGCCGATCGTTCCATCATATACTCCGCCGCCATTACTTTCGGCATGGTTGCCGGTGATGGTGCAAGCGCTGATCATACCTCCGAAAATCCCGCCCCCGTTGCCTTCGGCATGGTTAGCGGTAATGGTACAATTGCCGATCGTTACATCATATACTCCTCCGCCGTCGCCGCCGGCCCGGTTATCCGTGATGACGCAGTTACTGACCAATCCCCGATAGATAGCCCCGCCGTTGCCCGTGGATTGGTTGTTAATTAGTATGCAGTTGATTATATCAGCGTCAAAATCTTCGCAGTATATCCCCCCTCCATTATCGGCAAAGCCGTTTTTAATGGTGAATCCTTCCACCAAAACAGCGAAGTTGGCAGCCGAACCTTCACTTAAAGTAAAACCGCGATGGATTTCAGAAGACGATCCCTGGCAGTCAATAACGCAATTTTGCGGCCCGTTTTCCGAACGAATCGTGATTGACTTGCCCCTGTTTTCGACATCCCGGTTTCCCGGCCCGGTGTAAATCCCATCGGCGACGATCACTTCATCGCCAGCGGCGGCGGCGTCAATAGCCGACTGGATGCTCGCATATTCATCCGGGACATAAAATCTCCCCGTTTCCAACATTTGCAGTTCCACATGCACTGTTTGGGGATTATTTAAGGCATAAAGATCAAAAATCGTCAGGTCGCAATGGTAGCTTCCCCGGTTTAATCCCGTTATTTCCGCCCAAAGCGTTACTTCGTTCATTTCCCCTGATGATATTCCTTGGTAGGGATCGACTATCAACCAGGGACAATTAAATAAGATTTGCCAGTGGAGCGCGCCGACGCTTACATTTCTTATGATGATGGTTTCCTCGCCGGGATTATCTTCCCCGACAAAGGCCTTGAATTCGACCTGCCTGTTTGACACATTAATAAACGGACCTGTAAATGGATAGTTTTCGTACGCCCCCATATCAAACTCCGGCAGTGCCCCGTTATTATCCACCCCCGGATAATCCCACGGCCGGATGTTCCCCTCCATATCCTCATACACTCCCGCCTCACATCCTGCATCAATACACCCCGATCCCCGCTGCAAACGAAAATCGCCGCTAACTTGATTGGGATCGGGATTCGGTGCATAAGGCTCGACAAAAAAGGGATCCGCATCAATATTACCTTCTCCCGGCCGGCCCCCCTGCACGTCGCTGTAGGTGATCTCCACCGTCGAATTCCAACCTACCCACACTTCGCCGCCGCCGTCCCAGAGGATGCAGTTGACCGCCTCCAGGCTGGTGGGTGACCCGAAAGAATTGCAAGCCACAGCCGCCCCCTCAGCCGCCGTGTTGGCCGTAAAAGTGCAGTGCTTTAAGATGCTTTGGTAACTTTCCAGATTGCATACTCCCCCGCCGGCAGCCGCCTGGTTGCCGCAGATAATGCAATTACTCACCGTTGAACTGTCAAACGAAAAAAGGCAGATGCCGCCGCCGTAGCTATCCGCGGTATTATCATAGATAATACAATCTTTAATCCATACAGCGCAAAAGTTATTGCTAAAAACCCCGCCGCCGTAATTTGCCCGGTTGTTGCTGATAGTGCATCGGTTGATGGTTGCATCGCTTTCAAAACATGATATTCCTCCCCCGCCCAAATCGGCGCTGTTGTTGTTGAACGTACAATAGTTGATGGTAGGAATACTATCTTTATAAACGACAACGCCCCCGCCGTCGACCTGAGAATGATTGTCGCTGAAGGTGCAATGGCTGATGACCGCAGCGCTGCCCATGGTGCAGCCGATCCCGCCGCCCGAATATTTTGCCTGGTTGGAGTGGATGATGCAGTTGCGGATAGTAGGGCTGCTGCCTTGACAGAGAATACCTCCGCCCCTGCCGTCGGAATAACCGTTTTTAATGGTAAAACCATCCAAAATCGAATCGGCGCCTTCTCCTTCAATGAAAAGGAAACCTCGATGCGGCCGATATGATGACCCCTGACAGTCGAGGGTGCAGTTTTTCGGCCCGTTCCGACTTCTTACGGTAACCGCCTTGCCCCTGAAATAAATATTCCGATTGCCCGCGCCCCGGTAAGTGCCGTCAGCGACAATAATTGCCGTGTCATATATGGTAAAAGCGTCTATCGCCTCCTGAATAGTAGGAATATCCCGCGGCACGTGTATTTCTCCATAGACATGCAAATGCACCAAGAGCGTTTGCGGACTATTCTCCGCATCCGGATCAGAAATTATCAGGTTACAGTAATAATCCCCCCAGGTAAGACCGGTCACATCCACACTGACGGTTATTTCTTCGCTTGTCTCACCCATATATACACTGCCGCTGACAGGGATAACTGCCAGCCAGTCACAGGTATAATTTATTTGCCAGTTAAGAATCCCTCCTCCCGTATTGCCGATGGTAAAGACCTGCTCCTCCGGACTGGGACCATCCTCATAACCGAAAAATTCGATCTCGATCGTCGAATTATCAATAATCGGCCCTGTAACATCAAAAGTCACCTCCACCGTTTGCGGGCTGTTATCTGCATGCGGATCGGAGATTGTCAAATAGCATATGTGCGCGCCGTCCTTAAGATTTGTAACATCCACACTTAGGGTGATAATTTCGCTGGGTTCGTTCATACTTAAACTGCCGCTCATAGGATCAGCTTCCAGCCAGTCACAATTCTCCTCCATCTGCCAGTTTAATATCCCTCCCCCGATGTTGCCGATCATTAACTCCTGCTCCGCCGGATTGCTGCCTCCTTCATAAGCCTCAAACATTAATTCATCCGTAGAAAGATCAATAATCGGACCGATCAAAAGCAATTCCACCTTCGCTATCTGGGGATTGTTCGCCGCGATGGGATCGCTGATTATCAACTCACAATCATACTTCCCCGCCTCCAGACCCCCTGTATCCACACTTAGATCTACCTTTGTGTAAACCTCCTCCGCAAAACCTTCTTTAGGATTTACCTCCAGCCAGGAACAGGTTTCGATAATCTGCCATTTCAGAATCCCGCCGTCCCCGTTGCGAATGCGAAGATACTGTTTCGGCGGATTGCCGCCGCCCAGATAAGCGATAAACTCAAATTTATTCTGATCAAGCGCTATGACCGGATGAACCAATTCTAAAAGCACGCCGAAATATTGCGGACTGTTCTCTGCCCCCAGAGCCGACACCTGAAAATAGCAACTATAGCTGCCCGTCTCCAGATTTGATATATCAATGCCCAGTTTAATTTCTTCCGTCTCGTCAACGGTACTGCCGCTGGTGGGATTTATCCGCACCCATGCGCCGGGCGTCACCTGTTTAATGCTCCATTCCAGCACTCCCTCTCCTGCATTTCGTAAATATAAAGTCTGCTCCGGGACATTTGGATCAACTATTAAAACCGTAAACTCAAATGTCCGCTGTGATAATTCGATTGTCGGCCCCACCACCTCTAAATTAATCACAATCTTTTGCGGGCTATTCAACGCCTGGGGAGCGGATACAGTCAGAGTGCATTGGTATGATCCCCGTTCTAATATGTATGAATTAACATGGACGGTGATTAACTCGGTTTCGTCCGTCGTGCTGCCGCTGACTGGCTCGATCTCCAGCCATTCACAATCGTATTCAATCCGCCAATTAAGCGTTCCCAACCATAGGTTGCGCAGGGTAAATTGCTGGTCTGGAGGATTAGCTTCATCTTCCCCGGCCCGGAAATATATCTCCTCATCCGACAGCCAGATTACCGGCCAATCACTGGGTGCTGCTTCATACGCCCCCATATCAACTATAGCCTGACCGTCCATGTCGGCATCGGCAATGCGAGGCGCGCCGGCGATATCGGTAGCCTCCAGACCGCCGGCCGGATTATTAGTGCCCGCCTCCAGACAGACAGAACCATACTGCAAACGATAATCAGAAGAACTCTTAAAAAGCGGGTCGGCGTCGATATTTCCTGCCCCTTGCGTCCCGCCGGGAAAAACACTGTAGTTAATATCTAAAGAAACCTGATAATATCCCCCGCCTTCGTTGGGCGTATTATTCCAAAAAATACAATTAGTAATAGTAGTAGTGCTGGCATGACCATGAATTCCTCCTGCTGAATCTGCAACCCCCTGGGATTGATTGGCCGTGATCGTGCAATTACCCAGCACCGTGTCGCATTCTCGCACGCTAATCCCGCCGCCGTTGGATTCCGCCATGTTGCCGCTGACGATACAATTGCGTATCGTCTGACTGCCTCGGTAACAACGAATCCCGCCGCCATATTCTTCGGTGGTATTGTCCCGTATCTCACAATTACTCATCATTGCGTCACTATCGCAAAAAAAGATTCCCCCTCCGCTTCCTTTCGCTTGATTATTACTTAATGTACAATTGCTGACCGTGGGATTGCCAAAATGTAAATAAACCCCTCCGCCCCCGCCGACAAAAGAAATACCTTGTGCTGCGTTGTTTAATATCTTACAAGCATTAATCTTGACGGTGCCGTGTTTTGTGTAAATCCCACCCCCCCTGCCATGTATGCAGGTGTTGTCCCGGATGGTACAGCCTGAGATCGTGGGGCTGCTTAGCCAACTGCATATTCCCCCCCCGCTTCCTTCGGCAATGCAGTTGGTGATAACGCACTCGAGAATCGAAGGATCACAATTCTGCTCGCACATAATACCCCCTCCTGATTTGAGTATGACCATCCCTTCACCCGCATAGCCGTTGGTTATCGTAAAACCTTTCACCACCGATGCGGGAGTCTCTTGGCTCTTAAAATAAAATCCTCGATGGGGATTCGACCAACTCCCCTGACAGTTAATTATACAGTTTTCCGGGCCGTTGATAGAGCGGAGGGTAATGGCTTTGCCGAGAAAGTCTATGTCCCGGTTGCCGGCGCCGGTGTAGGTGCCGTCGGCCACGATGACCGTATCACCGGCGCTGGCGGCATTGACGGCTTCCTGAATGGCGTCGAAAGGATGATTTATGCTGCCGTTTTCAAGCGGGTCGCTCACCGTCGGATCGCCGGGGCCGGGGTCGGAGGGGGCGCTGTCATTGACATAGATGATGGTTGCTCCGGATGCTTCAGAAACGACAATAAATGCGCAAACTGCCGCCAAAACAAAACTTACATAAAAGATTCGACCTGCCATGGCGTATCTCCTGCTCCTTAGAAATTCCAACCACTACGACCTTCGACTAGCACCCAATAAATAAATTATACTTAAAATGCCAATGTAATACAAGTTAATTTTCGTTGAAAAAACCCCGGTAAACGGCATCCGTTCACATTCTTTTATCTTCCAGCCAGTGGGCGGCGAAGAGGGCCCAATCGATCAGGTTGACGAGGCAGTCGCCGTTGTGGTCGCCGATGACAAGTTCACGACAGCCGATCCTTTGCTGCTTGAGGGGTTGCCCCTGGAAATTTCTTGTGTTTCGGGAGATTTTTATGCCGGGCACCGTTAGGTTTGTTTGAGCGTCTGCTTCGGTTCCATCTGGGGTAAGTTCTTTTTCATTGATAATAACGCCGAAGTTGCCGTATTGATCCCATTCATAACGGGGGTACCATGGCTCCGGGGGAACGCCGAGCTTAGGATTAGCAAACATCTCAAAGACCTGCCCCAGCCCGCCGCCGGAACCGCCGCCCCCGTGGATGCCGAAAATAAATGTATTGGTCAGGTTTTGGGCGCTGTCGTAATTATATTTGGTGAAGTGACCCATGAGGTCGGTGCTGCGGATGGGTGCGGTCGAGTCGTCGTATTCAAATTTAGATATATTAATTTCGTTGGGTTCGGGAGTATGAAACTGGAGCATGGCCTTATGTTCGAGGCCGCAAGTTTGATGATAAAGAATTCGGGTAACGTTGCCGTTAATGTCAACTTCCCAGACGCGGCGGCCCTTACGGTCGTAGATGTACTTGGTCAGCGTGTATTCGCTGCGGTTGGGGATATTGGGGTCGAAGGTAATGGATAAACTGGGTACGTCGGAATCAAAGGATTTGAAGTACCTTCTGATAAGGCGTCCGTCCTTGTCGAAGATGTTTTTGATGGAAAATATCGTGGGAATAGGCGCGGTGGCGGTTTCGTCGGAGGAATAGCCCACTGTTGGGGTGGCAAGAGGAGAATAAGAAGACAAATTAAAGCGGCCCAGATAGACATAATCGGGATCGGAATTATTAGTTTCGGAGGCGATAAAGGTGGGCCGCAGGTTAACAGGATCAAGTGTGTAATACAGCTTGCTGCTGTAATCTCGATTCTCAAAACTATAGTACTGGTCCAGTTGGCCGGTGGAGTTGTACTGATATTGCCACAAGGTGCTTCCGGTATTGCGGGCGATGGATTGGAGCCGGTATTGCAAATCATAAAGGTATTTTTCCGCGGCGCCGGTATGGCCCTGGATGCTCTTTTCCAGGATGCCGTCCGGGTCATGCGGAAAGTAGTTGACTTCTCCGGTATAGCTGGCGGTGCCGGAAGTGTTATCTTTTTTCTCGAAGACGCCCTTAAATAAATTATCGTTCTGGTCGGGGGCCAGAGACCAGCAGAGACAGCTGCCGTCACAATAGCTGACTTCCGCGGCGCATACATTACCGAGCACATCGTAGTCTAAACTTAACTCGGTGCGTAAGGCGGTGGAATCAGAACGGATAGCTGATGGAAAACTGTAAGGCAGGCAGGAGCTTAGTTGGAGCCGACCGAGGATATCATAATCAAATTCGGCGATTACTCCTAACTGGTTGGGTTCCAAGATCCGGAACACTTTGTCATCTTCATGTTCGTAGTATAAGATGAAGGAGCTCTCATCGAGTTCCACGGTGGAGGTGTTGTCAATATTGCCATCATCCGGATCGGCTTCCACGTAGATATATCCTGCTTCAAATTCGTACTCTTCGGCGATGGTGACGACCACCCCTGTCTGGATAAGTTCGGGAGGCTCCAGGGCGGGGGAGGTGTAGTCGATCACCAATTTGGGCGGCACATCACTATCGGAAGCGCGGAATTGGATAAAGTCGTTTTTTTCGTCGATCCACTTGTCATCGAGAAGCTTAACCACGGCGCTGTATCTACCGTCGGTGCCGTGAGCGGCTATGACTCCGTTGGTTACGGTCCAGGAATAGACACCGGCGCCCCAGATCTGAGTGGTGTCGGCGGGAGTAGGATGGAAGATGGCCGGCACGTTGGGAGGCATGCTCCAGGTGAGGGACATTTCATCCCAGCTATGATCATCTACATGGTGCACGGCAACCTGGCTGGGCGGACTGGGATTGGTGTAGGAAGTAACCTCCATGACGAGTTCCGCGCTGTTGATGGTGGCATCGGAAGGAATGGCGCTGAGATCAAACAAGAGATAAGTTCGACAACGAGCGGCGGGGCCGGTAATATCTTTAATGCCGACATTAAGCACCACAGCGCCGCCGTAATTGCCCGAAGGATTGAATTCGTCCACGTAGGTGTCGTCGGAGGGATAGATTTGGACAACCGTCGCCAGAGAACCGACCGGCATAAAAAAAAGACCCGTCATCAAGACCATTAACATCATTTTTTTGTAACTTATGTCTTCATGCATGATTTGACCTCCTTAGCCATGGTAAAGAACTGATAACGAAACAATGATACCAGGTATGCCCTGATATTGCAAATATTACTTATGCAAAATTAGCCCCGCAGCCGCCCACCGACCTTCCCTAAACATCTAACTTAATAAAAAACAACAATTTATGGTAAGATTTGTCAAACCTGAAGGTGTAAAAGATAGTACTGTTAAAGCTCCCCAGGCGCATTAAATCCCCCATGAGTTACTTATTCCCAGGGATCATCGAGGACCGAAAACCCTCGCCCGCACGCAAGGCTTTAACGCCGTTAAAACGGCCTGATGGTCAAAAGCAGCGGCAGAAACAGCTTGTATTGCGGTTCCGCTCGTACAATATTGGCAACGCTATCCCAGTAGTAAATAGTGCGATGATAACTATAGGGGGTCAGGTAGCTTCTTAAAAGGCGGTTAAACCATCCGGACCAGCCGTAACCGCCATAGTAGTAGTAAGCCCATTCCGGGTAATAATAATAGCTCTCGATGTCGATCTCCGGCCCCACCAGATACGCCGGCGGTTGAATATAACCTTCGCTCGTGACGTAAGGCGCTGCCGCGTAATATTCATCCCGCGGGCATATGTAAAGGTTGCCCTGTTCATCATAGGCGTAACCGAAGGCGTTTAGATAATCGGTATCCAGATAGTAGCCGCCGTAATATTCCTCCGGCAGATAACCGGCTTCGTCATAATAATAATCGTCATAGGGCGTACTCGTCCCGCCGACAATCACTACCGGCGGCTGATTGATCACGTTGGTTTCATGGTGAATAATATTAGTCTGGCGATGGACCAACGCCGGCGCCGGCCGGGGCGCCAGCCGATGCAGCGATCCCCGCAGACTATTAACAAATAACGCCCGACTGAGCAGTCTGCTCCGGGAAGGAACCACGGTTACTTTTGGCGCCGGCTCCCGGCGATGCATACTCGCCTTCTCCCTTTGAGCGGCGGCCAGCGCTGATACGGATAACTCGTTGGCGCTGGCCGGATTGTTCGATCTCTGCGCCGTGGACATATCCCGCTGATCCCTGTTAAGATACACGGGATCGGCAGGCGGCGAGGTGTTCTGTCGGGTAGTCAATCGGCTGGTAGGCCCAGCCGACCTGATCGAACTGGTGGACAAATTACCGGTCGATCTCGTCGTAACGCTCGATCGAGTAGGCAGGTTAATTGATGAGCTGCTCTGCGCCTGTTGCTGGGCCGAACTTATTGAATTAGCCCGGTTCAATAGTGCCGATGTCGTTGTTGACCGGTTGGAACTAGAAGAAACTGAGCTTGACAAACCACTGATTCTGGAACCGGTGGTTCCGGCACTGTTGGCACGGGTGCTGTTGGCGCCGACAGTTAGACGGGACGAGGTGGTTGATCGGGCCGCACTTTGCACTGCCAAGCGTCGTGCTTGACTGCTGCTGGAGCGGCTGCTGACTGTGCTGCTGGTGCCGGTTGACTGTCGGCTGCTGGACGAACTTGTTATGGTACCAGAAGCCCTGCTGAGACTGGAGCTGCTGCTCCTGGTCGAAAAGGTTCGGGAGGTCGTGGATTTACTGGATGAGCTTGTGGACGATTTAACGGCCGAACTTTTCGAGGATTTGCCCGCCGATTGCCGCGCCGTGCTTGAAGACTTTGAGGTTGTACTTGAGGATCGGGCGGATTTAGCGACGCTGGATGATTTGCTCTGTTTCGACGAGCTGCCGGCCTTGCTGCTCGAAGATTGGGATGATTTAGTACTTGTTGACGTGCTCTGGGAGCTGGAGGATTTCGACACCGATTTGCCCTTGCTCTGATGCAGCGGGGCGGCCCCGGCGGTGCTGATAAGCACCAGCCCCGCCGCCAGGATGGTCACAATCACCCCGCCCAGCACCCGGTAATGGCGTCTAAATAATTGACTTCGCATGATTTGGCCTCCTGTTTTGTACCTGCCGATTTGGCAGTGTCGGGCCTATCATTTCGATCTCCGTACTTCTACAGATTTAGACCCCATCGGGGGGGCAAGGTTAGCCTTTTTCAGATTAAAATCGTAGTGATTTGACCAGATCAAAACTATATTAAAATCCCCCCGACATCGTCATAAGTTATTATTTAACAAAGGTTTGAGGAAATAATCCCGAAAAACACGCCCCTCTTGCCGCAAGATTTGTCAACAGGCCGATGACCTTGAATCAAAAACGTCATTAAACCCGCAATTTACCTCGAAATTTCTTAGCTGCTCAATTTACTAAACATTATTTTATATTTGTGAAAAATACCGGATATTCATATAATACGGTTTTCATTAACACTCGTAATTCCAGAAATTATAGGAGGTCGAGCAAATGAATCGTTTCCCCAGATTTTCCCGAATGGTTATTTTTGCCGCTGTCTTACTCATGGGCGTCAACAGCCTCGCTCTGGGTCAGGCCATCCTTACCCCTTGCGAGAGGTCCAACTTTCAAAACTACACCAGCTATGAAGAGATGATGCAGTATCTGCAGGACGTGCAGGCCACTTCCACGGAGATGCTGTTGTCGTCTTTTGGTACTACCATCGAAGGCCGCCAGCAGCCCTATGCCATTTTCAGTCGGCCGCTGGTCACTCAACCCGCTGAAGCCTGGGCCTCCGGCAAACCGATCCTGGAATTGGCCGCCAATGTCCACGGCGGCGAAAAAACCGTCCGTGATTCCCTTCTTATTCTCATCCGCGAACTGGCCGATCCCACCCACGAAATGAACCGGTTGCTGGATAATGTAATTGTCCTGGTGCTGCCTTCGATCAATCCCGATGGGTTTGTCCGCTCCACCCGCGGAAATTCCACCGGCGTCGATATGAACCGCGAATACATCAATCTGGAACAGCCCGCCCTGAGAAATTACGTCCGCAACATTCTTCAGCCCTGGCAGCCGCATATGTGTCTCGACGGCCACAACGGCGGCTCCTACCCCTATAACATCTGCTATCAGGGCCCCGGCAACGCCGCCGGCGATCAGAGACTTACCCATCTGTGCGATCGGGAGGTATTTCCTTTTATTGATATGGAGATGCAGGCCGCCGGCTTCAAATCCTGGTACTATTCCGGCGGCAACCGAGAATCGTGGCGCGGCATCCCCAGCTTCCCCCGCGGCAGCGTAAATTATCACGGCTTAATCAATTGTATCGGAATACTATTCGAATCCCCCGGCCAGAGCATGGAAGACGGCGTCAAAAGCGGTCTGGTCGCCTCCCGGGCCCTGGTTAAATATTGCGCCCGCCATCCGCTAAAAGTCATGTCGCTGGTGGAAAGCG
>LJUC01000290.1 GCA_001303695.1 Phycisphaerae bacterium SM23_30
CCGATTTGGGGCCAGCGGTACGCTATCCGAAACCACATATCGGTATCATTCGCCCCTGATTGGCCCCCCCGGAACAGACCCCTCTCGACCAAAACCCGACGCTTTACTATCAGCGTACCTGCCCATGCGTAAAACCCGGTTAAAAACGCCCAAAAATAACTGTCAAAATACTCTTTGCCCCCCAGTAACAATTCCACCTTGCTCGCATCTCGCACCGGCCCGGGTCGGTTCTCCTGGGAGATGTGACGGTAAAAATCGCCGTGAGTCCATACTAACTGCGGATTCCGCCGCAAATGGGCCATTTGTACCTTTAACTTCTCCGGCAGCCATTCGTCTTCCGCATCTAAAAAACCGATCCACTCCCCCCGCGCCGACTTAATCCCGGTATTGCAGGCTGTAAACACACCTTGATTCTCTTGTCGTAAATAACGCACCTTCCCTTTGTAACGCTGAACCTCCCCGGCTGTGTCATCGGTGGAACCGTCATCAACCACTATAATCTCATCTGCGCCCCGGGTTTGAGAAAGTACGCTCTCAATCGCCCGAGCAATGTATTTCTCCGCATCATTAGCCGGTATCACCACGCTGACACTGTATAATTCAGAGGTTGATGTATTCATAAAATCCAATTTATAACGATACCCTGTATTACTGTCAACTTCGCTTATTGGTTATCATACCTCTCCATCGGGTAATAACCTTCTTGCTCTATATTATTGTAAATGCCTTTTATTTAAAGACTTGCAATATAAATAATTTGTCCCGCCACGGTTCCGCTGCATTTGCTTTTGGGCGGCCCTGTTTATACTTCTCCTCCCGCTAATGTTATCCGCCTCAACCGGACGATAATAACCTTTGGTGTTGTTATAGGACTTTAATACGGTCTAAAAAAAAATTGATACATTTTACTTAGTTGGAACTTCATAAAGGCCGATAAAAACTTCAGAGTCCAGGGATTCCGCCGTTGGCATCTTTATCAAAAGATTCCAAACAAACCTGGATATTGGAGGCATCGGCTAATGCAGCGCAACAACCTGTCAACAAATGGATTGGGGGAGGAGCCCCAACGATTGGGCCGGAGGCTGTTATGTTCTTCGCCATACGGCCGGAGGCTGATGTGCCTGGATCACAGCCAAAAAATTATGCGATCATTAACGTCCCTTACGCATTGTAAACCAGACCGCAGGACAAAAATTATCTCAGCCATTGCCTTATTTTTCCTGCTGATTATGAATGGCTGTTCTTCCTCGGGACCGTGGCTTTCTTTCCCCTCGGATCAACCTCAGGTAAACCCCGTCATAAATAACCTTTATGGCGACTTCCAGGGATGGGAGCCTGTGGCCTTCGACGCCAAACCCTTCGCTTCTCTCAATCAACACAGTTTCTGTGAAGAAGGCGGCGATTTCGATCCCGACGTCTCTGCCGACGGCAAGTGGATCGTTATCAGTTCTTTGCGCCACGCACCCAATCCCGATATCTATCTGAAACGCACCCATGGCGCTACCGTCACCCGGCTGACCAGCGACCCCGCCAGCGAAATTCAACCCTGCTTCTCTCCCCTTGCCGACAAGGTCGCCTATGCCAGCAACCGCTCGGGCAACTGGGACGTCTGGGTGATCGGGGTGGACGGTGCCAATCCCACCCAGCTTACCAGCGGTACCGGAAATGAGCTGCATCCCTCCTGGTCGCCCGACGGCAAACAAATCGTCTATTGTTGCCTGGGGCCCCGTTCAAAGCAATGGGAACTATGGATCGTGGATGCGGAAAACCCGGGCGCTAAAAAATGGATCGGTTATGGAATGTTTCCCACCTGGTCTCCAAACCCCAAAGTCAACAAAATTGCCTTCCAGCAGGCCCGTTTTCGCGGTAGTAGATGGTTCAGCGTCTGGACCCTTGACTTGGTGGATGGAGAAGCCAAGTTCCCCACCGAAATTGTCAGTAGTGTTCATCACGCCTGCTTGTGCCCCACCTGGTCGCCCGATGGCGCCAAATTGGCCTATGGCACCATCAATCGAAGTATTTACGAAAAAGTCGATCCCGCCGTACCTCAGGCTTCCGGCGAGGATATTTGGGTCGTGGACCTCGACGGCAGTAACAACCTGCGATTAACTCATTCCGATGCCGGAAACTTCTCCCCCACCTGGTCCCCGGACGGAAATATATTCTTCTGCTCCGATCGCAAAGGCATTGAAAATATCTGGTCGATCAAACCCCACCACGTGGTCTTCGGCCAGCAAACCCCGGTGGATCTGTCTCAGCATCCCCAGAGCAATATTAGGTCAAATTACCAGAATTAAAAATTATGAATCGTCACTTGAGTCATCTTCGAGTACCTCTGGCCGCCCTTGTGATAGGGGCTATGGTCGGTAATGGTTGCCAGAAAGAATCCACGCCCCGCCTATATCAAAATCCCCACCCCCAGCCCCGCAGCCTGGCGGTGGCGCCGTTTTTGAACCAGTCCGGCTCCGAATATCTCGACGTTATGGCTGTCACTGACGAATTCTATACCGAACTTCAGCTGGTAGAAGGTTTTACCGTAGTTCCGGTCAATCGCGTCTTAGCTGCTATGAATCAACTGGGCCTACCTGGCATCTTCAATCCCGAAGATGCTATGAACGTCGCCATGCATCTCGACATTGACGGCATTATCGTCGGCTCCATTACCCAGTACGACCCCTACCCCCCGCCCAAGGTGGGGATGGCGGTCCAATTATACGTCCCCCGGGAAAAAAATGTCAACGATGCCTTAAATAACCCGGTTAATCCGGGTATGTTGGTTCGACAGGCCAAACCCTTCGAGTTGCCTATCAGCCCCGAATACCAACCCCGCGTCGGGCTCGCCCGTATCATCGACGCCGACCGGAAGGACGTCGTTGAGAGAATCAAAAAATATGCCCAAACCCGTACCGGCCAGCAGAGACCGGCCAGTTGGAGAAGCTACACCACCCAGCGAAATTACCCAGCCACAGGGAGAATAAAATGCCCGGCAAAAAGGAACTTTCCCTGCTGAAGGGAAATCAAAAATTTCTTTTCCGTTACGAGCCCGGCTCTGAAGAAGCGGTCCTGGATGCCTTTGTCGATATGGCCCACGACCGAAATCAGGATTTCGACTGGTTCGACGCCGCTGTTCTCAGCTTTCAGCTCAGTAAGAATCTGGTCGAAGAAGCCGACGAACTGCTCGGTATCAAGAGCAGCTCCGCCGCCGACACCCCCGTCGAACCTCCGCCCCACTGGCCCTGACGGAAATATAACAAAACACCCGACCACAACGAAATAGTAGTAATTGTCACCTGCCTTCAGACCCTGGCAGGCTATACAACGGAAAGGTTCAGTTGCGAATCGACCTTTATGAGGCGCTGAACCTGCAAAAATGAACATGTTAACCGTCGCCGTGGAATGAAAAGACCATGCAAGAGTATCCAATCATTAAAGAATTCTTGGACTATTTGGCTTATGAGAAACACTTTTCCAATCACACCATCAAGTGTTACTCGGCTGACCTGCAACAATATGTTGCTTATTTACACGCTCAGGCCGATCAACGCACCCCCGCACCTGATGGGCAAATAACACCGCCTCCCTACGGATCGGCTACAAACCCCGGCGCCGCCACTGCCGTAGCCATCGACCTTACTAAATTGATCTTACAGGCCGATGTCAACGTCATCAGGGCCTTCTTGGCGCATCTTAGCCAGGAAAACTACTCAAAAGCCACTACGGCGCGTAAATTGGCGACCCTCCGCAGCTTTTACAAATTCCTCGTTCGAAGGGGACGCATCGAAACCAGCCCCGTTTCCGCCATTCGCACCCCCAAACAGGAAAAACGCCTGCCCCTGTTTCTGGAGCCCGAACAGGTCACCGTCCTGCTCAACTGCCCGCCCCGCAACACCCTGCTGGGCGCCCGCGACCGGGCCATCCTGGAAACCCTCTATGGCAGCGGCCTGAGAGTCAGCGAACTGGTCGCCCTCAACCTGGCCGACGTGGACTTCTTGGGTGAAGTCCTTCATATCAGGGGCAAAGGCAAAAAAGAGCGTCTGGCACCTATCGGCACCCCCGCCCTCCAGTCCATACAGCGTTACTTATCATTCCGAGATTCCGACCCCCGTAAAGATACTTTCGATCAGCAGGCCCTCTTTATCAACAAACACGGCCAACGCCTGAGCACCCGGTCGGTCCGCAGAAAACTGGACAAATATCTCCTCCAGGCCGGCCTCGACCCCCGCATCAGCCCCCATACCCTGAGGCACAGCTTTGCTACTCACATGCTCAACAACGGCGCCGACCTCCGCGTCGTCCAGGAACTGCTGGGACATCAGTCTCTCAGCACCACCCAGGTCTATACCCACCTGACCACCCAGAAAATGAAAGAGACCTACGACGAAGCCCACCCCCGGACGCCCCCGCCTCCTGATACCTCGACTGACTTTTAATTGCTAATAAAAATAACCTCCAAACCACCTACACCAGTGGATTCGGAGAAAACCCAAGCCCGGCTGCTTCTCCTCAGCCGGGTTCTTCTTATCTTGATGAACTATAATGACGTCTCAATCCCTTAAATTCTTGACTAAATCCTGTTTTCATGCTAGGTTTTATAATTCATAATTTACTTAAAATAATATATTTATGTAAAATTCGGCCTTTAATATTTTGGGAGTGTTGGACATGGGTACTCTCGAAGAATATCGCCAGAAAATAGATGAAATCGACCGCCAGCTGGTGTATCTGATGAACGAGCGGGCCAAGGTGGTTGTAGAGGTGGGCAATGTCAAACGTTCCCGTCAGGACGCCCCGCCGATTTACGCCCCGGATCGGGAACGAGCGGTTTTAGATAAGATTCAAGCGGCCAACAAAGGCCCTCTGCCCGATCGCTGCTTAGTCGCTGTCTATCGGGAACTTATGAGCGGTTCGTTTTTTCTGGAGAGGCCGCTGCGGATTGCCTATTTAGGCCCGGAAGGCAGCTTCTCCCACACCGCCGCCATCCAGAAGTTTGGCCACAGCGTCGAATATGAGCCCCAAAGCGACATCCAGGGCGTATTCGAGGAGATTACCCGGGAGCATAGCGATCTGGGCCTTGTGCCGGTGGAGAACACCATCGCCGGCGGTATTATCGAGACTCTGGATTCTTTGATTGTTTCGACGGTGGTGATTTGCGCGGAAGTGCTGGTGGCGATTCATCATAACCTATTGGCAAATTGTGAGTTAGAAAAGATAAAAACGGTATATTCCAAGCCTGAGGTCTTTTCCCAGTGTCGCCATTGGCTCAGCTCGGCCTTGCCGGGCGCCGATGTCATCCCCATGCCTTCGACCGCCCTGGCCGCTCAGAAGGCCGCTGCTGAATCCTATACCGCGGCTATCGGATCATCATTGGCGGCGGAATTGTACGGCCTCAAGGTGATCTGCGAAAACATCGAAAACGTCGCATCCAACGTCACCCGTTTTTTCGTGGTGGGCCGCGAGCCGGCTAGGCCCACCGGCAACGATCTGACGACCTTGGTCTTCAGCACCGCCGACAAGGCCGGCGCCTTGGTCGAATGCCTGAAGGTCTTTCAGCAGCACGGCGTCAACCTGAGCAACATAGAATCACGGCCCAGCCAAACGCGGGAAAAAGAATATCACTTCTTTGTCGATTGCCGGGGGCATCAGGACGACGAAAACGTCAAAAAGGCCATCCAACAGGTGCGCGACCATTGTCTGCGGCTGAACGTGCTGGGCAGTTATCCCCACGTCACCGAGGTGCTTTAAGATAAATATCAAAAGCCAAAAGGATCGAAAACCGCAGAGGCACGCGGATTTTAATTTTGGTGATTGGGTGGGGCGAGGGGGACTCAAGATGACTAATTTATTTTGAGGTAGTGGGCGGATAAAAGGGCGTAATCGAAGAGGTCGGTGCGGCCGTCGTAATTGAGGTCGGTGCGGCGGCAGTAATTGTTGGAGGCATCGCAATTGCCATCGAGCCAATAAGCGGCCCAGTATGCCAAATCGAGGATATCCACGCCGTCGGGACAGACCAAATCACCCTTGAGAAACTGCCAGGATAGCTTGGGATAATCCACCCCATCCACGCACATCCGCCAGTAATCAAGGTCGCCGTTGGCGGACTCGCCGACAAAGTCCCAGCCGACGTTGATGAAGGTAGCACTTTTTTGCAGGTTTTCAGTGGATTCGCCAATAACTTCCGGATCACTCGAACCATATATACCATCCATACCGGCATTGACTGTAGAATTCCAGAAGCACTTTAAGTAATTACCCACACTGTAACCCACCAACCCTCCGACATATGTACCTCCATATCCCGTCACGCTGCCCGTTGCATAACACCGGCTCACCGTACTATGATTCCTCCCAATTAGACCCCCGACTCTACCCTCGCCTGTCACACCGCCCGTAGCGTAACATCGGCTCAACGGGCTG
>LJUC01000093.1 GCA_001303695.1 Phycisphaerae bacterium SM23_30
GCTAATCGCCCCCAGCATGTTCTCGACTTCCCGGCCCGTAAAAGCCGAATCCGCCACGGTTGACAACCGCTCGGCCAGATCCAACAACTGCTCGCTTACGTTAATGATCTGTTCGACAAAGGCCAGGAAATCCTCCTTGAGCTCTTCGGGTATTTTGGTCCGCCGCAGGGTTAAAACTACCGCGAAGTCCTCCGCCGCATCCGCCACGTCGTCCAGATAACCCAGAAACTCACTTAATTCATGCCGCCCCACCGAGAGGAAGTGCAGTTTGCTGATTATATCCCGCAGTTGGGTCTTGATCTGGTCCGCTTCGTGCTCTGTTTTTGACATCAGGTTGTGTAATTCTTCGATCTTTTGGTAGTTTTCCGCCAGCAGGGCGTCGGCCAGAGGGCGGAGCAGTTCCACGCATTCATGCACCTTTTTGGCGTGCTCATGTAACTGCTTGAAGGGGGACGGACCAAAGAACTTATCGAAAACCTTCATCATTCACCTCAACGTCTTGATTTTATATTTTGATTGAGACTTTTTACTCTGGAGCGGGGCAGAAGTCGAGCAAGTCAACCTGATTTTTACCTTGTTTTTGGGGCGGCATAATAGCCCGGTTTATTTTTTGATTCCCAATTGCCGCATCTCTTCTTCCACTTCTTTGGCGCCTTCGGCGTAGAATTTTTCTTCTTCCGGCTCCAGGTGCTTCAACAACCGCAAGAACTCTCCGGCATGCACGCGTTCTTCGTCGGCGATATCAATCAGTACTTCGCGGGCCAGGGTGTCCTCGATCGATTCGGCCAGTTGCATGTAGAGTTGCACCGCTTCGTATTCCGCGGCGATCATAAAGCGGATCGCCCGAACAAGGTCCGCCTGGGTAAGTTTTCGCTCCGACGCTTTTCCTGAAAATGCAGTTCCAAAATCCGGCATGGCGTTCTCCTTTCATACCCGCTTGCTTTCAACCGTATTTTGCGGATTAATTACCAGAGGGTGTTTATAATCGGCGGATTCCTAAATGTCAACCAAATACTGTTGACGTTTAGGCGTTGGTTTTAGGGCAGGTTGATATGCCGGACGTGCGTATTTGTCGCGTCGGGGCCGGCTAGATTGGTTTTCGGCGGGCGGTTTAGAAGCGCACGGGGCTGAAAAGTTTCTTGGTGGTGTGTCCCAGCCGCGCCGCCAGAGTCCGGGCCACTACTTCCATGATGTCCAGGGCCAAGGCAGGCTGCTGCTTACGCATAAGTTGAAAACCCATTTTGCTTATTTGAATCAGCCGCGAGTCATTAACCGCCATAATGCTGGCCGAATGGGGCTGATCGTTGATCAGCGTCGTTTCGCCGAATATCTGCCCCGGAGAAACCACCGCTAACTGCCGTTCCGGTCGAGGGACGTATCCCTTGAAAATGCTCAAAAGGCCCGACTGAACGATAAATAATCCCTGCAAATCTACGTCCCGGGTTCCTTCTACATATAAAATTTCTTTTTTTTCCAGTTCGCGCAAGGTGACGATTTTTAACAGTGATTGACAGTCCTCCCGGGAAAATTCCCTAAACAAAGGAAACTCCGAAAGAAATTCCAGCAGAGCTTCGCCGCCCAGTTCCACGTAGTCTTTGATCTGCATCAGGTGTTCGGGGTCCGGGTCGGTGAATCCCAATCCGCAGTAATATGCCTGGTTGATGCGGTCCTGGCGCACCCAGGCTATCCGGCCCGTCATCCCCATGGGGGCAGTTTGTTCGGTGAGCCTGATCTGCAGGACGACGGGCTGATTTACCTCCATAGGCCGCTTAAGCCGCAGACACGCCCCCGTCTCGCTCAGATTCACCGACCAGGCGGGCAGAAACCTTTCCTCTTCCAGGCAGCGAATCTTCACCGCAAAATTGGTAATGAGCCGCGGCGCTAAGTATCCTCGTCCCATTTTACTTGCTCCTACAAATCAATTTCCCGGCAACAATCCTGTCATCAGGATCGATTAGTTACGACCGGCTCAAATAGTCTTTATTATTATCGGCTCATAATGTATCCCCCTTAACATGGGTTCCTTTGCGAATTATGAAACATTTATCGTTCTTTGTATAAAGACTCGGAAGGAGGGCGGCAAAGTTTTAAAGGATGTTTGGTAGGTTCTTAGAGGGTATGGTCGTGATCTTTTAAGAAGCGGTAGAGGGTGGCGCGGCCGACGCCGAGCAGTTGGGCGGCTTTTACTTTGTTGCCGTTGGTTTGCTGGAGGGCTTCCTGGACGCGGGGGGCGTTGAGTTTGCGCCTGCGCGGGTAGTCGCTCTGCCGGCGGGCCAGCGCGGCGGAGATCTCCGGGGCGGGGTTTTCGGCCAGGTAAGATAATATTTCCGGGGGCAGGTGCTCCACCTGCAGGGTCTCGGATTTGCATTTGACGAAGGCGTACTGGATGGCGTTTTGCAGTTCGCGGATGTTGCCGGGCCAATTGTAATCAATCATACAGTGCATGGCGTCCGGAGTAATGCTTTGGATAGGTCGAGCGACATTTTTGCCGAAACGACTCATAAAGTGCTCAACCAGCAACGGAATATCATTACGCCTTTGCCGCAGGGGCGGCAAAACCACCGGCACCACGCAGAGCCGGTAGAACAAGTCCTCCCGAAATTTTCCCTGCCGCACCATCTCTCGCAGGTCGCGGTTGGTGGCGCTGAGAACACGTACGTCCACACGAACCGGTTTTTCGCCTCCCACCCGGTGGAATGTTCCCTCTTGCAGGACGCCCAGCAGCTTAACCTGCATATTGGGGCTAAGTTCGCCCACCTCATCCAGAAAGATGGTGCCGCTGTCGGCCAACTCGAAGCGGCCCTTTTTATCCCTTACGGCGCCGGTAAAAGCGCCTCT
Organism: Phycisphaerae bacterium SM23_30; assembly: GCA_001303695.1. GTDB lineage: Bacteria > Planctomycetota > Phycisphaerae > Sedimentisphaerales > SM23-30 > SM23-30. The sequence continues at coordinate 2,839 of LJUC01000093.1, forward strand.
GACATGCCCGAACAATTCGCTTTCCAGGATACCTTCGGGCAGGGCGCCGCAATTAACGGTGACGAAAGGTCGGCCCGCCCGGCGGCTCTCGCCGTGAATGGCGCCGGCGACCAGTTCTTTGCCGGTGCCGCTTTCACCCTGGATCAGGACCGGGCAATCACTGACTGCCAGGTCATTAATCAATTCGTAAATCAACTGCATCTTGTCATCACCGCCGATGATGCCGTGAAAACTTCGCACCTTCTTTAACTGTTGTCGCAGCCGGGTAAACTCCGTAATATCGTGGAAACTGGCCAGTACGCCTTGAAAATCACCTTGATCGTTGCGCATGGCCGCCACCAACATTTCCACCCGCCGCTGATGGCCATCCTTGGTATTAATTTTGAGCGGGTAATACAAACGGTCAAAATCAGGCAACTTATCGGTAAAGGAACATTTGCCGCCGCAAAAGCCGCCGGGAAACACCTCATCACATTTTTTCCCCACCACCTCGTGCCGGTCGTAACCGGTGATGCGTTCGGCCGCCCGGTTGAACCAGGTGATTTTACGCTGGGAATCGTGGGCAATGATACCCTCGGAGAGGTGATCCAGGATCACTTCGATATTGTTTTTCAAGGACATCATAACCGAGAGATATCCGCCGTTGAAAAAGGCTTCCAGGCGTTGTTTAATCTCATCGCGGACGGCCCGGAAGGGTGCTAGATCCGGCGGCTCGCCGTCGCTGAGGGGATCGGGCACGTCCCAGCGGAGCACCGTAGGCTCTCCGGGCAGTAAGGCGCAATAAACGGCGGCGGCGGCATCCAGCACAATAACCAGATCATAGGCCGTTGAGTTCAAATCAAACAGAGAACGGCTGGATTGAAAAGAGATATCTATGCCTACTTCTGCCATAACGCTCGCAGCACGTTTATCAAGCGGCTGAGCGGTGACTCCGACATTGGTAATGTCCACCTCGTCGGCCGAGACCAACAGGCGGGCAAAGCCCTGGGCTATCTGACTGCGAATACTGCCCCGCTGAGATAAGAATAGTAAATGAACCATTAATACGGATCCTTATTTCTCGAACGAGTTTCTTTGTGTTCTAATAGATTGTAACAGCTTGCAAAAAAACGTTTTACAAATAATATGACGTATAATATTTTTTTACATTCAGCGTTATAAGTATCCAAATCGATTCGTTTTTTTGACTCTCTATGGCTTAACCAGCTAATCAGGATCTAAGAGCAATTATATCAGACGTGAGTGTATCGTCAAGTGAAACTGTATCTTTTTTGCGATACAAAAATGGAATATTGCTGCGAACTCACCGGGAAGAGGACTTGAATTCCTTATTGGCCAGACGATTGAGTAAGAGAATATATGTTTCTTTGGATTAGTAGCGGCTTTACACCGATATAAACCTTTTATATAATTTCTTAGTTTTACAGGCGGCGTAGCTCAGATGGTTAGAGCAGCGGATTCATAGCCCGCAGGTCATCGGTTCAAATCCGATCGCCGCTATTTCGTAACTTACGGGTTGACAGTCATTTACGGTTGGCGGCCTTTTTCCTTTTGGGATTTCAGGAGGCGTTTGCAGCAGTTTTTAGCAGAAAATTACTTTATCGCTTGAGAATTTGCCGTTCTCGGGGGCTCAAATTTTCCTAACTAACTGTCAAATAAAATCTTCGGATGGTTTCGAGGCTTGCGTTCTGCAATATTCCACCGAATCCGGGTAAAGTATTTGCCAAATTTTTATATTGACACCCCTGAATCAACCTGCTTTGAAATAATATATATTGATTTAGGGAGTAAAAAAATGGATGCTTCTAAATTTCCCATCAAATCGCTTAAGTGTGTTTTTGTGCCTCAATCTTGTTTTCAAAGGCAAATCTTCTTTTTCTGCCTTATAATTCTATTTTTATTAGTTCCCTGCGGGGCGGATATACCCCCGGAATACAGTTCCTTTCACCGAGTTCAGCGCATTGATTATCAGCCCGATCCGGACGATCTGATGCGAATCTGGACAGTGTATGTCGGCCAGGGGGATGGGCTGCTTATTCAATTGCCTGCCAGGTGTAATTACGATCCTGTTCCTGATGATGACGATCTCAGCCGTACAGAAGCAGTGGATGTTTTGATCGACGGCGGATCGTTCAATCAAGAAAACGAGACATTAATGGAGGAATTTTTGCTGGAATTATATGACGAACCCCTTATCGAACATGCGGTGATCACGCACCATGATAAAGATCACATAAAAGGATTCACGCACATACTCACCGAGGACTCGGTGGGAGTGGAATCCATATACCATAACGGTTTGGCTTCATACCGACGCGGGAAGCGGGGATTCTCCAATTCTACTACATATAAACAGGCGGTAATCGAGCGCAGGAATAATCAATTGGTAAGGGGGATGGCATTTCTCGATCCCGATGACGACGGGCTGGGAAAGAAGTTGAGAGATGATTATTTGATCGATACGAAAGCCGACCTGATAGAGAGGCTGGGCGACGAGGAATTTCAGGGCATCTACGAGGATCTTGCCGGCGCCGTGGCGGAAGAGGAAACCCCTATCGAGGTTGGGCTTTTTGAGCGTTGTAAGGCTAACGGACCGTTTATCATAGAACGAGAAAGAGAGCTTGATCGGGGGGTGGACACCACGGATATTGATTTCAGGCTCATCTGGCCTTTAGAGAGGGCGCGCGAGTTTGGGGACTGGGGAGAGACGATCAACGGGAATAGCGTAACCTTTCGGCTTGATTACGGTGATTTTTCCATGTTGTTTCCGGGCGATCACAATGAGAAATCCGAAGAGAAACTCATGCAGCACCTGGAGGAAAGGGGAGAATTGGATTTGTTAGAGGTGGATGTGTTGAAGCTTCCTCATCACGGCAGTGCGCATGCCTACCGGCCGTTCTTTCGGCGCGAAGGAACCGACGGTAGAGACATTCTTCCCGTGTTGTCGGTGGCCTCGATGGGGACCAGAGGTTTTACGCCCTCATGGAGACATCCGAATCCTACCGTCATTAGCTGGCTGGGCGGATCTCATCGGGTTTATCACACCCTCATTCACGAGAAGCGGTTCAAGTGGGCTAATCTGGTTACCCAGAGCGCCCGCCGGAAAATGCACGAGTTCAGCCATATCCTGATCGAGACCGACGGTAAATGGTTTCGCATCGTGGAGGTGGATGAGGATGAAAATCCTAATTTTCCTCCTACGGTTAGAGAAACACGTCGAGGAGACGGGACACGTTGGATTAGAGCTAGATAAGTTAAATATCGCTTATTTTATTTATCTGGAGATAATGAGATGGATCAAAATACATTATTCGAAACACTGGGTATTTTCATCGGATTTTCCGGTATTATGCTTACATTAAGCCTCCTGGTTACATCGTTGACTCAAGCCTTTGTTTACTTCTTTAATATTCGCGCGCGAAACCTGCGCGTGGGGCTAGGACGCTTACTGGAGTTAGCCCCGGAAGTGGAATCAGGCAGAGACCTGGCCGACGAAATCCTGAATGCCAACAGCGTGATGAAGGGCAAGAAGGCCGGCGGGACGTCATGGATTTTAGAGAAAGAGCTAAAAATGCTTTTAAGCGAACACGAGGAGTTTGACAATATAAGCATGGACAAAATCTTACCATGGTTCGAGCGCATGGAGAAAGGACTGCAACAAAGTTTCCGGGCAAAAACACGATGGATTAGCTTAATTTGTGCGTTGTTCGTGGCCCTAATTTTTCAAGTAAGCGCCCCTGATACTTTGCAGCGGCTTTCCACCGATCCGGAGTACCGTATTCAGGCGGTAAAGAGCGCCGAGGAGCTGGTCAACAAGTACGAAACAGACTACCAGGAATTAATGAGATATGAAGACATCTCCAGCCAAGCCTTAGAAAGATTACAGCAAAACCATCCTGATTTACAGGAAACGCTTGAGGAAGTCAGCGGGGTGGGAGATGCCCGGCAAGATATTCTGGATGAGTTGTCGCTCGTTCTGGAAGATCATCCGGAACGAGAGAGCATGGTGCTTGAGTATGAAATGATATTAGAAGAATTGCACCGGAAAGGCTATGAACAAGCCGTTGAATGGGCCCAAATGGCCGCAGACGAATTGGCATCATTTGATATAACTCCATGGTCAAAGGGATTTGCGTATTATGGGGATATATCCAACATACTGGGGGTTTTGATGACGGCGGTGCTGATAGGCCTGGGGGCTCCGTTTTGGTTTAATACGTTAAAAGGGTTGATGAGCTTCCGCGATGCCCTCCAGCCCGAAAAGAAGAAAGCGGTTCCAGAAAAAGACGAAGAGACAACACCGTCAGCTCCGAGGAAGCCCAGATCATCCTCGAAAAAAACGCGAAAAAAAACCTAGACATATCAGCCCGACCGCGACGGTGAGAAAAATTTCTTAGCCGTATTTTATTAATGCGGCGGACTAGGTCATGAAAAGATCATCGGTTAATTCTTCACCCAGATGAAGAACGTAGTGTTGGCGGACGGCTTTTTCTCCGGCGGTCTGACACTTTTCCATCCCGGAAAAGACCCCGATTCTTATCAACAGCAACAGCATCAAACAGGCGGCGGCATTGGATAGGGAGGGGGAATATTTGCCGAGGCGTTTGCACAGTTGGGGTTTCGGTTGTTTACGCCGTAGTTTTTCCGCCTGGGGCAGTTGGCGCAGCGATTTTTGTAATACGTTTATCGCCTGCTGATTGGCCCGTTTAAGCAAATCCCGATTATGGGCTTGAGATTTCATCAGAGACAAACCTAACGCCACGCGGTTGAATCCGCTGAGGCGCTGTCGGCAGCGAGGGCAATTGATTATATGCGCCTGCATCCAGTCGGCCTGGATACTCAACCGCGCGTTCAGGGTTTTAATAATCCAGTTTCTGATGGTTTTACAATTATCAATTTTTTGGTTAAATAACTTCTTCATTTTTCTTTCCTGTCGGCTAACCGGGCGGCCAGCCACTGGAGGGCCCGGCAGCGGTAAACCCGGGCGGTTCCCATGGAAATACCTAATATGGGGCCCACTTGCTGATACGACATTTCTCCCAGATCGTGTAAAATTACGACGTTTCGCAGGTAATCCGGCAGTTGCATGATGTAGCAGCGTAATTGCTGCTGTAGTTGTTTACCGTCAAGATCGCCTAAGTAATCGACTTTCTGCACCTGAGAAGTATTGCGGGCCAGGTTTTTACAGGCCTTCAGGTGCAGATTTTTTTTCCTCAACATGGAAATCGCTACGTTGCTGGCGCTGCGGAAGAGATAAGCTTTGATATTTTTGGGCTTGGTTTTTGCCTGATGATGCGCCAGTTTTAAGAACGTTTCCTGATAAGCGTCGCAGACATCCTGTTCGTTGCCCAGGATGCGCCATAGCAGAGCGACCAGGGACTCCCCGTGGCGGCCCATGGCCGAGAGAATCCACTTTCGGTCGGCTTCCAGGGACCACGCCCCGGCCAGATCCCAGCACCATTGGAAACTGACAGATTTTGTCGCCATGGCATACTTTTCGTTTTAGAATCAGTTTCTTTTATTAATCAAGACGCACCACCAAAGTATATATTAACCAAAATTCCGGTAAAAAACATCAATATTTATCAAGGTAATTCCTTTTTTTTACGTAACGATTGCGGCGCTCGGACGTCGTTCTTGCAAAAGGAAGCGATCTAATATTGCAAAGCGGACCCTGCGGTGCTGTCGATGTTTGTAAAACATTATGAGATAATGAATTATAATAACGCGTTCGGCGCATTTGCGGCGTTTGATCTAATATACCCTTAAGGCTTTTAAGATGTCCGGATCACCTTTATTGCCCTCGAATCCCGGTGCCGATGGTTCAAAAACCGAGGCATTTGATGTTGTATCGCTGATAGATGATCTGTTGCGAAAAGCCATTCACGCCGGCGCCAGCGACGTTCATTTTGAACCTACCAGTTCGGCCCAGGTGGTTAAATTTCGCCTGGACGGGGTGCTTAACGTTGTGGAGAAACTCCCTAAGTCCTTAAGCGACAATATCATAGCTCGTTTGAAAGTGATGGGTGATCTTTTGACTTATCGCAATGACATCCCTCAGGAAGGCCGTATTGAGCTTACCGGCGATCATGGCGACGTCATTGATCAGCGTTTGGCGGTTTTTCCCACCATTCACGGCCAACGGGCCGTGGTGCGCTTGTTTTACGAGGAAGCGGGCCTGAGTGATTTGGAGGCCCTGGGATTTTCTGAGGGGATCTGCTCGGTTTTGAAGCAAATTGCCCAAAAGAATCAGGGGGTTTTACTGCTCACCGGCCCGGCGGGCAGCGGTAAAAGCACCACTCTGGGGGCCCTGTTAGGGTATATTATGCGGAAATTTCCCGGTAAAAGCATCGTCACGCTGGAAGACCCGGTCGAAAGGCATATCGACGGCGTTACCCAGGTCCAGATTACACCTCATGGCGAAATGACCTTTCCCACGGCCCTTCGGTCGCTGCTGCGACAGGATCCTCAAGTATTGATGATCGGCGAGATCCGGGACGCCGAGACCGCCCGCATTGCCTGCGAAGCCGGCCTTACGGGCCATCTGCTGATGAGCACCCTGCACAGCGGCACCCCGGCGGCGGCATTGATAAGGTTGTTGGAGATGGGTATCGAACCTTACCAGTTAACCTCAAGCGTATCGGCGGTGGTCAATCAGAGGCTGGCCCGTAAGCTGTGCCCCCAATGTAAGAAGAAGGATACGGAAGCCGATACATATGAGCCTTCCGGCTGCGAGGATTGTTTTCAGACCGGATATAAAGGCCGGGTTTTGATGGCGGAGATGGTGCAGCTCGACGGTGAATTGCGTCAGGCGCTCCTGGCCAAGGCCGATCTGGATCAACTGGAAGATATTCTGAGAAGCCGCGGTCACATGACTATGGTGCAGGATGGCATGCGGTTAGTCGGCCAGGGCGTCACTACCCGATCCGAAATTAAGACGGTCTGCGGCAATGCGTAATACCAATTATATTAAATTTTAGCGCGATATTAAGGGTTATAACGCAATCGGCCAGCCCTATCAGGTTTGAGGCTGCCACCCTGTAGCGAATACCTTTATAAAATTGAGTTAATAAACATTATTCCAAGATGAGGAATAAATCATGCCCACATTTGAATATCAGGCGCTGACCTCTTCCGGTCGGTTGATGACCGGGACCATTGAGGCGTCTTCACCAGAACAGGCCCGCGAACAACTCAGCGAGATGCCGCTGACGGTCAACACCCTTGAGAAAGCGCCGCCGCCGAAGCCCAAGACACCCGTCGGCCGGAATGAATTTCTTTTGTTTAATCAACAGTTAGCCGCCCTGACCCAGGCGGGGATTCCGCTGGAGAGGGGTCTGCGGGAGTTAGCGGCGGACACCGGCACGGGGTCCATGGGTAAACTTATCGCAGAGATCGCCGACGAACTGGAGGCCGGCGGCAGTATCGAGCAGGCCTTTGAAGGCAGGCGCAAACACTTTCCTCCATTATACGGCCAGATCTTGAAGGCCGGCGTCGAGACCGGCCGCCTCAGCGAGATGCTCACCAGCCTTAACCGGCATCTGGAAATTACCGGCCAGACCCGCCGGATTATTTTTGAAGCCATGTGTTATCCTCTGGTGGTGCTGACCCTGGCGGCTTTGGTAATAACGTTCTTGTTTCTGGTGGTGGTGCCTCAGTTTGAGCAGGTCTTCGGGGAGTTTGACGTTACTTTACCTTTAGTGACGAACATAATTCTCGCCATACCGCAGCATGTGATACCATTCTGGCTCATCGTTGCCGGTGCTGTATTGCTGTTTATCGTTGTTGCGGTGGTTTCTTCGTCGTTTCCCGCCGGACGGAGATTTAATGAGTCGATTTATCTGGTGTTTCCGGTATTTGGCCGGGTTTATCACAGCAGCCTTATGGCCCGGATGGCTGACGCCCTGGCGTTATTGATCGGGGCCGCCTGTGATATGCCGACCGCCCTGCGCTTGGCCGCCAACGCCGCCGGCAGTGAAAAGCTCAAGCGGGAAGCTGAGATGATAGCCGCCCAACTTGAAAAAGGCGCTAATATACTGGAGGCGGGTCAGTTTTGCAGGATAATACCCCGGCTTTTTCTTTATTCCATTCAACTGGGCGCCCAGCGAAACGAGTTGCAGGATAATCTTTACGGTCTCACGGAGATGTACACGCAGCAGGTGCGCTGCCATCAGGCCAAATTGCAGGTATTACTGATGCCGGTGATGTTGATCATCGTGGGTCTGTTGATGGCATTTTGCATTGTCGCCTTGTTTTTACCCATGGTGAAGATGATTGAAGCTTTGGGCGGCTGATGAGGGCGTTATGTATTTTATAATAATGGTAATATTATTATTGGCTTTATCGATTTACGCCGCCCGTAAGTGGCCGGACTTTGCCTTGTTGGCCTCACCGCTGGTTTCCTGGGCCGTCATCAGTTGCGGAGTAATTATTGAAAACAACGTCGGGATTGTTCTCGGGGGCGCCATTTTTCTCGTCGTTCTGCTGGAGGTGGCGATGTTTAAAGCTGATCCCCAGCAACCTGAATGGCCTCACTCGGCGGCCAGACGGATTTTGATCATTGTAGGCATTATAATATCCCTGACAGCCTTTTTAATATCTCTAGCGTTGGTATTTTTTTGGGGATTGGGAGTAATTATATTAATCATATTGACCTGGATGTTATTTAGTTATGCCCTCAGCGCCTACCAGGAGCGCACGGTCTATGTGGTTTCGACTATCGGCTCGAGCATGAGACAAAACCTGCCTTTGGCGACGGCCTTGGCTGCCGCCGCTGCCGGTCGCACCGACAAACGAGCCCGCACCTTACGTAATATCTCCGAATGGCTGGCCCAAGGCTTTCCGTTAAGTGAAGCCGTTCAAAACGGTTATCCCCGCTGTCCGGGTCATATTATCGCCATGATCAGAGTAGCCGAACGCGTCGATCAACTGCCTCTGGCCTTAAAGAGCCTGGAAGCTGATCTGGTGCAAAAGGCAGACAAATCCCGCCGCATCAGCCCCATTCAGCCGATCTATCCCATCATCATTATTTCGTTTGTTTTTTCGGTGCTCAGCGGTATTACCATATTCGTCATACCCAAACTAGGCAAGATATATGGTGAATTTGGAATTAGTTTGCCCCTTTCTACGCGAATTGTAACAACTACCTTCTGGGAATTATATCTCTGGTTTGCAGGCATAATCAGTATTATTTTGCTGGTAGTGGTTCCCTTGTCGATATATGTCAAGTTTCGTCCGCGGCGGCCGGGGAGGCCCTATCTGGTCTCACGGATCGGAGATTTTCTTAAATGGCATATGCCCTTATTACACTGGTTCGAGAATAATTATTCCCTGCAGCAGGCGGTGGAAACCCTGCGTCTGGCCCTGAAAGCCGGGGGCACCGTTAACGGAGCTATTGCCCAAACGCTGGATCTCGATGTTAATTATTATTTCCGCAAACGTTTAACCCGCTGGCTACATATGGTCGAGCGCGGCGAGGATATCGCCGCTGCCGCCCGGCAAAGCCGGTTGGGAGGAACGCTGGCCTGGGCTTTCGACCAGAAGGTAAATAAAGGGAATACTATGGCGATCCTGGAGACCCTCGAGTCGTTTTATCGCTCCAATTACAGTTATCGCATTAATTTAGCGCGTTATATTATGTGGCCCTGCACGATTTTGTTAATGGCTTCAGCGGTGGGATTCATCATTTATAGCCTGTTTGTGCCTTTGGTTAAAATGATTTCAAGTGTTTCGGTGGTGGTGTATGGTTGAACGGTGGGATAATTTGAAGGATATTATTTATGACTGCGTTTCGAAGTAGATGTTCCGGGTGGATGGTGGCCGAGATGGTAATAGCCGTATCGATAATAACCATTCTCATGATTGGTATGCTGGTAAGCCTGCATAACTTTAGCCTGCTCAATCGCTATCAGTTGCTCCGACACCGCTGCGTTGCCGCCGGTCAGGCCCAACTCGATGCGATAGCGGCCGGCGGCCCGACGATCAGCGACGAAGAAATTGAAAGGCTCTGGCCGGAAGCGAAGGTAACCGTCGCCGAAAGCGCCGGTGCCGGCCAGTGGCAGGGGCTCAGATTTGTTGAAGTTACGGCGAGGGCCGTCTTCTCGGAAAAAACCATTGAGGTCCGCCTGTCGCGATATTTAACAGCCGCTGTGGAGTAAGGAACATGCGTAAGGGTTATTTATTGGTTGAGCTGCTATGCGTGATAGCCATGATGGCAACTTTCTGCTTGTTCTTAAATAAGTTTTTCAGAACCATCGCCGGTGACGTTCCGCGCATGCATTACGTGATTGAAGAGAACAGCTTCATGCAGGACCTGCTGGATCAACTGCAGCATGACGTTGATGTGGGCCGGTCCCTGCAACAGGAGCCGGCCGGCGCCGATCCTAACTATGTGGGCCGAGAGCCAATCATCATCGAATTACCCGACAGCACCGTGCGCTACCAACAAAAGGATGATATTATAGAAAGACCCCAACCAGCCCGACCCGGCCGTAATCACATGGCCCCTACACCGGGCTAAAATTAGATGGCGTCTATGGAGCCGCGACGGGGAGGCCTACGCCCTCGAAATTAAAACCCATGTGGAATATGACGTGGGATATGCAACAAAAGACCTGCTGGCCAATGCACGGGTGTTTTTTCTTGACGCCCATCCGCCCGAGAGAATCGGATTAAACGGAGGTTTTTTTGGTGAGGCTGGAAAAAGAAAAATATTACAACAGAAATAGCAAAACCGGTATGTTAGTTTTTGTAACGAGAATTGGCGTTCCCATACGACATGTGCGGCGCAAGGGTTTTGTAACGATACTGGCTTTGATGCTGATCACGCTGGTGGGCGGGGCCATGTTGATTTTATCACATGGCGCCAACACCCTGGCGTTTGAGACGAACAGGGCCTATTACCAGGCATGCGAGCGCAATCTGGCGGCCAGCGGTTTCGCCTGGGCCGGCTATCAAAACGTTCATAAAAAAACGGAATTACCGACCCAGCCGATCGAGCTGGATGTCGAATTACTGCAAATTCCTCAGGGCAGCCTGACGGTTTCGTTTGCCCATCTCGACACCGACGATCCCAGCGTGGAGGTTAAAACCACCTGCGGGCGGGAAACGAATCTTTTGAAGCGCCTGCGCGAGTATTCCTTGAAATAGTTTTGGTGGCGGTATAGTTACCACCGAAGGGCAAAATCGCGGATCCAGGGGGCGATCAAGGTCGGCGCCGACAATTACACGGTCAAATCCCTTACCAACGATTCCCTTGACAAATTCATTTCGTTCAACTATGGTGTCAACGATGTGAAATAATTAGGTTAACGAATATCATAAAGGTTTCTGCAAAATTGAAATCAGGCATACTGTAACCACAGGAGATCGAAATGGACCTGGCAAGATTCCCCCGCCGTCTTTATACCGAAGGAAAAACCCCTATTGAAAAATTGCCCCGACTTTCCGAAAAACTAAACGGTCCCGATATTTACATCAAACGAGACGACCTGTTAGGTCTCACGGCCGGGGGGAATAAAACCAGGAAATTAGAGTTCGTCGTCGCCGACGCTCTGGCCCAGGGCGCCGACACCTTGATTACCTGCGGGGCGGTGCAGTCCAACCATTGCCGTCTCACGGTCGCCGCCGCCGTTAAGGAAGGTTTAAGATGTCGGCTGGTTCTGGAAGAGCGGGTCCCCGACAGTTACAATCCCCAGGCCACCGGCAATAACTTGCTGTTTCATCTTCTGGGAGTGGAAAAAATCACCGTGGTTCCGGGCGGCAGCGATATGGACGCCGCCATGCAGAAAGAAGCCGATGAGGTCATCGCCCGGGGAGGAAAACCATATATCATAACCGGCGGGGCCTCCTTTCCCCTCGGCGCGACGGGATACGTCGCCTGTGCCGAGGAGATTCTGGGCCAATTATTTAATATGGGTCTAAAAATCGACCATGTCATCTGTCCCAGCGGCAGTGCCGGAACCCATGCCGGTCTGTTGATTGGCTTTTGGGCCAACAACAGCGGCATACCGGTTGTAGGCGTTAATGTCAGGCGTAAAAAAGACATCCAGGAAAACAACGTTTACAAACTGGCATGCGAAACGGCGGCTTATCTGGGTCTTAAACAGCAAGTTCCGCGGGAGGCGGTTACCTGTTTTGACGAATATGTGGGTCCCGGCTATTCACTGCCCACCGCGGAGATGGTTGAGGCGGTCAAGCTTTTGTGCCGCACCGAGGGCATTCTGCTGGATCCGGTTTACTCCGGCAAAGCCATGGCCGGGCTGATCGATTTGATTGAAAAAGGGTATTTTAAGAAACAACAAAACGTGCTCTTTATACATACCGGCGGCGCCCCGGCTATTTACGCCTACGCCGATACCTTCCTTGCCCGCACCAATAAAGTGAAAGCCCATGTTTAATAGCAGAAGGTGCAGCAATCCATCAATATCCCTTTTAAATAACTTTGTGAGGGTGTAAAGATGCAGCAGTCATCTGAGCGGCAAGGTCTAAAAATGTACGGCGGCATCTGGGGGGGTTTGATTCCTGTGTTGGTCCTGATGGGCGGCTTGGTCTGGATTTCCCTGGCGCCCGTAATCCAAGAGACCACATCCCCCGTAACTCAGGAGGGCACCTGGAAACCCGGCGCCAAGGCTTTTTGGGTTGCGGGCTGGGTAGCCATCGTTGTCGGGTTATTTTTGGCCCGTACCAAGACCGAATATTGCCGTTCCATCATTCGCGGCCTCGGCGATAAAAACGGTATCGTCATCGTCACGGCCTGGATTTTCGCCGGGGTATTCGGCAAACTCATGGCCGGCGGCGGTCTGGTGGAGGGATTGCTCTGGTTCGGCATGGAAACCGGCGCCAAGGGCACTATCTTCACCCTTATTGCCTTCTTAATGGCCATGGTGTTTTCCTCCGGCACCGGCACCAGCGTCGGCACTTATCTTTCTTTAGTCCCCTTTGTTTATCCCGCTGGTATCTTCCTGGGCGCCGATCCTATTGCTCTGGCGATCGCCCTTTTGGGGGGCGCCGCCTTTGGTGACAACCTGGCCCCCATCTCCGACACCACCATCGTTTCGGCCTATACCCAGGGCGCCACCATGAAAGACGTGGTTAAAAGTCGCTTTCCTTTGGCCGCCACGGCGGCCCTGATGGCCGCGATTGTCCTGGCCTTTGTCGGCGGGGGCGGAGAAATCAATTCCGAAACCGAACTTCGGATCGACAAAGACCCCGCGGGCTTATTGATGCTGATCAGTTTCGCCTTGGTCATTGTTTGCGCCATGTCCGGCAGGCACATCCTGGTTTCGCTTATTTACGGCAACGTTTCAGCCATTATCCTGGGCGCTATAAATGGCAAGATGCCCCTCTCGGCGGTTTTTCATATTCCCACCGTAATCGTCACCGAGGCCGACAAATCCACCGGCCTGATTCAGGATGGTATCGCCGGCGTCGAAGGGGCGGTTATTTTTGCCTTGCTGGTCTTGGCCCTGACCCAGATGATGATCGATAGCGGACTCATGCGCAGCATCCTCAAGCTCGCCGAAAAAACCATCCTCAAAACCGTCCGCCAGGCGGAATTCGCCATCATTTTTATCACCATCATCGCCTCGATCCCCATCGCCAGCAACGCCGCTGCCGAACTATTGGTCGGGCCCAGTCTGGTTAAGCCCATCGGCGAAAAAGCCAAACTGGCCCCCGCCCGCCGCGCCAACCTGATGGACTGCGCCGTCTGCACCATTTTTTACATGCTGCCCTGGCACGTGGCTGTCATCGTCTGGCA
>LJUC01000004.1 GCA_001303695.1 Phycisphaerae bacterium SM23_30
GGGGGGATCGGTTTTTCTACAGGTTTGACACGTTTAGGCGGCGGGACCAAGCGACGTTGCCAGGATAGTTCGTCTTTTATGTTTTTCAATGTTTTATGCAGATAGCTAATTTTTGCCAGGACAAAAATGCAGATTATGAACGTTAACAGAGAAAGGACAAAAATCAGGGACGTGGAACATTCCATAATAGCTTCCCCTTATCATCAATAGATGTTCACCGTTTGCAAAGACTTCTTCTTTAGACCACGATAGATCAGTGGTGGAAATATATCACACTTTTCCCCATCTTGCAAGATGATTTTCCGGACTACTTGCCTCATTGTCCGATGATTTTGACGAGGGTGCGTTTTCGTCGTTGGCCGTCGAATTCGCCGTAGAAGATCTGCTCCCAGGGGCCGAAATCGAGTCGGCCTTCGGTGACGGCGACCACCACCTCGCGGCCCATGAGGGTGCGTTTGAGGTGGGCGTCGGCGTTGTCTTCGTGGGTATTGTGGCGATAGCGGGAATAGGGTTTTTCCGGGGCCAAACCCTCCAGCCAATCCTCGAAGTCCTGATGCAGACCCGGCTCATCATCGTTGATAAACACACTCGCCGTTATATGCATAGCGTTAACGAGGACCAGGCCTTCGCGGACGCCGCTTTCGGCGAGGCACTTTTGCACCAAAGGGGTGATATTGATCAATTCCCGCCGTTTTTTGGTCTCGAACCAGAGTTCTTTGCGGTAAGTTTTCATATAGTCCTCACAATTTACCACAGCAATATACCCCTCCCCAAGCTGCGCTTGAGGCTGCCACCCGTCTAGCTTATACAATGTGCCCAAGCTGCGACCTGCAAGTTATTTTTGGTTTTTGCAGGCTTCGATGAGGGCGCCATAGACAGCTTTGCGGTGCTCGACGTTGCTCATGGCTTCGGGGTGCCATTGGACGCACAAGCCCCAACCGCCGTCGGTGCGTTCCATAGCTTCGATGACGCCGTCGGCACTATGGGCGACAACCTTAAAACCGGGGGCGACGTCTTTGACGGCCTGATGGTGACTGGAATACACCTCGGCGCCAATGCCGCCCACCCGTAGGGCCAAGTGGCTGTCCGGGTCGATGCGGACGGGGTGATAACTGCCGCCGCTGTGTTTAATATCCGTTTGCACCATCGACGGTATATCCTGGATGAGCGTGCCGCCGGCGGCGACGTTGACAAACTGCATTCCCAGACAAACTCCTAATATCGGTTTACCACTGTCCAGCCACGCCGGTATCAGCTTGCTTTCAAAGTCGTAACGCTGCTGAGGCATCAATCTGGTTGTTTCGTGCTTTTCTTGACCGTAGGCCTCGGGGGGTATGTCGTTGCCGCCGATTATCACCAGGCCGTCCAGGGCGTCAACGTAACGCCGAATGGATTGTTCATCGGAGACGGTCGGCAGCACGATCGGGATGCCGCCGCTTTCCAAGACCGCATGTACGTAAGAAAAGCCCACGCGGGTGCTGGCCCGAGGGGGCGAGTTGGGATCCCGGGGCGGGGTTTCCCGGCGCGGGGTGTCCGGGCGGGTAAGGTCCGGGCGGGGGGCATCTCGGCGCGGGGCGTCCGGTCGGGTGAGGTTTCGCCGCAAGGCGTTGGGATCTCGGCGGGTGAAGTCCTGACGGTCGGGGGCCTGGCGGGCACTGCTGCTATAGGTGCTGGTGATGCCGATTAAGGGTTTGTTGTCGGCTTTCTGAGAGGTGCAGCCCGCGGTCAGCGCCATTATCAATGCCAGATACAAGACTAGTAGCTTTTTCATCTCTTTTACTCCCTGCAATTTTCCGGAGGTATCTGATAGTAACAACCTCATAGTTTTTGTGGAAATGACGGGGCAAAGCCCCGACCTGCCGTTTTGTAACAATTTGGCATCACAACAGCCTACCCGGAGTCTTTACAGACTGCAAATAAAATTCCGACCATCCGTTGAAGGTCTCAATCCATATGACCATACATGTTTTGGCAGATGTGAGGGACTTTATGTGAGGGATTTTAGGAGATTAAACACTCGATTTATGCTGCTTTGGGGGTTATGATACGAGATGAGATGCGGCAGAAATCCGGCAAAAAGAAGAAGAAAAGGCCTCATCCGGTTAGGGACTATCTGTTCTATCTGCTGGTGCGGTTGATCGCGATATTTGTGCAGATGGCGGAGGTGAATACGGCTTTGAGCTGGGCCCGAGGATTGGGAAGGGGACTTTATACGGTTTATGGGCGGGGCCGGGCGCGGGCCCGGGAGAATCTTCGTCGGAGCTATCCGGAAAAAGACGAAGCCTGGATAGAACATACCGCCCGCCGCAGTTTTGAGCATATAGTGATGCTGGTCTTTGACGTGCTCTACACCACTCGTTTGATACAATTGTCCACCTGGCGGCGCTATATTGATCTGGGGGATTTTTCGGCGCCCATGCAAGAGATGCTGGGCGGGCGAGGCATCATTATGTTGACCGGTCACTACGGCAACTTTGAAGTGCTGGGGTACGCGATGGCCACCTTCGGGCTGCAATCTTACAGTATCGCCCGCCCCATCGACAATCCTTATATAAATGAATATCTGGTGGGGGTGCGTCAGCGTCAGGGCCAGATTATTATTGATAAGAAGGGCGCTACCGATTCGATGCTGGGTCTTCTTTCGCGGGGGGCGACGGTTAGTTTTATCGCCGATCAAAATGCCGGCCGCAAGGGGATTTTCGTTGATTTTTTCGGTCGTAAGGCGAGCACCTATAAAAGCATCGGCCTTTTAGCCATGGCATACGATCTTCCCATCGTGGTCGGTTTCTGCCGCCGTATTAATGACCGTTATTGCTTTCAGATCGGGCTGAGCCGGTTTATCAGACCCGAAGAATGGAAAAAACAAGAGGATCCCCTCACCTGGATCACCGCCGAATACACCGCCGCCATCGAAAAATTTGTGCGCCAGGACCCTCAGCAATACTGGTGGGTGCACCGCCGCTGGAAGACCCGCCCTCCCGAAGAGCTAAAAGGCGGCTCGTCATCCAGTTCATAAAATAAAACGCCTTTATTGACGGACAGATTTGACCCTTAATACAGTTGAGGATCGGGGCTGAGACGTTTTTCAATAAATATTTGGAAAGAATGTAATAATTTTATATACTATTTGTGTAATAGTTTTAGTATGTGAGGTAGCGGATTTAAGGAGTTCCTGGCTCTAAGCAATTGCCCGGTGCAATAAATAAAGGTGCGGCAGTCAGGAGGGGGAAATTGATAAATTCGTTTATTTCAAGGAGTTAGCGATGAAACGGACCAACCGGAGGAACCTCGGCAAGGCGGCGGTTCGGCTGGGCGGGATATTGAGCCTGGCGGTGCTGGCGGCGGTCTTTGGGCGGTTGGTACTGGCCAGTGATTATGCCGTCGATCCCCAGCAAAGGGCCCGTGCTCCCTCCAAGATCATGGTGGGCGAAATCGCGCCTGATTTTGTCTTGCCGACACTGACTTTCGATACCGATGCTGCCGGCAAACCGATCGGGATTATAAGCGACAAGAATGTAATAAGATTATCCTCCTTTTTCGGCAAGAAGCCGGTCTGTATGATCATGTCGAGCTACACCTGACCGCCTTTCGTGTCCCGCGCAGCGGACATCGAAAGGCTGTACGCGTCGTACGGCGATATGGTTGAGTTTTTGATTGTCTATATTCGGGAAGCCCATCCGGAGCAGTTGAGAGAAGGATCAGATAAGACCTTAAGGACCGGGGTCATTGGCAGGCCCATAACTATAGATGAGCGGATTATTCTAGCCACCGAGTGCGTCACCCAATATAAATTCAGCATTCCGATGGTGATCGACGGTATGGATCAGAAGGTGGCTGAAGATTATGATGCGCGGACGGTTCGGACCACAATCACCGATAAGGACGGTAAAGTGGCCTATTACGCGGATCGGGGCCCCTTTGGATTCAGCATTCCCGAAATCGAAAGGGCTTTGAAAAAGATTGCGGCCCATAACGGCTACATGCCGCCGCCGCCGGAACCGCAATGGGGAGAGCCGGTCAACGGACTGCGGTGCGGGCTTGTGCTGGATCCGCCGAACTTGAAGATCGGCGACGAGGTACTCGTCCAGTTGAGCTTTGAAAACACCACCGATCAGCCTGTCAACCTGGTTTTCCCATCCAACGAGGTTTTAAAGAACCTTGATATCAGCGGCGGTAACGGACAGCCGTTAAAAATTGAAGCGGCCGGTTCCGGGCGGTCTTCCGGGATGATGATGGGCCGGATGCGGCGGGTCAGGCCCCAGAGGATCGGGGCGGGTGAGGTTTTTCAGATCAAAACTGAAGGCAAAGTAACGGCGGTTTCCGAAGAACAAGGCCCCGCCGGGGATTTCGGGATTATCTTCAACCTGGAGGTGAACGACCAGATGCTGGCCCAGGCCCAGACGACCGATGTTGAACCTCTCTGGCAAGGCAAGCTTCACTCCGGCAAGTTTACCTTTGGGATTGAAGCGCCGCAGCAGTTGAGTTGCCTTGACTGCCACGGCACGTTCGATTATCACCACACCAAAGAAACCGACTGCACGATCTGTCACGTGGGGCGTGTGGGCGGCGACGATTTTGCCTCCAGGACCGAATCCTGCATCCAATGCCACCCCCGTCCGGAGGTGCAGGGTCGCCGTCTGATCGGCGGGCCCGAGGGAGAGTTCAGTATGGTCTCCAGACACCTGCCCGGCCCGATCAAGAATGAAGACTGTCTTCTCTGTCATGATCCCAGCCGGCATCAAAACGGCGTGGTTAGCCTGATCGATCCGGATTCCGGGCAAACCCGTCCGTGGATCGGGACTGAGACCGGTTTTTGTCTGACCTGTCATGACGGCGATCCCCCGGGGAAGGTAAAATTCCCCGAGGCAAAAGGTTCCGGCTACGATAAGTCGGCCTTCCTTTCCACCCATGCAAAAGGCGGCGTTACCTGTAGCACCTGCCATGCCTCCCATGGTTCGAGCCTGCCATCCTTAATAAAGATTATTCATTAAGAGTTAATTGCCCAGGTAATAGTCCAGACGGTTTTGGGCGTGGCCTTTATCCCAGCGGCCGATGAGTTTGTCGCGGGCCAGGTCGCCTTTATTAGTCCAGTAGGTGTAGATATTGTCGCCCGACAAGCCCACACATGGAGTTTCCGTTCTTTTTACGCTGGAGTTCCTGAACAGCACGTTTTGACATTCGCCCCGATGATTTGGTGAGTTGCCGTGGCGGGAGTTTTGGCCGTCATTACTATCCCAAGCGCCGTCTTTATTCTGGATGGGGAAATCACCGGCCTGGGGATTCCGAGCGCCGGTTTCGGTGTCGTAGGCGTTGCTTTTATCGGCCAGGAGGGGGCTATCCTCAGCCACGCCAAAGGACGACCAGGGATCGTGGTAGGAATAGCTCAAATTAGCCATACTCTGAAAGTCGTGCAAGTCGCTCCAGAATTCAATTTTACCTTCGCTGAACTGCGAGATTTTCTCCAAGATCATATCTTCAGTATCTTCATCACTGGGGCAAAGAAAGGTTTTGGGATCTTCGCCTTCAAACCGTACCAGCATATATAAGCAAAGGCCGGCGGTTTGCACGTTTTCATAGGCATCCCATTGGGGGTCGGCAAAGCGGGTGATTTTAGATTCTCCCTTTTTGTTATAAAGGCCGCTGCCGAAGGAGCCGTTGGACATAGTCCAGGGACAGGGCAAATTTTCATTGAATTCATTTTGATACACTGCCAAGGCCCGCCCTAAATGCCCAAGATTACTTTGACATTGTACACGTTTGGCTAATTCGCGTGAATGGGGGCCAGGGTAGGAAATGATATTTATGAATAAGAATATTACCAACAGAACAGTTGCAATGACTATTAATTCTTTTAGAGTAAACACTTTATCAAATTTCATGGTTTATCCCTTTCAAATGGTTGGGTTTTAACCATCCCCAAACCAGGCGTTGCCTGTGATAATAATTGTTTGGGGATACCGTTCGTACATTTTGCCGTTATATTGAAATTTCCTCCCTGTTTTGCGCGAAAACACCATCCCCCAGCCCGAAAGGGCTTGAGGCTGCCACCCCATAACGCGCTCATTTTTACTACAATCGGCATTACTTTCGCGCGGAGCGAATATTTTCCCCGGCGTGCAGGTGAGAGCAGAGGGGGCCTCGAAATAAGAGCTTAAGTCCCCGCGAAGGCATAAAAAGCGGCAAATAACAAAGGATATAAAGATAAATTATGATGAAAAATAATTATGACACAGATAGACTATCCTTTTGGCCGGGGCGGAACCGTATTGAAGATCGCAAATTGCTCTTATATAAGAATTAACCAGGCCCGGCTCTCCGGGGGCATCAATAAACCGTCATTTTTCCTCTGCCGGATCTATTCCATAGGCACCACCTCCTCGGGGCGAGCGGTTGTTCATTAGGGCGTCTCCACCTCCGGAAAACACCTAAATCGATTAAGGGCGATAAGTTACACCTCCAAATATTGAAATTAGTTAGACTTTCCATTTAATTATATCACATATTTTCCCCCAAGGCAAATTGGGTCTTTTTTATATACCTTGACGTCGAGGGGGTATTTGTTAAGATGGCACTGATAATATAGATAAGGTCGAAGGTTCAATCGGTCGAAAAGGGATTTTTCGGCGGTTGACAGCCGTTCGGCAGGCAGCAATTTCTCAGGTGAAAGTTCGAAGTTAAGATATTAACCCATCATTATAAAGGAGTTGAGTATGGACAAGGATACAAACGGTAAAGTTGAGGGCATATCGCGACGGGATTTCATCAAGGCCTCGACGGCGGCGTCGGTGGCGACGCTTTTTTCGGGTACGGGTCATGTTTTCGCCGGGGGCGGCGATGCGATGCGGGTGGGTCTGATCGGCTGCGGGGATCGCGGCATTGGGGCGGCAGGCGACTGCATCCGTTCGTCGGAAAACGTGGAGATTGTGGCGATAGGCGATCTCTTCCAGGATCGGATCGACAGTGCCCTGAAAAGGTTTGAGAGATTTGGCGAGAGCTGCAAGGTGATTCCGGAGACCTGTTTTACCGGATTTGACGCCTTTCAGAAGGTTATCGCCAGTGAGGTGGATATGGTGATACTGGCGACGCCGCCGCACTTTCGGCCGGAACACCTGGCGGCGGCGATTGACGCCGGCAAACACGTGTTTATGGAAAAGCCGGTGGCGGTCGATCCGGTGGGCATCCGCTCGGTGATTAAATCGTCCGATCTGGCTAAAGAAAAAGGTCTGGCGATAGTGGCGGGCACCCAGAGGCGGCATCAGGCGCACTATCTGGAGGTTATGAAACGCCTGCAGGACGGGGCCATCGGCGAGGTCGTGGGCGGGCAGTGTTACTGGAACCAGGGCGGATTATGGGTCATAGAAAAAGAACCCGGCATGTCCGACATGGAATGGATGTGCCGCAACTGGCTGTATTTCACGTGGCTGTCGGGCGATCACATTGTCGAGCAGCACGTGCACAATATCGACGTGATCAACTGGGCTATTGGAACACCTCCGGTTTCGTGCATGGGGATGGGGGGCCGCCAGGTGCGGGTGGAACCGAAATACGGTAACATTTTCGACCACTTTGCGGTGGAGTTTGAGTATCCCAACGGGGTGCGGGTGCTGAGCATGTGCCGGCAGACACCAGGCTGCGCTTCGCGGGTTTCCGAAAAAGTGGTGGGCA
This sequence comes from Phycisphaerae bacterium SM23_30, assembly GCA_001303695.1. GTDB lineage: Bacteria > Planctomycetota > Phycisphaerae > Sedimentisphaerales > SM23-30 > SM23-30. The sequence goes on from LJUC01000004.1 coordinate 7,666, forward strand.
CCAAGGGCACAATTTATACCGACGGCAGCAACGGAATAATCGAGGGGCAAAATCCCTATAGAGCGGGCGAATCACCCAATCCTTATGTGCAGGAACACACTGATTTAATCGCCTCCATACGCAGCGGGGAGGTGCTCAACGAGGGCCGCCAGGTCGCCGAAAGCACCATGTGCGCGATTATGGGGCGGATGAGCGCCTACACCGGTAAGGAAATTTCCTGGGACTGGGCGATGAACGTGTCGAAGCTGGAACTGAATCCCAGATATGACTTTGATGGTAGAATTGCAGAGCCGATAGCGGTGCCGGGGCAGACAAAGCTGATATAAGACAATAAAAAAGTGTAAGATTTTTAATATATAGGAGAGATGACGTTATGAATAAACAAGACAATAAGCATATATCCAAAAAGGGGATGACTCGGCGGGATTTTTTGAGTGGGACGGCGGCGACGGCGGCGGCGTTTACGATTGTGCCGCGGCAAGTGCTGGGGGGGCGTGGTTATACGCCGCCCAGTGAGACGGTTAATGTGGCGGGGATCGGGATCGGCGGGCAGGGAAGAAGCAACCTGCGTAATCTACAAGCGGCCGGGGCGAATATTGTGGCGTTGTGCGACGTGGATCAAGATTATGCCGCCAGAGTATATAAAGAATATCCGGAGGCCAAGCAGTACGTTGATTACCGGGTGATGCTGGAAAAACAAGAGGATATCGACGCGGTGATGGTGGCGACGCCGGACCATTCGCACGCGGTGATTTCCATGGCGGCGATGAAGCTGGGCAAGCACGTTTATTGTGAGAAGCCGTTGACGCGGTGCGTTTCGGAGGCGCGGGCCCTGACCGAGGCGGCGCGGGAACACAAGGCAGCCACCCAGATGGGCAACTGGGGACATGCCGACCGGGGGATCAGGCTGGTTTGTGAATGGCTTTGGGACGGGGCGATCGGGAAGGTTCATGAGGTGCACGCCTGGACGAATCGGCCGGTCTGGCCCCAGGGAGTGGAATTGACGCGACCTGAGGAAGCGCCGCCGGTTCCGGATACGTTGAATTGGGATTTGTGGATTGGCCCGGCGCCGATGCGTCCTTATCATCCGGCGTATCTGCCGGCCATCTGGCGGGGCTGGGCGGATTTCGGGACGGGGGCCTTGGGCGATATGGCCTGTCATATCTGGGATCCGATATTTATGGCGTTGAAACTGGGTTATCCAACCAGCGTGGAAGGATGCTGTTCGAATTATTATAGCGGATTTTTCCGGCAGGATTACGAGTCGTTAAAGGAAAGTTTTCCGCGGGCGACCATAATACGTTTCCAATATCCGGGCCATGAGGGTCAGCCGCCGGTGAAGTTGACCTGGTACGACGGGGGCATGATGCCGGAGCGTCCGGAGGATCTGGAGGCCAGCCGGCGGATGGGCGACGGCGACGGCGGGGTGCTTTTCATCGGTGATAAAGGTAAGCTAATGTGCGGCTGTTATGGTCGCAGTCCCAGTTTGATACCGACCTCCAGGCACCTGGAATACATGGAATATTTAAAGGAACATGAGCCCGCGATAAAAGCGCCACCGTACCCCGGTCGCAACGGCCATTGGGTCGAGTTCGTCGAGGCCTGCAAAGGCGGGGAGCCGGCCGGTTCCAATTTTGATTACGCCGGGCCTTTGACCGAATCGGTGGTGATGGGTAATCTGTCGGTGCGTTTTTCGGGCCGCAAGCTGCTCTGGGACGGGGCGAACATGAAGGTGACCAACTTTGAAGAGGCCAATAAATTCGTCCACCCGGAATATCGCAAAGGGTGGACGTTATAAATGACGAATAACGAAGCTCGAATGACGATTCAATGACGAAATTCGAATGATGAATATAGATGGAGAATGTTAAAATGAGTAGCTCTGCAAAGAAAAAAAGAGGCGGTGTTTTGTCGCGGCGGGATTTTATGAGCGGGGCGGCGGCAGCGGCGGCGTTTACGATTGTGCCGCGGCATGTATTGGGGGGGCGTGGTTATAAGCCGCCGAGTGAAAAGCTCAATATCGCCGGGGTGGGCGTGGGCGGCCAGGGGGCATCGGATATGAGGAGTCTCAGCGGCGAAAATATCGTAGCCCTGTGCGACGTGGACTTTAGTCATGCGGCGCGGACATTTAAGAGGTATCCCGAGGCCCGGCAATATAAGGATTTCCGGGTGATGCTGGAGAAAGAGGAAAAAAATATCGACGGCGTGGTGGTGGCCACCCCCGACCATACACACGCCATCATCTCGATTACGGCGATGAAGATGGGCAAGCACGTTTATTGTGAGAAGCCGTTGACGCATTCGGTTTTTGAAGCGCGCAGGATGGCCCAGGTGGCGCGGGAAAATAAGGTGGCCACCCAGATGGGCAACAGCGGCCAGGCTTCCGTAGGGACGCGGGTGATGGCCGAATATATCGCCGACGGAGCGCTGGGTGCGGTACGGGAGGTGCACTCCTGGACCGATCGGCCCAGCAATGGTTTATTTAGAGTCTATTGGCCCCAGGGCGTCGGGCGGCCTAAGGAAGAAGAGAAGGTGCCTGATACGCTGGACTGGGATTTATTTTTAGGCCCGGCGCCGGAGCGGCCTTATCATCCGGCTTATCACCCGTTCGTCTGGCGCGGCTGGTGGGATTTCGGGACCGGAGCGTTGGGGGATATGGGATGTCATGCGTTTGATCCCATTTTCCGGGCTTTGGAACTGGAACATCCCACCAGTGTGCAGGCCAGTTCGACGCTGGTCAATAATGATACTTTTCCGCTGGCCTCCACGGTGCATTTTCAGTTTCCGGCCCGGCAAGATATGCCGCCGGTGAAATTGACCTGGTATGACGGGGGCATCAAACCACCCCGGCCCGACGAATTGGATGAGGGCGGGCAGTTGCCCAATACCGGTACCATGTTTGTGGGTGATAAGGGCAAGATGTTAGGATATAACCTGATTCCCGAGTCCCGGCGCAAAGAGATTGGTCCGCCGCCCGAGATTCTCCCGCGTTCTCCCGGTCATTTCCAGGAATGGATCGACGCCTGCAAGGGGGGCAAGCCCGCCGGGGCCAATTTTGAATTCGCCTCGCTGGTAACGCAGGTGGTGCTGCTGGGTAATATCGCCTTACGTCCGGAACTGCGGGAAACCTTAACCCGCACCACCTTGAAATGGGATCCGGTGGATATGAAGATTACCAACCTGCCGGAAGCGAACGAGTATTTCCATACCGAATATCGCTCGGGCTGGACGTTGTAAACCCGACATAAATTCAGGGTTTAAATTCTCATAAAGCATGTGGATGGGGCGGTTCAGGCCGCCCTTATTTTTTTAGTCATTGACAAAATTTTCCATGAAGCTTGACGAAAAAAAGACAATCATTAGCTGGAGTTTATATGACTGGGCCAATTCGGCATTTGCCACGACGGTGATGGCGGGATTTTTCCCCCTTTTTTTTCATCAGTATTTTAACGCCGGGCCGGTGGAGGTGGATAAGGTGGTCAGCAACTGGCGTTTGGGTTTGGCCAATTCCGTCGCCGGCGTTACGGTGGCGATTATGGCGCCGATTTTAGGCGCCGTTGCCGATCAGGGATCGTCCAAAAAGAAATTCCTGATTTTTTTTGCGTTTCTGGGGGTGGTAATGACGGTGGGATTATCCCTGGTCGCCCGGGGTCATTGGGTGATGGCCTTTTGGTTATATGTTTTCGCCGTCATCGGCTTTTCCGGAGGGAATATCTTTTATGATTCCTTGATCACTATTGTGGCCTCGGAAAAAAAGCTGGACGTGGTCTCGGCCTGGGGATATTCGCTCGGATACCTGGGCGGGGGGGTGTTGCTGGCGTTTAATGTATGGATGTCGCTTAAACCGGAGACCTTCGGTTTGGCAAGTCAGGAGCAGGCGGTAAAGGTTTCCTTTGTAACCGTGGGCGTCTGGTGGGCTATATTTTCGGTGCCAATTTTTCTTTTTGTCAAAGAGCCCCCCCGTCCCCGGGCGAAATCGTGTTTAAAAATGGTATCGGCAGGTATGCAACAATTGAAACAAACCTTTGGCAGGGTACGTCGCTGCCGGACGATTTTTTTGTTTCTTTTGGCATACTGGCTTTATATCGACGGCGTGGACACCATCGTGCGGATGGCGGTGTCTTTTGGAGATTTGCTTAAAGTCGATTTCAAGGTTTTAATTACTTCTTTGCTGATCGTTCAGTTTGTCGGTTTTCCGGCGGCGATTGGTTTTGGATATCTCGGTCAAAAGATCGGGGCCCGGCGGGGGATTTTCCTCGGCATCGCGGCTTATCTGTTTGTGACGATCTGGGGGGCGCTGATTAAGAAGGATACGGATTTTTATGTTCTGGCCGTGATCATCGGTCTGGTGCAAGGGGGCGTACAGTCGTTGAGTCGATCATTTTTCGCCCGCTTGATTCCGGTGGAACAAGCGGCGGAGTTTTTCGGTTTTTATAACATGCTGGGCAAGTTCGCCGTGGTGCTGGGCCCGGTCCTGATGGGAGGTTGCGGCTTGCTTTTGAGAGCCGTCGGCCTGGATGACGAAACGGCCTTGCGGGCCAGCATTATTTCCATCGCCCTGATGTTTATCGCCGGAGGCGCTCTGCTGTACTTGGTTGATGAAAATAAGGGCAAAGAGGAAGCTCGATATTTGGCGGAAAAGACTTGAAACGCGCCAACAAAATCGATCAGAAAAATATTTAATTGTTAAGAAGACGCCTAAATGATCAATTTTTTACTGGTGTTGTGGGCCAAGGCGCTGCTGGGGCTGCGCTATCGGGTGCGTATCCGGGGGCGGGAAGAAGTCATCCGTAAAGGCGCCGGCGGCATTTTGTTTTTGCCGAATCATCCGGCCCTGATCGATCCGATCATTTTGCTGGCGCATTTATATGGTCCCTTTAAGGTGCAGGCCTTGGCGGACCGCGACCGGGTGGATGTTTTCTTCATTCGTCGCCTGGCCCGGCGGGTGGGGGTGCTGCGGCTGCCGGATATCGCCAAGCGGGGTTTATCGTCGGCGTCGGAGGTACGCCAGATAATCGACCAGTGCGTCAAGTCTTTACAGCGGGGAGAAAATATTTTGCTGTATCCCGCCGGTCGGGTATATCGGCAATATTTGGAGGATTTGCGGGGTAACAGCGCGGTGGAAAGGATTCTGCGACAATTGCCGGAGGTGCGGGTGGTGCTGGTTCGCACGCGGGGTTTGTGGGGCAGCAGTTTCGGTTGGGCCTGGGGGTCGGAACCGATTATCGGTAAAGCGCTGCGAAAAGGAACTCGAGCGCTGCTGTTGAGCGGTATTTTCTTTGCTCCCCGGCGTGAGGTGAGTATTGAACTGGTTGAGCCGGTGGATCTGCCGCGAAATGCCGATCGCAACATTATCAACGCGTATTTAGAGAAGTTTTATAATGAAGTTGCTCAAAAAAATACTTATGTGCCCTATACGATCTGGGAGACCGGCGGCGTTCGGCAGTTGCCCGAGCCGAGCGGTTATGGTATTGAAGGCGACATCGGGCGGATTCCTAAAGTGACCCGGCAGATTGTGTATCAATATCTGCAGGAGTTGACCGGCGTTAAGGATTTTGGCGATGATGCTCATCTGGCGCGTGATCTGGGGATGGATTCGCTATCCAAGGCGGATTTGCTTATATGGTTGCAGTCGGAATTTGGTTTCACCCAGGGGGACGTGGATTCTTTGCAGAAGGTATCCGACGTAATGTTGGCGGCTTGCGGGGAGACGGTTTCTTCGGGCCCGACGTCATTGAAGGCAGTACCGGAAAAATGGTTTGAACGTGCCGCCAAACCGAACCTTCCGGGTAATCTTGATAAAATGATCCTCACCAAGGCCTTTTTATTCCAGGCCCGCCGAGCTCCTGATAAAGTCATCCTTGCCGATCAGGTCAGCGGCGCCAAAACGTATCGTGATCTGGTCATGGCCATTATGGTATTAAAACGCGAGATGGAAATTTTACCCGGTAAATACATCGGTATTATGATGCCGGCGTCAGTGGGGGTCAATGTCTTGTACCTGGCGGCGCTGTTTGCGGGTAAAACGCCGGTGATGGTCAACTGGACGCTGGGTCGTAAAAACCTGCAGCACTCTCTGGAGGCCGTCGGCGTAAAGCATATTCTGACCGCCCGAACAGTGATCGAGCGGATTCAGTCCCAGGGCATCGAACTGGAAGTCGTCCGCGACCGGTTTGTCTGTCTGGAAGATATTAGAGAACGGTTAAGCATCTGGTCTAAAATGGGGGCATGGATTCGGTCCCGACTTTCCTGGGCATCTCTGGAGCAGGTGCAGGTTTCTGAAACGGCGGTGCTTTTATTCACCAGTGGTTCGGAAAACGTGCCCAAGATTGTACCGTTGTCCCATCGCAATATACTCACTAATATATCAGATATTTATGACTGCATCTCGATTAAAGACTTTGACATCATTTTAGGAATTCTTCCCCCTTTTCATTCTTTCGGATTGACCGTTTCAACGTTGCTGCCTTTGTGCCTGGCCCTGCGGGCGGCATATTACCCTAATCCCAACGACGGCGAAGCTTTAGGCCGGATGATCGAGGCCTATAAGGTAACGATTCTGGTCGGAACCCCGACGTTTCTAAACGGGATTGTTCGAGTTTCGAGCCGCCGGCAACTTGATTCGCTTCGCCTGGTGGTTACCGGGGCGGAGAAATGCCCCGAGCGCACTTATGAGGCCCTGCAGAACCGCTGCCCGCAGACTATTGTGATGGAGGGCTATGGGGTGACGGAATGTTCACCGGTAATCAGCGTCAACCGGGAAGACAAACCCCAAAAGGGCGCCATTGGAAAAGTATTGACATCATATGAGTACGCGCTGGTGGATCCGGACACCAATGGGCGGGTGAAAATCCCCGGCGAAGGGGTGCTGTTGGTGCGGGGGCCGAGCGTATTTGACGGGTATTTAAGTTATGACGGCCCCTCGCCTTTTATAGAGTTTGAGGGTAAGCTGTGGTATTATACGGGCGATCTGGTTCGGGAAGACGAACAAGGCATGCTGACGTTTTCCGGCCGACTTAAGCGATTTGTCAAGCTGGGCGGGGAGATGATTTCCCTGCCGGCCATCGAGTCGGTGCTCGAATCCCATTATGTAAGTGACGATGATGAAGGTCCGATCCTGGCGGCCGCCGCTACGCCCGATGATGATCGCCCTGAAATTGTTCTTTTTACGGTTAAAGATTTGGACCGGTCAAAGGTCAATCGTATAATCCGCCAGGCGGGGTTGTCAGGCTTGCATAATATTCGGAGTGTGATTCGAGTGGAAGAGCTGCCCTTATTAGGCACCGGTAAAACCGACTATCGCGCTTTAACCGGGCGATTGAAAAATGAAACTGATCGCAAGAGCGATTCATAAATGAGTAATAATATGCCTATCCATCCTGGGCGGCGGTGACGGTGTGGACCATGATGGCGTTGGTGGTGCCGGCGGCGCCCAGGGGGCGTCCGGCCACGATTACGATCTGGTCGCCGACCTGGACCCACTTGCTCTCCAGCACCAGCTTTTCCACCATCCGGGTAAAGTGCATAATATCTTTCGGTATCGGTCTGGTTCGGGGGATTACGCCATAATGCAGGGCCATCTGGCGGCAGGTGAGTTCGTTGGAGCTGAAGGCGAGGATGGGTACGTCGATGCGGGACTTGCTTAAGAGCCGGGCGGCCGAACCGGTCTGAGACCAGACTGCCACCATTTCAGCGTCGATGTCGTCAATGATCTGACCGACACTGCGGGCCACGGCCGCCGTCAGGGCCAGTTCCTCGGTTATGCTGAATTTGGGGCGTTCGAGTTCGCCCTGATCGAGATAAGTTTCAGTGACCTGGGCGATTCGCCGGATAGTTCGAATGGCTTCGAGGGGGTATTTGCCGACGGCGGTTTCCCCGGAGAGCATCACGGCGTCGGTAAGATCCATAATGGCGTTGGCGACGTCGTTGGTTTCGGCGCGGGTGGGAGTGGGGTTTTGGATCATGCTCTGGAGCATTTGCGTGGCCACCACCACGGGTTTGCCCAGACGTCGGCACATCTGGGTAATACGTTTTTGGATGAGAGGCACCTCGGCCAGGTCCATCTCCACACCCAGGTCGCCGCGGGCCACCAGCACGGCGTCGCTGGCCGGTACGATACTTTCGAGGTTTTCAACGGCCTGGGGCTTTTCGATCTTGGAAACGACTTTGATCTCGGAATCCGCCTGACGCAGGTGAGTTTTGAGCTGGTGGATTTCTTCGGCGCTGCGTACGAAGCTGAGGGCGAGAAAATCCAATCGATGTTCGACGGCCCAATCGACGCAGCGCCAATCATATTCAGTCAGGGCGGGGACGCTGATGTCGGTTTCCGGCAGATTGACGCCCTTGCGGCTGTTCAGGGGCCCGCCGACCATTACCCGGCAGGTAACCTGGTTCCGGTCTTTGCCGACCACTTTTAAGGCGATTAATCCGTCGTCGATTAAAATCCGCTGGCCCACCTGGACATCGCGGACGAAGTGCTCGTAATTGGTGCCGAAGACCCGGGCGTTGCCGGTTTCGTCGGCGGTGCGGATGGTCACCTCCGCACCGGTTTGCAGTTGCTGCTCCTCCGGCTCGATGCGCGAGATGCGTATTTTCGGCCCGCACAAATCACCCATAACGGCGGCAGTGTGAGGGTGCTCGGATCGAACCCGGTTAATCATCTGCAGAAGATGCTGATGCTCCTCGAGGGTCCCGTGAGAGAAATTCAAACGAAACACATCGACGCCCTCGTCCATCAGAGCTTGAATAGTTACGGTTTGGGCCGTAGAGGGGCCTAGTGTAGCAATGATCTTGGTTTTTATCATATTATAATCTCGCCATTGATTGTCCGGATGACACATTTGGAATTTGTAAGGGGATTATAGAGGATGATTTTTAGTTGTCCAGTGCCTTGTTATCGCAGGATGCAAATTGGTCCTGATAATCAGGCGGTTTTTATTAAGGTACAGGTGCGGGTCGTAGCTCGGGCATGTGATTTTTCCCCGGGAATTAAGGTACGCCCTATCAATGCCTTTTGTGATGGATCATTTTAAGGGGCGGGCTTTTAAGGGTTGCTTTTCCCACCAGGCGGCTGGGGCCGGTCAGGCTGGCGGTCTGGATTAGTCGGGCGCCCTTGGCTTCCATTTGACGCAGGGCCATGTAACCGCTGCGCAGCTCGGCGCCGTCCACCGCGTCGGTAACCACCAGCACCCGTTTTCTGCGATTTAAAAGACCCAGCACCGTAGCCCGGACGGCTTTGTCTATGCCCATACCAAAGACGATGAAATCCTCCATTTTGGCCTCGGTAAGTAACCGGTCGGCGCGGGGCTGTAAGAAGGGATCCTCGGAGCGTTTTTCAAAGATAATCTGTTGGTAGTCCGATAACAAACGTCGAGGCAGGTCGAGGCGATTTTCCGGACCGAACCAGATTTGGCGGGGCAGCATGGTATAGCCAATCTTTTGTTGGCCTGGAGTTCCTTCGATACACTGAGTGGGAGATCCCAGAGGGCTGACATTGTTGGTGGAGGAGCCCGGCCGCGCCAAGGCCGTCGAAATCACCGGGATACCCTCTGTCCTGGCCCACGCCATAAGCCGACGTATCTGACGCAGCAATTGGGAATGATCGCCATTGCACTGCCTCAGCAGGTCATACTGGGTATCGACATCTACCAGAACCCTGCGTGATCGTCGCCGCAATAACCGAGCCATCATATCATTGACCTCTGCCGCCGGCACCTCTAGCAATAGAGATGTTGACGTAAAATACCCTCTCATCCAATTCATCGACCGGCTTTAACACTGCCTTGAACGATGTTGATAGTTCCGCATTAGTCAGTCATTATTGCTCCCATCTTGCAAAGCTCAGTCTCTTTTATATTATAGGCATGCTTTGTATAACCTGACTATCAGGAACAAGGCTTTAGCAGAATGGGCTTTTGGCATAAATTAGTAAAGAAGTTGCCATTAGAAAAATTTCTTTACTAATCAACGCAAACTCATAAAATTCAAAGAGTTATGATCATTTTCCGACGGCGTGAATAGCAAAAAATTATCCCCCAAACACACCCAAGCCAATTTTGTGGAAATTAAGTAAGGAAAATAACATTGGGCCTGACAAACCCTGACATTGCGGTTGATCTCGATAACTATGGTCCTCCCATGGAGTTAGGTTGTCTATTTAGCAGACGCGGACCGATTCATATTGAAATCGGTTCCGGCAAAGGGACCTTTTTGCTCAATCAGGCCCGGGCCCATCCGGGGATAAATTATCTGGGTATTGAGTGGGCCAATAAGTACTACCTTTACAGCGTGGATCGTATGCGGCGGTGGCAGCTGCAAAACGTCCGGATATTATGCGCCGATGCCCGGTATTTTATAGAGCGATACCTGTACAAGGAGGGGGTGGATGCTTACCATATCTATTTTCCCGATCCCTGGCCCAAAAGACGCCATCATAAAAGGCGTTTTTTCCGGCCGACCAATGTGACCCATCTGGTACGCACCTTGGTGAGCGGCGGTGAATTGCGCACCGCTACCGATCACGCCGAATATTTTGAGATAATAAAAAATTTGCTTTTACGTGATTCGGCTCCCACGGCGATATTCGAACCGATCGAATTTTTGCCTGCCAGTACTGCCGGGACCGGGGAATGGGTCGGCTCTAACTTCGAGCGTAAATATCTTAAACAGGGCCGCCCAATCTATACTCTGGCCTTGCGAAAGCTATAGTTGCACCGCCATACTGGATATGGACAGCGGCGGCGTGGCCATTAGAGATAAAGCAAATATTCTCCAGATACGATTTAGCTGCGGGCCCGATATTTCTTCACGAAGCCCACGGGATTGTAACCTTCCTTGGCCTGCCGCAAACCCGGATCGCCCAGGTCCTGCTCGCGGTTTATGGTGTCGTATTTTTCCGGCAGGATCGATGCGAAAGCCTGATTGACGAACTGATAGATCCCCTTGTATTGATCGGCCTTGATCGCTTTTTCGAAATGAATAGCAAAGCTTTTACCCCGGGCCAACTCTTCTCCCAACGAGTAGGCCACCGGTTCTGAATCCACATAATAAATCCCGCCGCAGAGCTGCAGCGGCCACATCTTCTCCAGGGCCTCCCGGGCCGCCTCGTAATCGCCGGGTTCGTCGCGCTGCCGAACCCAGGCGTCTAAAATCGCCAAGGCCTGGTCTCGATATTCTTCCAGCAGGGGTTCGCCCTGATATTGATAATTTTTGATGAAAGCGTTGACGCGATTCTTTTTCTTGTGAAACTTTCGCCCCGGCAGACGGGTTAGTTCCTCACGCGAATACAAATAATCAAAATTATCCCGGTCTTCTTCGACTGTATATCCCATTTCCGCAAGCTGGGCGGCTTGATTTTCCGAAACGGCTTTTATAGTAGTAAAATCGTCAAATAGTCTGGGCAGCAGGTCGTTTTCGGGCAGGCCGAAAGGCAGCATGAAAAACAGTTCATCGGCATTCTTTCCTGCAATCACATAAAGTTCCGGGCCCAAACGGGCAATGCGATATTGATGGGCCTTGCGAAAGAGATATAAATTGGCGAAGGTAAATTCGGAAATCCCCTCGACTAATCCCTGAAAGAGCGGGTGAAGTATCGGGCGCTGCTGCAGCGACAATTCTGAGAAATCAGGATAATCTTTTATCATATTGAATCCTCCCGTGCGGTAATTTTACGGTTCAAGTATTTTTGGGTCCAGGGACACACATTAATGCATATGCCGCAAATAATCGAGGGTATATGGGCCTTTTCTGAGAGCTTCTGGGCCGTTTCACAGCAGGCAAAGGCATCGTAGAAGGTTTCTCTGGGCATACCGGCCTGCCAGTTTGTTCCGGAAATTGCCCGCGCGGGGCAATGAACCACGCATTCCCGGCAATCGTCGCAGCGCGATTGAGTGACGGGCGTTCCGGCGGGCAGTTCGGCATCGGTCAGCACCGTAGCCAGCCGCAACGCAGCGCCGTATTTTTCCGTTATCAAAAGGGCCGATTTACCGATCCAGCCCAGGCCCGCCCGGGTGGCGGCGGTCTTGTGCGCAAATTCCGTTGCCAGGGTATTATAATCTAAATCTTCAACCGTTGTTGCCAAAGCCCGCGCCGCAAACCCGCGACCCTGGATCATCTCCGCTGTTTGCCGGGATAAATCCGCCAAAAAATCGTTGGCCCGCCGATATTCCTGATAGTACCGCCTGGTAGGACCGTCATTTATTTCATTTACTATTGAAGCATCCAGCGCTACCGCTATCGATACCGCAGAACTCATGGATTGCCTTATTTCGGGCGACAGATTCGTCAGGTCGGCAAAACCCACCGACGCGGCGCCATTTTTTATAAGATGAGATTCTATATGCGAATTTAGAGGCGTCATAATTGCTTTACTCGTTAGGTGCTAATTCGCCCCAATGGGCATAAATGCCGAACTTGGCATCTTTGAACCATTCCGGCACCTTATGCTGCTTGAGCGTATCCCATGTCTGCTGATTGGTCCCGGACGTTTGGCCGGCATCCAGGCCGGAGGTGAACATATCCAAACCAGAGACCAAAATCATTACCAGGATAAACCAGACAATAGAGATTAACGATCTGTTGTTACTATTCATTGTAATGTTCCTTTCCTGAATTACATAATTATGCCGGTCCGCCGGCGGCCCCGTCCCGGCGCAAGTCGGCCACGCCGATAAATTCGTCTTTTTCCCGCATGACCATCTGCACACAGCCCAGATAAAAAGAGTATGGATCCCGCACATCTACTTGAAATCCCCGGCGCTGAAGGGTTCTGGGAATGTCATCGCGCATTCGAGAAGCCTCTAAAGAAACTTTGCCATTGATATTACAATGCAATCGAGGAGCAGCTACCGCTTCGAAGGGCGATTTATGTTTCAGACGCATCAAGACCTGAAGGATTGAGGAAACAATTCGCTCGCTGCCGGGAGAACCAATGGCCAGCCAGGGCAGGTTACCTCGGAAAATGATGGTCGGGGCGACGCTGGCCCAGGGTACGGCATTGGGGCGAAGATAGTAGGGATGGCGGATATTTTGACACTCGAACGCCATCATATAATTATTGTAGAGAAATCCTAAATCCCCGCCGGCGCAGCAGGCACCATAAATCCTCTCAATAGATTGAGTTAAAGCCGCTACATTTCCGTATTTATCCATAACCGACAAATGAGTGGTATCACCCGATGTTTGTAATTGTTTTTTAATAAGCCGAGCCATGTTTTGAGCATAATCGGGACTGAGCATCCGCTTTTTGGATATCTGAGCGTAAAAATTGGGATCATAGGGCCGGTCCCGTCGATCTCGAAAGGCCTGGCGGATAACCTCGGCCAACGTCACGGCCCCTTTGGGAGAATCCGGATACCGCAATTTGGCCGGAAAATTGCTTATGATATTAAGCATTTCAATCAAGGTGCGTCCCGCTCCGGGGGGTGGAAAGGTAAATACCCGCGCTCCTTCAAAGTGGCAGGTTATGGGTCGCCGTTCAATGGGGCGGGGGATTTGGGCGAGATCCTCAATTCGGATCAGGCCCTCGTGGAGGACCATGTCCTTATGAATCAATTCAGCAATTTCACCCAGATAGAAGTCTTTAACTCCGGCTTGCGCCAATTGTCGAAGGGTCCGGGCCAAAATCGGCTGCCGGAAATGTTCACCGGTTTTATAAGATTTGTATCCGTCTTTTAAGAAGAATGGTGCGGCGGTGGATGGTCGCAGATTTTTTATTTCCCGTCGCAGCAGACGATTTTGCAGCTCGCTGATTTCATAGCCCCGCTCCGCCAGCAATACGGCCGGTTCGATAATTTCGGCCCAGGTTCGGGTGCCGAATTTTCTCAGGGCGTAATCCAAAACGGCCGGGGTGCTGGGAACGGTGGCGGCCTTGTAGCCGCGCCGACGATCAGCCAAAGTAAGATTCTGGGCCGAGGTGAGATTGGGGGCTCGGGAAGAACCATCCAGGGCCAAAGTGCGGCGCGGATTGCTCATATGGATGAGCATCATGGTCTGGCCTCCCAGACCGGAGGCGGTCGGTTCGCAAACGCCCAGAGCCAAGGCTGCACCTACCGCGGCGTCAATAGCATTTCCACCGGTCTGTAAAATGTCTGCGCCCACTTTGGTGGCATGGTAATGCTGGGTGGCTATCATGCCGTGACGAGAGACGGCCACCCGCTGAGGCTTGTATAATCTGGGCGGGCTCAGATCCTGGAATTCCGCGTCTTTTTGCCGGTTTATGGGATTACCCATTTTGGTCTGCAGTCGGTTGCCGGTTAATTAGAAATTCGGATAATAATAAAGTTCTTCTTATTATACTGATCCGCTGGACGGCTTCCTGCGGGGTGTAAAGGTTGTGGGCCACCGGCCCTATCCCGCAGAGAACCGCCGTGGAATCGGGCACTAATCCGGCTATGGTGGGCCATAAAGATGATTCCTGTTCTAAAGGAATTTCCCATTGCTGGGCGACCTGGGCCAGGGATTCCGCCAGTTGTCGATTTTTTTTGCGTAATCTCATGGCGGGGCGATCGGATAACATTTCCAGTTTCCAATTGACGCCTTCTTTTCCCAATATTTGACGGATTTTTTGTTCCGCCTCGTCGGCCCGGGCGGATTCGCCATAACTGACCAACAGGGACACTTCCACTCGATGGGGCAGTAACATGGGAAAGGTGGTTGTTTTCAGATCGGCCGCCGCCACCGCCATCCGCTCCTTGCGGGAGGACAATTGAGTTAATTGCTCCAGTTTAGAACAGGTCCAGCGTAAGGCGCCGATATTCTTGCCGCTTTGGCCCAGCCGCCGCGGCGCCGCTTCGACCAGCAGGCGGTACTTGCGCTGCCCGCGGCGCTGAATGATGACTTTATTTTCCACATTACCGGGCCTGAGCACCAGAACCTGTTGGGCCCGGGCCGCCGCCGCCTGGATGATTTCCGTGCTGTAATGACAATCCCGTCCTTCGTCCAGATAATATAAAACCCCAATGGGGTGACGCTGCAGGCGGCGAATAAATTTCAAGCTCCGCAAGACAAACTCCAACATGACCAACGGGGCGCGAGAGAGACCGATGCCTTCCCCGTATAACCATTCCGGATCGCGGCGAAAATTCTGGGTGGGTATTTCCCGGCCCAGGGGCACATCCAGATGCCCGATTAGTAAGCAACCTTCTTCAAATCCGGTTTTGGTCTCCCAGGTCTTCACAAAGGGCTCGTCCGTAAAGGATTCAACGGTTCGAAGTCCGATGTTTGTCATGCTTTCGCCGAGTTTTTTTAGAACTTCCCGGAGCCCCACGCGATCGTCGGTGCGGCTGGAAATATTGGTCCAGTATTCGAGGCGTTTTTCAATTTGGTCCCGGCGCTGGGATATAAATGACAGCAACAGCGATCCTTGATGGGCACCTTTATAGTTGATCTTTTCGGGGAATGGAGTCCCAAAGTAGCGTGCTGCCGCCACCTCAACCAGGCGGTTGATCAAGCCGGTAAAATCTAAACCGTTATATTCGGCGCCGATTATATAAGAACCGTGTTCACCCAGGCTGGGCAAACTGTTGACCTCCAGGAGGTAAAAATTTCCCTGCTCCTCGAGTCGCATATCCACGCGTCCGTAATCATAACAGCCCAATATTTCAAAGGCGCGGCGGGCAAGATTTTGGGCGGCCAGAACCTGTTTGTCGGTAAGTTCCGCCGGACATTTAAAGCTGATCTGACGGCCGGATTGATTCTTTTTATCCTCATAAGTGTAGATGTTGGGCCCCTCGGGACCGAAAAAAAGCTCCACCGGGGCGAACGCCTCCGCCGGATTATTCCCGATCAATCCCACGTTGATCTCCCGCCCTTCGATAAATTGTTCTACCAACGCCGGTTGATGGAAATTTTCTATCACAAATTTAATGGCCTCGCGCAGCTCTTCTTCTCGGGTGACGAATTTCACCCCAAAAGATACGGATTCATTTTTAGGCTTGACGATAAGCGGAAAATCTATCTCCGGCATGGTCCCCTCCCACGAATTCATAACCGCAAAATCCGGGGTGGAAAGATTATGTTGGCGGAAAATCATCTTGGCTACTTCCTTATCCAGGGCCAAACCATGAGCCAATGGTCCCGATCCGACATAAGGAATGCCGACCATTTCTAATATACTCGGCACATGCGTGTAACGCGCCTGCCCTTGAATCCCATAAGAAACGTTGAAGACTAATCCCGGTTGTTCTCCTTTTAAAACCCGGGGCATGAAGTCTTCCAGCCGATCCACCAGGTCCTTATCTCCTTCGATGGTCTTTACCTGATGTCCGCCGGCTTTTAAGGCGTTGGCGAGGCGCTTGATGGTTTTAATGCCGATTATTTCCCGATTGGGAATCCCGAAAAGATTAATGACGTTTTTGGTGTCATGGTTGTAAACAAGGGCTATTTTCATAATTTATCCGGGGCTCCAAGTATATCCGGTTCGGTCCTTATTATTGCCCAGCGATCGGGGGAAGGGAAATTTTTATATTATTAACATCGCATCGCCATAACTGTAAAAACGGTATTGTTGGCCTATCGCTTCCCGGTAGGCGGCCAGTACTTGTTCGGCGCCGCCGAAGGCGCATACTAAAGCCAAAAGGGTGGTCCGGGGCAAGTGAAAATTTGTAATTAAAGCGTCAACCACCTTAAATTTGTGGCCCGGCGTAATCAGCAGGTTCGTCCAGCCGCCGCCCGCCCGCACCCGTTTATCCTCAGCCAGGGTCTCCAGCGTCCGCACCGAAGTGGTGCCCACGGCGACGATCCGCCCCCGGTTTTGGATATTATGATTGATCATATCGGCGTTGGTTTGGTCCAGCAGATATTGTTCGGCGTGCATGGGGTGTTCTTCAACCTTGTCGGTGGCGATCGGTTCAAAGGTGCCCAACCCGATATGCAGGCATAAACGGGCTATGGAGACCTCTTTGGTTTGAATCCGCTCGAGCAGGTTTTCATCGAAGTGCAGACCGGCGGTGGGGGCCGCCACCGAACCGGGCGCTTCGGCATAAACCGTCTGGTAGCGCTGCCGATCAATATCTTCATTAACAAGGGTGCTGTGACGATGAATATAGGGGGGCAGGGGAGTAACGCCATGGTGCTGAAGAATGTCAAGAGGGCTTTGCTTCGATTCCACTTGCAACTGCCAGACGCCGCGACCCTCTCGTTCAAGTACGGTCATGGCAATGGTCGGTTTCTTTTGATCAGACTGATTAGGGGGGTATAAAAAAATCGTTTCCTTCACGCACAGCCGGGAGGCATTTTTTAATAAGACCTGCCAGGCGCCGTTTTTGGTCAAGCGTAAAAATAGTCCTTCGATTTTTCCGCCGGTGGCCCGCCGGGTGAAAAAACGAGCGGGTATCACTTTACTATCGTTAACTACCAGGCAATTGCCCGGCTGCAGAAAGTCAATTACATCCATAAACCGACGATGCTCAATTTGGCCGTCCTTCCTGTGAAGGATCAGCAGTCTGGATTGGCTTCTCATGGGCAGCGCCTGCTGGGCGATCAATTCTTGCGGCAGTTCATAATCTAAATCGCTCACGTCCATAAAGATCAGGTTATCAGACGTTTTCCCTGAGGCAAGATATTTTTTCCTTTTCTTTCCCGCCGGCAACTACGTCAGATAATCCCAAAACCAGCCCCGCGATAAAAGCCTGATATTAGCGACAAAGTTGATAGAACAATAATCCGATGTGATTTTTGAAGCTTGCATCTGACATATTTAATCGGCAGCGGAGAACATAACGTGGCTTTGATACCCACCACTCAAGAAGACATTGCCGGCACTATCGCGGTGATGAACCGGCATCAGGTACAGCGAGAGATAATGAGCTTTTCCGGCCGATTCCGACTTGACTTTACCCGGGAATACCTTCAGTCTCAGCCTGTGGAGCGCCTGCGTCATATTTTACTGGCGGCCAGGCTGCAGCAACGGAAAAGCCATTGACCTTTAGCTGCGAAGTCGGTGATTAGGTCGGACCAGATCCGACCTTTCCATATCTAAAAAAACTGCTTTTAGGGTTTGCCCGCGGGGACTTTATATCTTACCTTTGAATTGGAAAACAAGCGTTTATGAGGTTGACAGATCCCTCCGAGGCTGTCAGGGGCGCTAGCCCGAAAGGGACCGGGTTTTCGGCGTTTGGGATAGCGCCGGACGCGGCGGTTTCGGGCGCCTCAACTAGGAGTCAGGTTCTGATCCCGAGCCTAAAAATAAAAGACCTCAACCTCGACTTTAAGGCCGCTAGGGCCGAGCCCTCTTGGCCTAGAGAGGGCTTTTTGAAAAACCACGCCTATAATAATTGTAGGCGATAATTACGCCGGTTGCTTCTTGGCCGCCGTTGCGAGAAGATGTCGAAGCGACAGTAGCGAGACGATATTAACCGGCAAGCTGTTATACAAAATTTACGGCTGGCAGGGCCCGGCTGCCCGTGCCGCAGGAATGTTCGGACGTGCGGTCGGTCCCGGCGAATTTGATCGCTGCCCCGGCGTCAGTAAAAACACCGGCAGCGCTAAAAAATTACTCGATCGGTTCGCATGATATGGCACCTGTTGCAGTATCAAACATAAAGGAAAAATTATTGGTAAGGTAATTTTTTACCCTCGGCATCAGTTGGGGCCCGCTGCGCTCGACCGGAGCCAGGGGTCCTTTTTTTATATCAACTGTTCGCTCGTCTTAATACCGGAAATTTACCTTGCCGTAACCTGCTTATAGCACTTACAATGCGCCTTCCATGATTTGTATTTTACTGGATATTATATATATATTGCTGATGGTGTTATTAACGCCTTTCGTCTTATATCGCATGATAGTCAAGGGCCGCTACCGCAGCGGCTGGAAAGAAAGGTTGGGCTTTGTGCCCCGGCGCTACTCCGATCAGCCCTGCATCTGGATCCACGCCGTCAGTCTCGGCGAGGTCAACGCCATCGGCACCTTGGTCAAGCAACTGCACAAGACCCTGCCCCAATACGAGATCGTCATCAGCAGCACCACCGACACCGGCATCGCCCGGGCCAAAAAAATATATGGTTTATCACATCGGGTGTTCTTCTTTCCGCTGGATTTTACCTTGGCCGTCCGCCGGGCCTTTCGTCGTCTGCATCCGCAATTATGTATCCTGATGGAGCTGGAGCTTTGGCACAATTTCTCTGTCATTGCCCAAAAACATGATATCCCCCTCGTCGTCGCCAACGGCCGTATCAGCAGCAGCAAAGGCTTCCCCCGCTATAAAAAAATCGCTCCTCTGGTCCGGCCCATGTTCGGTCGTTTGGCTTTGGTGCTGGCTCAGGACGATACCTACGCCGATCGTTTTAGATTTCTCGGGGCGCCCGCCGAAAAGGTCAAGGTTGTGGGCCTGCTGAAATATGATACCGCCGAGGTCACCGATAAAGTCGTCGGCGTAGATGAATTGGCTCAGGCGCTGGGTTTATCCGCCGAGCAGAAGATCTGGGTTGCCGGCAGCACGGGGCCCGGCGAGGAGGAAATCATCCTCGATAGCTTCCAACAATTGCAGCGGGAAAAGGCCCTGCAAAACCTGCGGCTGATTATTGTACCGCGTAAACCCGAACGCTTCGACGAGGCGGCCCGGCTGATCGAAGCCAAAGGCCATCGTTTGTTACGTTACCGCCTCGTCAAAACCGGTAAATATCAACCCACCCATGACGACGATAAGGCCGTAATCCTTGGCGATACCCTCGGTGATCTGCGCAAGTTTTACAACCTGGGCCGCGTAATCTTTGTCGGCCGCTCGCTGGTGCCCATGGGCGGCTCCGACATGGCCGAAGCCGCCGCCCTGGCCAAACCCGTCGTCGTCGGCCCCTATACCGAAAACTTCATGGAAACCGTCCAAAAACTCACCGCCGCCGCCGCCCTCGAAGTCGTCGCCGACGGCCGTCAGTTGACCGAGGTAACCAAAAAATTGCTGTTGGATAAAACCACCGCCGACCAAATGGCCCAACGCGCCCGCCAGATCATCCTCGACAATAAAGGCGCCACCCGCCGCACCGTCGAAGAAATCACCAAACTGCTCGGCTGCCAACCGCCCCTCGGCGAAAAAACCATCGCCACCCAAGCCATTAAAAACAAATAAACCGGTTGTACTAGGTTTGTATTACGTGTTCTTTGAAAAACTCCATAGTTTGCTGTTTGGAGACGGCCCCCTCTGCTATACCAATGGTTAATTTTTCAAGCTCTTTGTTGGTTGCCTTTAACATAGCGTCATTAAGCAGCAGGAAAATTTCCGCCGCCGTCAGGGCGGTTCGCTTGCTGCCATCGACGAAGGGTTGGTTCCAGCAGATATGAAAAAGATAGGCCGCCGCCATCTCGGACAGGTTGCTATGCAGCCGCTTCCCCTCGAATTGAGCCCGCGGCATCGCCACCGCAGATTCCATCAGATCCTGATCCCGAATCGCCGAATCACCGCCGAATTCATCGAGCATTCGCTTATGAACGGCCGCGATGTGCTCGATGGTCAAAAAAACGATCGTCTCACTCATTCGGCCAGCTTCCTCAGGACGCTGCGCCGCCTGGTGGTCACCCGCTCCAGACACGCCTCGAAACGCTGTCTATCCACCGCATGAGGACTGACGGGAGTGATAATCAACGATCCGTTACGAACACTAAGCTGTACCTGACCGTCTTCATCCAGACCGATAAGCTCCATCACCGCCTTGTCTAAAAGTAGTGCATTGCTGTTGCCGACCTTACGCAGTTGTTTGATCATAACGCCAGCTCCCTACTGTTATAACTATATTATAACATATCGGAAACGTATGTCAAGTAATTAAGCCGGCTCATTTTCCCCTTATTGCCTATTTGCCCCCCATATTGTCTTATTCACTCATCTACGATTTCTATTTGCCCCGCTCTTCAAGAGGAAGAATTGTGACCCTATTATTTTCGACTTTGAAGGTCTGAGATAATAAGTCCTTGATATGCTCTTGGCAGTAACTTATATTAAAGTTACAATTTCCCAGCTTGTTTTGGGCTCGAATCATTATGTTTGTATGTTTACTACTTTCCCGACTCAACTCATCATGTGTGTCGGCGTTTTTCAATATCTCGTTGATCTTTTCCTGCTGGGCCAAAAGGCTGGCCAGTTCAATTTGGGCGGTGATCCTGGTATTTTCCAGTTCTTGCGGCACACGCGAAGGTGTATATTTTTTGATCATTTCTTGGGCTGTATTCACTCGGGCCCTGACACCGGCTAGATCGATCTCTATTAACCATTTTCTGCTTTCTACCGTTACCCTGACTTCTGATGATAAACGGGGATATTGTTTCATTTCTGCTTCTATTTCGGCAATTACCTTAGGAGATTTTTCTATCTGCTGATTCAGTTCTTTCTTTTTTTCCTCTTGCTCCTGGATCAAGCCCTCCAGTCGCTGCCGCTCCTTAATAGGGCCACCATAAGTGCAAATATCAACAAAACCCCGTACCAATTCCTTGGCTTTTTGTTCTGAAGGAGCATAAAAAATAAAAGTATGGGCATGATAGGTTTCATGATATTTTCTAATAGCAAGGTCAGGTATTGTTTTGATAGTAAAGATCAACTCTGCCTGGGTTTTGAATAATTGACATATGTCTTCCTCGAGCAAATATTTCATAGGGGTAGCTTCAACAAATTCTAAAAATTTCTGATGAGTCAGGCTTCCCGGCCAAAGCACGTCATCTTGACTGACGCTAACAATAGCAGCAAATTTATACTCATCGCCTAAATTTTTTGGCCGTCGTACAACGCCGTCTTTTGAAACTAAAAACTCGATTGGCTGTGAAACTTGCTCGATTTGCTCCTGCTGCTGCCCCATCGTCGGCAGACTGATAAAACCCAGCACCAAACCCAACGTAATAACAAAACAATTTCTTCCAGCCATGATTGTTTCTCCTGATTTAATTTTTAATCAATTTAAGTGCCTCTCTGCCGGCGGCCGTATCGGGGTAAAAATCGGCCAGATACTGGTAGGTATCCCGGGCGAAAGATTCCCCACCGGCCTGTCGGGCCAGAATATGCGCCGAGGCCAGCAACCGGGCCGAGATTGTCTCGGCTTCTATGGTGCGCATGATTTCTTCGTTACGAACGACAGGTATTGATTCGACAGCTTGATTTTGCGAATCGAACCGATCGGGATTTAAGTAATGTAATGCTGTCAAGGCAAAAACCAGAACCGCCGCCAATGCGGCAGCGCGATATAACAGCCCTGTTCTCCGCGCGGGGGCCGTTGGAACGGATGCCGCCGGGATCGCCTCTAAAAGCCGACTCTCCAGATCAGCCGGAATCGGCGGGGGGGGCAGCTTTTTCAATTCATCTTCCAGGCTTTTCAAATCAAATGAGGGTAATTTACCATTCTGATCTTTCATGGTTCATACTCTTTGATTAAGATTTTCTTCAGTTCTTTCAGGGCCCTGCTGGTCTTCCATTTGACCGTACCGGTCGGCTGATCCAATACCGCCGCCATCTCCCGGTAACTCATATCCTGAAAATAGTGCAGCACTATTATCACATGATCCTCATAACTAAGCTCACGCAAGGCCTGATAAATCACCCCGGACCGCTCCTCCGTCATAAGCCGACCCAAAGGATTAGTCTCATCAGGGCGCCGGGCTGATTCATATTTCAATTGCCGCTTTAAGTTGCCGTGTCTTTGTTTTTTACGTTGTGCATCGACAAATTTACCATAGGCGATCCGATGCAGCCAGCCGGTTATCCTGCCGCGTCCCTTAAAATCTGCCATACCGGCCCAGGCGGCGGCAAAAGTCTCCTGGGTCAGATCGTCGGCCGCACCGACGTCGCCCGTCAGGTGAAACAGAAAACGATAGACCGCCTGGTAATGATCCTTCACCAGCTTTTCGCAGGCCGCCCGCTCTCCGGCACGAATCGCCATCAATAGCTGCTTTTCCGCCTGCCGCTGCAATATCAGCTCCTGCAATCGTCAAATCGACACGATCAGTTTTCAATAATTAGACGTTTCACCCGCAACAGGTGTTGGAAAAATTCTCATAAATCCTGTTTATATGTCCATTAAATCGGCCGATAAAAGGCGTCCCGCCGGACGGGGGTGCGGCCGGTCTCGCTGATCAGGGCCCTTATCTGTTCCGCCGAAAGGCTGTTGGTGGTATTGTCGCGGTTTTTTTCGACAATGCGATATTGCTGCACCGTGCCGTCCAGATCGTTCGCCCCGAAACACAGGGCGATCTGGGCCAGCTTTACTCCCAGCATGGGCCAAAACGCCTTTACATGATCGATATTATCCAGCATCAGGCGGCTGATCGCGATGGTCTTCAAATCGGTCAACACGTCGGTACTATCGTCGTCGGGCGTCGCAGGTGATGGTTCGCCGGGTTTCTCGTGCGGACGTATAAACGGCAGCGGCACAAAACACTGAAAACGACCTTTCCCGTTTCTTAGCGATTCATCCTGCAGCTTACGCAATTTTATCAGGTGCTCAATCCTTTCCGCCGGACTTTCGATATAACCATAAAGCATGGTGGCATTGGTCATCAATCCCCGCCGGTGGGCCGCGGCGTGCACCGCCAGCCATTTTTCCGGACCGGGCTTATCCGGGCAGGCCCGGCGAAAATATTCCTCGCTGAGGATTTCCGCGCCCCCGCCCGGCAGCGAACCCAGCCCCGCCTCCTGCAGTTGCATGAGGATTTCATCCATCGATAGATCGGCCTTTTGGGCCATATCGATTATCTCCACCGCCGTGAAGGCCTTGATATGCAACTTTGGACAGGCCCTGCGAATCTCCTCTACTATTAACCGGTAATAATTAAAAGGCAATTCCGGATGCACCCCGCCCACAATATGCACCTCCGTCGCCCCCTGCTGATGGGCTTGTCGGGCCTGTTCGGCGACTTCTTCTACGCTCAACACGTAACCGTCCGCCTGACCCGGCCGTCGGGAGAAACCGCAAAACCGACAATTTATCCGACATATATTGGTGTAATTGATATGGCGGTTGATACTGTAATAGACATTTCTGCCCACCCGGTCAAAAGTAATCTGCTCGGCGAGCCGGCCCAGACGCCAGATGTCTCGACAGTTGTAGAGGGCCAAACCGTCCTCGAAGTTGAGCCGATCGCCCCGTTGAGCTTTTTCGGGTGCCTTCAACAGCGATTTTTCGGCCTCTTCCGAAGTAATTTTGCGCCCGTTCAAAAGAAATTTCCTCCAGCAGTATATTTTTTAGCTTTTCCATTTTAGCAAAGACCGATCTGGAGGCAAGCTGTGAGTTTTTTGCTTCCGATGGCGTAAATGCTTGGTAGGCAAACAGATACCGAAGCCTTTAAATAATTAATATACTTGCTAATTATCAGCTTGCTTGCTACAATATATAGTGGTTTAATGATAGTATCTGGCATTTAATTATAGGATCGGGTTGAGATGGAAGAGTCTGCTCTGAGTCAGAACGAATCGGTTGCCCGACGTGATTCGTTGCGTCTGACGGAAAACGCCCGCCTCGTGCTGGCGGACCGCTATTTGAAAAAAGATCCCCAGGGAAACCCCATCGAGACTGCCGAGGAGCTTTTTGAGCGGATCACGCGACATGTAGCCGGGGTGGAAAAGCAATTCGGAGCCGATGAGCAGACGGTTCGGCACTGGGAAGTCCGCTTCTATAACCTGATGGTCTCGATGCGCTTCCTGCCCAACAGCCCCACGTTGATGAACGCAGGCCGCTCAATGGGTATGTTAAGCGCCTGTTTCGTGCTGCCGGTGCCGGACAGTATCGACGGCATCTTTGACGCCGTCAAATACACCGCCATGATCCAGAAGGCCGGCGGCGGCACAGGCTTTGCCTTCGACCGCCTCCGCCCCACCGGCGACCTGATCTCCTCCAGCGGGGGCAAAACCTCAGGCCCCATCAGCTTCTGGAAAGTGCTCAGCGAGACCACCAACGCCATTCAGCAGGGCGCCTTCCGCCGCGGCGCCAATATGGGAATGATGAATATTACTCATCCGGATATCCTCAAATTCCTGCACGCTAAACAGGATTTGAAGGCCTTTACCAATTACAATATCTCCGTCAAGGTTACCGACGAGTGGATGGAAAAGCTAAAGACCGATCCCGATACACCCCACGTGGTGCAGAATCCCCGTACGCACCGAAGGTACTGCCTGCCGCGTACTTTAGACGTCTGGCGGTATGAAATCGGCGACTTGCCTGAGCTGGCAGAGTCGTCCGATCAGACAGAGGCCCCATCAAAACCTCCCCCGGGCGAATTTTGGACCCGCCGACAAATCTGGCAGACGATCGTCGAAAACGCCCATCGCACCGGCGAGCCGGGATTGGCCTTTATCGACCGGATCAATCGCGACAACATGACGCCTCAGTTGGGCCCTATTGAAGCGACCAACCCCTGCGGAGAACAGCCCCTTCTGCCCTTTGAGGCATGCAACCTGGGCAGCATCAACCTGGCCCCGTTTATCCGGGCCGCTAAAACAGAAGAAGGTTCGGTCATTGCCGCCGCCACCGAGGTAGAGCCTTTGGCCCGGGTTGACTTTGCCGGACTGCGCCGGACGGTCCAGGAGGCAATACGATTCCTTGATAATGTAATCGAGATCAATGATTATCAAATCGATCAGATCAATGCCATTTGCAAGGGCAATCGCAAGATTGGCCTGGGGGTGATGGGTTTTGCCGATGCCTTGTATAAATTGGCGGTGCCGTATGACAGCCGCGAGGGGGTCGCCGTGGGCGGGCAGCTGATGCGCTTCATCAACGACCAGGCTCATCAGGTAAGTGAGGAATTGGCCCGCCAGCGAGGTGTGTTTGGCAACTGGCAGGATAGCCGTTGGAATCACGAGTTTCAGAGACCTCAGCGAAATGCCGCTGTTACCACCGTCGCGCCGACCGGAACCTTGAGTATCATCGCCGACTGCAGCGGGGGGATAGAACCGATGTTCTCGGTCGCCTTTACCCGAAATGTCCTCGGCGGGGCCCAATTGCCGGAGGTTAACCGGGTTTTTCAGCAGGTGGCCCAGGATAGAGGGTTTTACAGTGCGGACCTCATCCGGCGCATTGCCGAACAAGGAAGTCTGGCCGATTGCGATGATATCCCGGAAGATGTCAAACGAGTCTTTGTCTGCGCCCATGATATCGATCCTGAGTGGCACGTGCGTATGCAAGCGGCCTTTCAGGAACACTGTGACGCCGCTATTTCCAAGACGATCAACTTTCCCCACGATGCCGGGGTGGACCAGGTCGATAAAATCTACCATCTGGCATATGAGCTTGACTGTAAAGGCATTACCGTGTACCGGGACGGCTGCCGCGCCGATCAGCCTATGAGCCTGTCGGCCGAAGCAGAATCAAAAATCCCAGTACCATGGAGTAACAAAGGACTGCCTGGGCTGCCCAAAAAGACCCTGGAGCCCATCTCCCTGCCGGAAATCATGACCTGCGTTCGAGTCCGGCAACTGACTCCTTTCGGTAACATGCACGTAAAGATTACCGTCGATCCTGTCTCTGAGAGGGAATTGGAGGTCTTCGCCCAGTTGGGTAAAGGCGGCGACCTGGCCAATAGCGACCTGGAAGCTATCTGTCGGTTGCTTTCTCTGCTGCTCCGATGCGGCGGCTCGCTCGAATTGGCCCATCACCAATTAGACGGTATCGGCAGCAGCCTTACTATCCCCGCCCGCGAAGGCAGAATCAGATCACTGGGAGATGGACTGGCCAAGGCGATGGCCAAATACCTCAAGGCTAAGAAAAAATATGGGCTTAAAGCTTTGCTTCTGGGAGAAGTTTTCTTGGCATCCGAGCAAAAACGTGATAATATAAATGAAGACAAGACTGGCGTGTCCGCAATTATGATAAACGGAGTTGAGGACTTTCGGGCCGGAAAACCCGAGGGTTTCATGGATGAATTTAAGATCAGGTGTCCCGCCTGTAAGGGGGTGTTGTCCTTTGTTGAGGGTTGTGTAATGTGTTATAGCTGCGGTTTTTCGCAATGTTAAAGTTTTTTTCAGGGCAGCGACGATAATTATAAAGAGTTTTCTCCCCTCCGGAAAACACTGGTTTACTCTCGAGTAGCCGGTGTTTTCTTTTTAATGCGCAGCCATCCCCTACCTATAAATAAACATATAACTATTAATTTATAACAAATAAAATGTTAGACGGCGGCTAAAAACCATATAATAATTTGAAGAAAAATATTAAAAATCACTGTTTTCTTGCTAATTTGAAGTTAAATAGTACCCATGCGCTGGTGGTATGCCCAAGTTCAACCGGGGGTGTAAGTTATTGATAACTAAGGTATAATGAATGGATAAAAGCCACAAATCTTCCGAATTATCGGAACTACATTTAGCCGCCGCCGTGCAGCAGGCCCTGCTCACTGGGGATATGCCGGAATGTGAGTGTGGCAAAATGGTCTTAAAAAATCGCATGAGCGGTCTGGTGGGAGGTGATTTTTACCACTTTCGTCAATTGGGCCAGGGACAGGTTGCCTTTGCCATCGGCGACGTAGTCGGTCATGGCCTGCCCGCTGCCTTGGTAATGACCTTGATTCTAGGTCATTTGAGGGCCGATCATCAAAATTCCCGCCGGCCCGGCCGACTCGTCAGCCATATCAATGACCAGTTGGTCGGGTTGGGCGAGTTAATCGATCTACCTGTTACCTGCAGTTTAATCTACGGGGTGGTGGACTTGCCAAGTGGAGTGCTGATGTATATCAACGCCGGTCATCCCCATCCCATAATTTACCATCGGGGCGATGAAAACGCTCGAAATTTACCTTCTACCACCATGCTGTTAGGCGTTCAAGGTGGAGTTTTGAACGAATCGTGCCATCAATTCCAACAACAAGATCGCCTGGTACTCTTCACTGACGGAATTATTGAAGCACGTAATCCGGGAATGGAGCTTTTTGGTCGTGATCGCTTACTTGAGATTGTTTGTCAGACCAGGATGGGCTCACCTGAGAGTCTCGCTGAACGAGTATTCAGGGAAATGGGTGAATTTGTTTGCTCCACACCCCCTCAAGACGATCAAACTCTGGTGGTGATAGATTTCGACAAGGTTTCCGGCGCCATATAATATAGGTATTCTCAGGTCGGAGGTTTGGCTGTCTTTGGATTAATAAGCCAGGTAGGCCCCCGCTGAAGTTCGCACCCCCAGATATTTCAAGTCTTGCCGGCTGCTAATCTTTCGCTGTCGACGGGCCGAGAGAATGCGTCGGACGCCGATGGGGCCTATGCCCGGAACCCTTAAAAGCTGTCGGCGATCGGCATGATTTACCTTCACCGGGAAAAATTCCGGATGGTTGCGGGCCCAGATAGTTTTTGGGTCCTGATGGAGCGATAAATTCCCTTCCTCGTTAAATGAGATATCATCCCGGTCAAAACCGTACTTACGCAGCAGAAAATCGACCTGGTAAAGCCGATGTTCCCGCATGAATATTTCAGATGCCTCCGTCTTTTTCTCCACGGGTAAATCAGAAAATAATAAGGGGAAAACCTCAAGCGCCCGGTCAGGATCCTGATAGGTGCTGAAATAGACCCGTTCCAATCGAAATTTGCGGTAAAGTCTTTCGGTCGCCGTTACGATTTCCCGGTCCGTCTCGCCGGCGGCGCCGACCACGAATTGGGTAGTCTGTTGACAGCGGGTATTTTTCTCCTGTCTTAAACGATGAATCGTTCGCATCGCCGAAATGATGTCCTCATGAAACCGTTTTTTCGAGGTCAGTTGTCTCAGCCGCTCAGCACTGGGGGCTTCAATGTTCACCGAGACCCTGGTGGCCAGACGGAGGGCCTGCTCAATGGCCGCTTCACTGGCGCCCGGGATCACTTTGAGATGAACAAAACCCTTGAATTTATGTCGCCGGCGTAAGATCTCCACCGTGGCCGACATCTGTGCCATGGTGGCATCGGCCGAACCGCAAGCTCCCGACGATAGAAACAATCCGTTAACTCTTTTTGAATTATGTAGTTGCATAAAAATATGAGCAAGTTCATCCGGTTTCAGGGTGCATCGGGGGTGGTTGCGATTTTGATTGAAAGGGCAGTAGCGGCAGTCGTTGACGCAGGCGTTGCTTTGTAAAGTCTTTAATAGAAATACTTTGCGCCCTGACGGCAGGGCTGCCGGATATATCCAGCGGCCAAAATCACCCCGCATTCGGCCCGGTTCATGCTTATATTTGCAGGCACAGGCCAGGTCAAATTTGCTGGAATCGGCCAAGATGTTAAGTTTTTGTTCGGTATTCATAGGATTATTATCACTCAAATTTGACTATTTGCCCAGAATTTTTCATCATTTTTTATTCACTTTATTTAATTCGGGATTATCTCAAGTTTTTACCTTATCGATAATCGAAGCCCCTCATTGATCGACTATTCAATGCCGGCAAAACCAAGCTGTTCGTCGAGCCAGTGGTCTGTTTTTAGAACCGATTTGCGCTGGCGCAGGGCCAGCTTTTCGGCGCGGCGTTGGGCCTGGAGAAATACCCTTCGGCTTAAAGGTGAGGAAATGTTTTTTTCCGCATGGTCGTAGATTTTTTTCAACCATCCGGCCCGTTTTTTCGTATATCGCCGGACGAATTCATCTTCCAGACTGATGATGGCCTGAGCGCTGCCGGGATCTCCCTGCCGCGCTCCCCGGCCGAACAACTGGCGATCGATCCGGGCTGACTCATTGAGTTCGCCGGAAATAACATGCAGTCCTCCCAGATCAACGATTCCCCGGCCCAGTTTGATATCGGTGCCCCTCCCGGCCATATTGGTGGCCACGGTGATTTTACCGGCCTGGCCGGCGCCGGCCACGATCTGGGCCTCTTGTCGGTGATAAATGGCATTAAGCACCTGATGATCCAAATTTTCGGCTTTCAGCAATTGGCTGAGATACTCGCTGGCCCGTACGCTGCGGGTTCCTACCAGAATGGGTCTGCCGGTCTCGTGGAAGCGAACGATTTCCTGCACGACGCTTTTCCACTTGGCCGCTTCCGTAGCGAACACTAAGGGGGGCAAATATTTCCTTATACACCGGCGGTTGGGCGGAATAACAACAACGGGCAAATTATAAATCTGCCAAAACTCCGTTCGGGCCTCGCGGGCGGTGCCGGTCATGCCGGCTAATTTACGATACAGCCGGAAGAATCGCTGAAAACTAATGCGAGCATAGGTGTCTTTGGGCGGATTGATCGGCACCTTCTCCTTGGCTTCGATAGCCTGATGCAGGCCGTCGCGCCAGTTACGGTCCGGCATAAGCCGACCGGTGAACTCATCGACGATCACCACTTTATCGTCATCTAAAATGTAATGCTTGTCGCGGAGAAACAGTTCCTTAGCCGTTAAGGCCTGGGTGGCCATTTCTTCCCGACGTCTTACTCCTTTCCACAGGGGACCTACGGCCTGCGAGAGTTTGGCCAGGTGAGCTTTTCCTTTTGGAGTTAATTTAACTTCCCGATATTGTAAATTGACTCGATAATCAATTTCCGGGTCCAGGCGGTCCACTATTTGCGCCGCCTGATAGAAAGACTCGACACGCTCGGGATTGGGCGCCGGCCCAGATATAATTAAGGGAGTTACGGCTTCGTCAATGAGTATCGAGTCTGCCTCATCAACCACAGCACAATTCAGGCCGCGTTGGACCAGTTGATCGGTGACTTGTTGAGAGCCCGTGGCGATTTGGGCCAAAAGGGTTGAACTCAAGCTTTTCAAACGTCCCAAAATCAGCCGATCTCGGAGGAAATCGGCCGTTACTTCCTTATTAGTGCAGTAGGTAATATCCGCCAAATATCCCCGGCGGCGTTCGGCGGCAGGTATGCCCTGTTGAATCTGACCCACGGTTAAACCACAAAAGCGGTAAATCCTCCCCATCCATTCGGCATCACGTTGGGCCAGATAATCATTGACGGTGATGATATGGCAGCCCCGGCCCCGCCACCCG
>LJUC01000291.1 GCA_001303695.1 Phycisphaerae bacterium SM23_30
CGGGATTTTTACGGGGCGACGACGTAGATAAGGTGTTCCGGATGGCGGATTTGTTTGTGATGCCGTCGGTTTCGGAGCCTTTTGGGCTGGTGCGACTGGAGGCCTTGCGTAACGACGTACCGGTGATCATCAGCAAGCAAAGCGGGGTGGCCGAGGTCTTGAAGCACGCGTTGAAGGTGGATTTCTGGGACATCAACGAGATGGCCAACAAGATCGTAGCGGTGCTGCGTCATCCCCCCCTGCAGGCGACCCTGCGGGAGCACGGGCATTTTGAGGTGCGTCGTTTTTCCTGGGAGGATTCGGCGCGGCGTTGCCGGGAGATCTACGAGTCGGTGCTGGCGCCGGTGTAGAGGTTCAATGGATGGACTTTTACAAAATTGAGATTAGGCATATATTATTTAAGGAAATCGTTTGGGGGATTTTCTTAAATAATTTCTTAACCGGTTGTCGGGCAATAATTTACTGTGGGAAAAGAAAAAATTAATTTTCAATTTTTTCTTTTCCAGGTATGCCTAACCTCAATTTTGTAAAGCTTTAGTTAAATGAACTAGAGGATAGGGCCAGAATGGCATCGGTTTGCTTTTATTTTCAGGTGCATCAGCCATATCGACTGCGGCGTTACAGCATATTTGATTCGGACAGTAATTATTTCGATCAATACAGGAACGGTCAGATCTGCCGCAAGGTGGCCCGCAAGTGCTATCTGCCGGCCAATCGGCTGATGCTGGAGCTGATTGACAGATACCAGGGTCGCTTTCGCATTGCTTACAGCATCACCGGGGTGCTGCTGGAGCAGCTGGAGATCTATGCCCCGGAGGTTATCAGCACGTTCCACGCCTTGGCGCAGACGGGCTGCGTGGAATTTCTGACCGAGACCTATCATCACAGTCTGTCGTTTCTCTACAATCGGGAGGAATTTTTCGAGCAGATTCGGCTGCATCAAGATCGCATGGAAGAGATGTTCGGACAGCGGCCGACGATTTTTCGCAATACGGAGCTGATTTATAACAACGATCTGGCCCATTATATCCGGGAGCTAGGGTTTAAGGTCTCTCTTTGCGAGGGGGCCGACCATATTCTGGGCTACCGGAGTCCTAATTTTTTGTATCGGCCGGCGGGGATAAGCGATATGAAGCTGCTGCTGAAGAATTACCGTCTCAGCGACGATATTGCCTTTCGTTTTTCCAATCGGGGCTGGGCGGAATGGCCCTTGACGGCGGAGAAATTCGCCCACTGGATCTCCCAGGTCAACGGCAACGGGCACGTGGTGAATCTGTTTATGGATTACGAGACGCTGGGCGAGCACCAGTGGGAAGATACGGGGATTTTCGATTTTCTGCGGCGCTTACCGGAGGAGGTCTTCAAGCACCCGGACAACGATTTCAAGACTCCCTCGGAGGTGGCGGCGAGCTATGAGGCGGTGGGGGAGATCGACGTTCCTTATATGATCAGTTGGGCCGACATTGAGCGGGATCTGTCGGCGTGGCTGGGCAACGCCATGCAGTCCAACGCCCTGTATGAGCTCTACCGCATGGAAGAGCAGGTGAAAGAGACGCAGGATGAGCAGATAATTGATGATTGGCGGAAGCTGCAGATTTCGGACCATTTTTACTACATGTGCACCAAATGGTTCTCCGACGGGGACGTGCACAAGTATTTCAATCCCTACGACAGTCCCTACGATTCCTACATTAACTTTATGAACGTGCTGGACAATCTCCGCAGCCGCTGCCGGAGGGCGCGGCAGAGGGAGAAAGAGCCTGTGGAATATACGGCGGGGTAATCAAGGATTCCGGGGAGAAGGGGGATTTCGATTTATCGATATACCGATTACAGCGCGCCGAGAAAGGCAGGACGCCCACGGCACAGGGCCAGGGGGATTTAGTTCGGAAAAAGGCTCCTGAGCCCTTTTTCAAGTTTGAAATGGCGGGGGAGGGGGCAAACGCTACAATGCCGATTCGGCGGCAGGAGATAACAGGGTTTGATTTTGCCAGGAGAAAGAGATATGACACCGAAGGAATTTTTCGAGTTTGCCGCGAAACACCAGGTGCGGACAGTGGATTTGAAGTTTACGGACATGCTGGGGACCTGGCAGCACTGTTCGTTCGCTTTGGACGCCTGGGAGGAGGAGACCTTCAAGGACGGGGTGGGTTTTGACGGGTCGTCGATCAGGGGCTGGCAGGGGATTCATGTTTCGGACATGCTGGCGATCCCGGAGGCGGCGACGGTGCGGCTGGATCCTTTTTTTGCCGAGCCGACGGTAAGCGTGATCGGCAATATTGTGGACCCGATAACGAGGCAGCAGTACACGCGTTGTCCGCGTTTTGTGGCGAAGAAGGGGACGGAATACCTGGAGCGGTCGGGGATAGCGGACGTGTGCTATATCGGGCCGGAGCCGGAGTTTTTCATTTTCGACGAGGTGCGTTACGCCCAGAATCAGCATCAGGGTCTGTATCAGATTGATTCGGTGGAGGGGGCGTGGAATACGGCCCGCTTTGAGGAGCCGAACCTGGGATATAAGCCGGGATTCAAGGGCGGTTACTTTCCGGTGAGCCCGACGGATACTTATCATGATCTGCGGGGCGAGATGACCCGGGAGATGGAGAAGGTGGGGATCAAGGTGGAATGTCATCATCACGAGGTGGGCACGGCGGGCCAGGCGGAGATTGATCTGCAATATGAGCCGCTGCTGAGGCAGGCGGATAACTTCATGTGGTATAAGTACATAGTGAAGAACGTAGCCAAGCGGGCGGGCAAGACGGTGACGTTTATGCCCAAGCCGATCTTCGAGGACAACGGCAGCGGGATGCATACGCATTTTTCGTTGTGGCGGGAGGGCAAACCCTTGTTTGCGGGGGACAAGTACGCCGGTTTGAGCGAGTTGGCTTTGTATGCGGCGGGGGGCATCTTAAGGCACGCCCCGGCGTTGCTGGCGTTGGCGGCGCCCACGACAAATTCATATCGGCGGCTGGTGCCGGGCTTTGAGGCGCCGGTGAACCTGGTGTTGTCGGCGCGGAACCGGTCGGCGTCGATTCGGATACCGATGTATTCGGATAAACCCGAGACCAAGCGGCTGGAGTTTCGCTGCCCGGATCCGACGTGCAATCCGTATTTGGCGTGGACAGCGATTTTGCTGGCGGCGCTGGACGGGATCCAGAACAAGATTGATCCGGGCGCGCCTCTGGATCGGGATATATATGAGATGACCACGGAAGAGCTGGCTCACTATCGGCACACTCCCAAGACGCTGGGCAAGGCGCTGGATGCGTTGGCGGAAGACAATGCTTTTCTGACGGCGGGAGGGGTGTTTACGGACGATCTGATCGAGACCTGGATTAAATGGAAGATACAGAAAGAATTGCACGAGATATCGATTCGGCCGCATCCGTATGAATTTCATTTGTATTATGATAGTTAATACTACAACGCTACATAGATAAGGATTAACTACTTAAACGACTTATTTGCAAGGTTTTATGATAATCTTATGTCGCCCTTTCAGGGCTAATAAGATATTTCAATGCCCTTGTCCCAGGGCTATTACCACCCCCAGGCTGCGCTTGAGGGCGCCACACAACCGTATGAGTTTCATTTGTATTACGACAGTTAATTGGCACTGAGTATAACCACTCCCAAGCTGTGCTTGAGGGCGCCAAATACCTGCAAAGGGGGTGGGATTTTTATTTTGAGATTTCAGGAGAGGGGGCTTTATTTTTGTTAGTTCGGGCTTTTTCGATCATATCTTTTTTCTTTTCTTCAATCTGTTCGATAGATTCTTCATAGCGTTCGGGGATCAAGGAGACTTTTTCGCCTTCTTTGAGTCCCTGTTTAACTTCGATATAGTGGTTGTTGAAGCTCCCTATCTCTATCAGGCGCGATTCTTTGGCGCCGTCGTCGTCGATTACGTAGCACATTTTTTCATCGCCGATGTTGGCGACGGCCTGGACGGGGATGCAAAGGGCGTTTTGGAGCTGATCGACGATGATTTCGACTTTGGCGCTCATGCCGTCGCGAATAAAATCATGGGCGCCGTCGATGCTGACTTTGGTGAGATAGACTTTTAATTCGCTGCCGGTGAGCCAGCGGTCGGTGGAATCGGGCAAGTGGTCCACGCTGAGGACGGCGCCGGTAAAGGTCTGATCGGGGAAGGCGTCGAGGGTTATCAGGGCCAACTGATTGGGTTCGACCATATTGACGTAGGTTTCGTGGATTTTGACATCGACGATCATTTCGCTGGTGCTGGGGATGGTGATAATTCTCTGGCGGTAGTAAACGCGGCCCCCCTGTTCGATGCGTCGGTCGGGGATGACGGCGAACTGGTCGCGGGCATAGATCACCATGCCGGCGGCGGGGGCGCGGATGGTGCAGGCATCGAGGGATTTTTTTACCCGGTTAAGGTATTCCTCTTCTCTGGTGAGGCGCAATAGGGTGCTGTTTTTTTTGGCTTCGGCCATGGTCAAGCGGGACCGGGCCTGGGCCCTTTGCCGTTCGGTCTGGAGTTTGGCTTCGACATAATCATGGAAGAGTTTTTCGGCTTCCTTGTTGAGATCGTATTTGAGAAAGAGCTGCAGCTCGGCCTTTTTTTCATTCAAGGAGATGAGGTTTCGCTCATAATTCAGCTGATCGACCTGCAGGTCCATTTTGGTGATATATTTATTGGCATAGAGTTTTTTGGAGCCCTCCAGTTTAGCTTGGGCGCGGCGCAGTTCCTCTTCGGACAGATAGATGTTATTTTGCAGTTGGCGTAATTTTTGGGAGGCCTGGCAGAGGGCATTGGGGTCGGTTCGCAGCAGGTTGAGATCAAGGTTGGGATCGGCCCATTGGTCATCAGGGTGGTTTTCATTCTGCCGGAGCAGCTGCTGCGTCAGGTCTTCGCCGAGGTATTTTTTCAACTCCAGCAGGGCGAATTTTTCTTTGAGTCTGGCGGCGTTGATGTCGGATTCGTTTTGTTTGATCTGGATTTCAAACTGCTGGATGGCTTCTTCGTAGGCGGCTTTGGAGTTATTATAGCTCATATCGAGCTGGGTGAATTCATTACTCAGCTGGGAGGAATCGAGTTCGACGAGGATTTTACCGTCGGCGACATCCTGGTCGGTGATGATGGTGCCCTCCTCGATCAGATAGGTGATGGTGATGTCATAGCCTTCGGCCTGGCACTTGATGTCGTTGGTGTAACGGGCCTTGACCTCGCCGTTTTCGACGACGTTTATGGTGAGGTCGCGTCTTTTGGCGACATAGGCGGCATCGGCGGGATTAGTTACTGCGGAAGGGACCAGCAGGTATTTAGCTAAAATGGCGCCGCCGATGAGGACCGCCAGGGCGACGGCTAAGAGGAATTTACGTGTATTTTTCTTA
>LJUC01000292.1 GCA_001303695.1 Phycisphaerae bacterium SM23_30
TCAGCCATTGCATCCCCTTAATAATCGCCCCGACCGGCATCGTCTCCAGCTCTTCATACATCAACGGCAGCATCTCCTCCAGCACCCGCCGTTGATCGGCGCTGGGAGTAAATAAAAGCTGCACCGTTGCCTCATCGGCCGCCGCCAATGCCGCCCCCACCTCCGGCCGTGTCGCCGACTTTATGGTTTTTACCCGCCCGATGGTTTCTGCCAAACCCATCACTAAAAATCGGCCGGACCGATACTGATCGAATTCATCCTCATCCACCACATTTAATTCTTGATTTGTGTTTTCGATAAATCGGCTTAATCTTGAAAAATCGGCCTCCTCACTAGTATCCACTAACACAAAAAACCCGGGAAAATCCGCCCCGCTGAAAATAGCGTATAGACCGCGCCCCCCCGTCTGCCGGAACGTATAGATCAGTTGCTCTATCTTCTGACTAAATTCTTGAAACTGCTGGTAATAATCGCTTTGTTCTTCCCATTGCCCCACCTCGACGCATTTATCGAAAATAGCTTTAATATTCACTTTCTGCACATCCACATGAATAATCGCATAGGTATCTTCCTCGATAAACCGACCCAATTGCTCAATCTGAGCCGACCGGTCCCCGCCGGTTTGCCCTGCCGCCGCCGATACCATCACCCCCAGTAACAACAATACAACCATTACCTTACGCATCACATTTCTCCTGGTAGGGTTGGCTCTTAGCCCGCCATCTTCCTGTCATTATGAGCCCATTTACTTAGTATGCTCTCGTTGTCATTCTGAGCGCCGCGAAGAATCTCAATTTCTTATGGTCAATTCATACCGCAGCCCCTCCGTCGGGTCTTCCGCCGCACCCGGCGGCGCCTCAATAATCGCCTTGCCCCCCTCCAGTCTATAAATAAATTCCTTCCCCCTTACCGGATCGATCGGTATCGGCACTTGCCTGATATCACCCCACCCCCCCGGTAGCTCCCCATCATGCTCGGCCGCGTACATCCTGATCGCCTCTACGCACCGCAGCACCGCTATCTGACGATCCTGACGGGCCGTCAACAAATAAGCCCGGCTTAACGCCGGCAAAAGCTGATAAAAGGGATTCACAATCAGTGTTTCTCGCGACCGACGCACCTTTTCTACAAGCTCCTGCTCTGCCTCGGCCAGATGTGCCAGGGCTTGCGAATAAGGCACGTTAAACCACTTGAATAAATCATCCCGCAACTGATTATAATCTCTAACCTGACTCATAAGCACTACCTGGGCCACCGGTATGGCTTCCACTTGCTCAGCGGTTAATCCCTGCTCTATAAGGCTCCGCTTCGCCTCCGGATATTGCTTAAACGCCGCAATCAATGAGGCAATTTTATATCCTCCAGCAATGCTCGGTCCGCTCCCTGTAAGAACTCTGCCAATCTGAGAGTATATTTCATGTATCTGTTGACCGGTTAATATCATCCTTTCCAGTTGACCCAGTTCCGGAAACTCGAGATACCACAGATCATACTCGATGCTCATGGAATGCCGAATATCAATAAAAGGTTCCCCCAGCCCTGTTAACGCCCAATACAAATTGGGGGCCTGGGGGGCTTGAATAAACTGTTCCAACTGTTTACTCATCATGGCCGCCACCGCTATACCCACCAGATTGCTCACTAAAGTATCGGTCTCGGCGAGATGCCGGGCCATGGCATATCCTGTTTGCAGACTCTTGATCGCCTCTTCGTACTGCCCCTGAACTGTTTGCAACTTGGCTTTTAAGATTAAAACTCGGCTTATATGTCGAAACTTACTCAAAGCCGGCATCATCACGTCAATACCTTCGGTGCGGATGGGTAACTCCCAGTCGCATCTCTCCCGCCGAGTCGCCAGTTCCAACTGATGTAGAACGTTACTATAATCGCTTAAAAATAATTCCAACTCCTTGATCGTCAGCTTCTCTGCCGGCAGCTCCATCCATTGATCGAACCGCTCTATAAATTCTTCCCGGTCATATTCCGGTAGTAATTCCGACGCCTGATAATAAAGAGTAACCGCGTTGCCCGGCGTCTGATCCAGATACTTCGGCAGCAAACTGTATTTTAACGCCGGTATCGGTTCCCCCGCAGCATCTACCGTCAACTTGATCGTCTTGGGCTGCTGGGCCGCCTGATCGCCCTGCTGATTTCCGGCCTTTGCTATTCCCCCAAATCCCGTCGTTATTGCCAAAATTATAAACCAGCTAATCACATTCTTTCGCCTGCGCCGCTGCTTCATGATCTATCTCCAAAAATTATGCTGAACCAGGAAATCTTACTCTGCTGAGCGGGAGCAAAAGGCCCAAAAAACCGCAGCTCCCTTAATATTTCTTCGGATTTACTTTCATTGTAACTTTGCGCCTCCGGCAGGGCCTCCATACCTATCGCCAGAATCTTATCCCGTATCATAAGATATTCTGTGGTCCTGTGCTTCCGCTTAGTATCGGTGAGGGTAAATTCCCTGCCGGCCGATACCGCTGGTTGACTGATCCTCGGCCGGCCGTCACCACCGGTTGACGCATCGGCGCCGGTTTTTCCACCGGCACATATACTATTCGTTCGATCGTCTCTGTGGGCGGCGCCGCAGGACGATATGCCAACGACACCGTCAATAGCGCCGCCAAAACCGCCGCCACTGTCGGCCAAACCAAATTCCGCCGTCGCCCCGAAACCTGACCAGCTCGATACATCAACCGGTCCCGCTCGATCCCCACCGGCGCCGGTTGCAGACTTTGCAGGGCATTCTCCAGTTCCTGCTGAGCAGGTGTTAATCCTTCTTCTTTTTGCATGATATCTCCATCTTCTTTCTCATCGTTTCCAAAGCCGCCTGATAGCGGCTGAACACTGTCGAAATCGGCTCGCCCACAATCTCCGCCACTTCTTTTAACGTCATCTGTCCCCAGATCCGCAGCGTCACCACCTCCCGCTGCTCCTGCGGCAGCGTCTCCAGCAACTGCTGAGCCGTCGCCGCATCGATCAGATCACCCGCCTCCGCCTCAAACCAGCCCGGCTCACCCTCGGCCAGCCGTTCCCTAAAACGCCGCCGACCCTTTTCCTTCCGAACTTGGCTGATCGACCCGTTCCGCACCGCCCGAAACAGCCACGCCTTGACGTTTGTCGGCTGCTTATGCTCCCTCAGCAGCCGCATAAACACCTCCTGTACCACATCTTCTGCCTCAGCCGCCCCCACCCACTGCCGCGCGTACAACTGCAGCCGCGCCCCCCACGCCTCGTAAAAACCGCTCAATTCTTCCGGCCCCATCGCTGCCATAAGCTCCTGCTCTAACCCTTAGACGTTCCTCAACCGGAATTTTCCGAAATGTCTCAAAAAATTTCAATATGTTAATCTTAACCCCCCCAATATTAGCAAGCGCAAATCCTCCCCTCATATTCACAGCGCTATATCCTGTAGGTTTAATGTCCTGCTGAAAAAAGCCTCTTCGCCTGCTGCGCCCCCCCCAAGCATGGGCATGCCGGCCCTCCTCGTTTAATGATCGCAGATATTTTCACCGGCCTGCAGGGTCTCGTTGAGGTAATTTTCCACGATCGTCTCGGCATCCAGCGACGGAGCGCCCACAATAACCTCGATGCCTTTTTCGGCAAACAAATTCTGGGCCCGTTGACCCATCCCCCCGGCAATGATCACATTGGCGCCACGCTCCGCCAGCCAACTCGGCAAAAGACCCGGCTGATGCGGCGGGGAATCCAGCACTTCCTTTTGCAGAATTTCTTTCTTCTCGGTATCCACCTCAATCAGGGCAAACTGCTCACAATGACCGAAATGTGCCGTGAGTTTACCTCCTGCGGTTGGAATGGCGATACGCATAGTCTTATGCTCCTTGCTTTTTGAAACCTCTGTTATACTGGTCGTTTGGGGCTGAGCCGACAAATCCCTTTCTTCTAACCGCAGAATCGGCCCCAGCGCCCTCTCGAAGGCCCCGGCGCTCTCGGACCCGGCAAAGTAATCTACGAACGGCTTGCCCTCGTCGCACGCCGCCGTTATCTGCGGATCAATGGGGATGCATCCCAAAAACGGCACCGCTAATTCCCGGGCCATTCGTTCACCCCCACCCCTCTTGAATATCTCCGTTGCCTCCCCGCAATGCGGACAGACAAAGCCGCTCATGTTCTCTATCACCCCCAATACCCGCAAATTCAATTGGCGGCAGAATGAAATGCACTTCCTTACGTCGATCACCGCCAGCTCCTGCGGCGTGGTGACGATCACCGCCCCGTCGGCATCTTCAATCAGTTGACAAACCGACAACGGCTCATCTCCCGTCCCCGGCGGCAGATCGATCACCAGATAATCCAGCTGCCCCCACGCCACGTCCTTTAGAAACTGCTTGATCACCCCCATTTTCATCGGTCCCCGCCAGATCAACGCGTCATCCCGCTGCCGCAGCAAAAAACCGATCGACATCACCTTCAAATGCTCGCCGAAAGATACCGGCGCTATCGCCTCCTCCTCCATCCCCACCGGCTTCCCTTCCAACCCCAGAAGTTTGGGGATACTGGGTCCATGAATATCCACGTCCAGCAGCCCCACCCGATGGCCCGCCCGACCCAGCGCCAACGCCAGATTAACCGCCACCGTGCTCTTGCCCACCCCCCCTTTGCCCGACAATACCAGTATCTTGTATCTTATTTGGCTGAGCCTGGCGCTCAATTGCTGCCGCTCCTGCGCCTCTTCCCCCCGTCTATTCGTCATCGACCGCTCCGACGAACTCGAACCGACCCCGCCCCTCTCGCTGGTTTGTTCCTGAACCATGAATATCTCCTGTTGAATCGCTTCCCTTCTTTGTTAAGTCAGCGGACAGGTCCCCGTCGGACAGCTTGAACCTCCCGAAGATGACTTGCCCGAACTGGCGGAAAATGTCGAAAATATCTTCTCCAACGCCTCGGATTTGCATCTCTCACAGGTGTGCCTTTTCTTCGTGGAGGCCTTCTCCAGAAAACTCGTAACGTGTCCGCATTTTTGGCATCGGTATTCATATATGGGCATGGCTATTCTCCTGGAAAACTGTTGTTTCTTTGCAGCACCAAACGACCCACCTCACAGCCTATGTCCCGGGCAATGACCGGGCACTTAACCTTGAGCAAAAAAAAGATATCTTTATTAACCTGGTTGAGAGTCTCGTAATTGCCCTGACCCTTGGCCGCAATCAGGTCCGCCTCTTCAAAACGGCAGCGAAATTCCTCCGAACACATCTCGAGCATGGTCCCCGCCACGTCCGAACCGTTGTCGATTACCTCCACCAGATCGGTGATCCCCGCTGTCTCGGCATCCGCCCGCGTGGCGTCGTTGATCACCGGACCCCCCCGAACCACAAAGGTCACTTTTTCCCTCGGCAGCTGCTCCAGCAGTAACCGATCAAATACAATCTCCCCGGCGTTGTCTCCCAGATACAAAATCCGCTCGGCACCCCTCACCGCCCCGCGAAAATCCTCCAGGACCGCCCCTGACATGTCCGCCCGCAGTGACTCCTCGATGGCCTGATCTAACTTCGCGTCGTCTAACCTGCTGCGCACCGCAAAATCAATAATATTGCCGGCAATCGCTAATCGAACCGCCCTCGCCAGCGGGTCCCCGGATGCCTCTATGTCCTTTTTCAGCCGGGGATAATATCCCAAAGCTAATCTGTTGAAATGATCCTTGATCGACCGATAAGGATCCTCATGACCCGAAAAACGCCGCACCGTCTGATGGATAAACCGGCCCATCACCGCCGGCGGCTGCGTTAGGTCCATCTTGACCGCCGCCCGCAGAATCTCGCGTAAGACCCGCTCGTGCATCCCTTCGTCATCGCTCACCAAACGGGCTGACTTCAAGGCCTGGTCCAGAAAACACCCGATGCAGTCTAAGTACGTCTTCATGTCTCTCCTCAATCCGGCAAAACCTTATTTATAACCATCCTCGCCGGCAAATAAAACTCCTTTTATCCCCTCCCATAAGCTCCGTACCTCTCGGGCGGCGCCG
>LJUC01000293.1 GCA_001303695.1 Phycisphaerae bacterium SM23_30
ACCCTGGCCGTGACCGAGAACAATTACTTAATCCACTACAATCTGGGGCGTCTTTGGGCCGGGCAGGGTCAAATCGAAAAAGCCATTTTCCATTTTTCCGAATCTATAAAAATTAACTCCAAATACCATAAATCACATAATAATTTAGGTATCATGCTGGCCCAAAAAGACGATTTGCCCCGGGCCATCGAACATTTTAGAGAGGCAATCCGGATAAACTCTAAAAATGAAAATGCCCATTATAACCTGGGCCGGGCCCTATATCTAACCGGCGACGTCGCCGGCGCCATAAAGCACTATCGAATATCGTTAAACATATATGAGGACAGTTATGAAGTTCTCAATTTCTTAAGCTGGATATTGGCCACCCATGAAAATCCGCAATTTCGTAACGGACCCGAGGCGTTGCGCCGGGCCCAAAAGGCCTGCGAACTGACCTATTACCAAAATCCGGTCACGTTAAGCACTCTGGCCGCCGCTTATGCCGAAGTGGGCCGTTTCCCCGAGGCAGTGGAGACGGCTCAAAAAGCCATTGATCTCTATC
Organism: Phycisphaerae bacterium SM23_30; assembly: GCA_001303695.1. Lineage (GTDB taxonomy): Bacteria > Planctomycetota > Phycisphaerae > Sedimentisphaerales > SM23-30 > SM23-30. The sequence goes on from LJUC01000293.1 coordinate 545, forward strand.
GGGCTGCGGGACAGAATAAACAGGCTGAATCCGTCGCCAGCCAGCAACGATTATATCAAGCCCATCAACCCTACCGGGATAGACAATGAGCAAGGTATTAACAAAGAGACGTTGCCCCGATAGGATAACGACATTAAACTCTTGCCGCCACAGGCAGGGCCTGGTTCGAGGATGATCATAACCGTGAATATTAATAAAAATAAAAAACATATTTTTTCAATATGCTCGGTTCTGGTCCTGATTACGTTAATATCTTTCGAACAGGTCCGCCAAAACGACTTTGTCGATTTTGACGATAATTATTACGTGACCGCCAATCCTCGGGTCACTTCAGGTTTGACGTGGGAATCCGTCAAATGGGCTTTTGAATTGCCTTTGGAGGCGTCTAAAACGGCTGAACATGCCTCCAACTGGCATCCACTGACCTGGCTGAGCCATATTCTGGATTGTGAACTGTTTGGCTTGAATGCCGGCCGACACCATCTGTCCAGTTTGCTTTTTCATATTATCAACACTTTGCTGTTATTTTTGGTCTTACAGAGGATGACGGGGGTTCTTTGGCCCAGCGGTCTGGCGGCGGGTCTGTTTGCGGTGCATCCCCTGCACGTCGAGTCGGTGGCCTGGATCGCTGAACGCAAGGATATCTTAAGCGGTTTTTTCTGGATGTTAACCATAGCCGCCTATCTGCACTATGCCGACCGGCCGAGCGTCATAAGGATTCTGCTGGTGATTGTACTTTTTGGCTTGGGCCTGTTGGCCAAACCCATGCTGGTGACTTTACCCCTGGTGCTGCTGCTTTTGGATTATTGGCCGCTAAAACGCCTTTCATCGCTGTCGCCAAACACAAAAAAAATATCACCTCGTTTGAAATTATCCCGAAACTTCAAACGTGGATGGCGGAAGGACCGGCGAAATTCACCCATTAGTCTGTTGATATGGGAAAAGGTACCGCTTTTTATTCTGGCGGCGGCTTCCTGCGCGATTACCTACATTGTTCAGCAAAAATCCGGCGCTGTGAAATCATGGGAGATATTGCCTTTAAGTGTTCGCCTGGCTAATGCGCTGGTCAGCTATGTCAGCTATATCGTTAAGATGATTTATCCGAGTCGCCTGGCGGTTTTATATCCTCACCCTCAGAAAAGCCTGCTATCCTGGCGGCCGATGGTCTGTTTATTAATATTGGCGCTGATAACTGCGGCGGTAATTTATCTCGCTCGGCGGCGGCGTTATCTTCTGGTAGGCTGGCTGTGGTATCTGGGAACCTTGATTCCGGTTATCGGTCTGGTTCAGGTGGGGGTTCAGGCGATGGCGGATCGTTATACTTATCTGCCCTCCATCGGAATTTTTATTATGGCCGCCTGGGGCGCTGCCGAACTGGCAGGCCCCCAACGCTATCGCCAAGGGGGCGTGATCATAATAGCAAGTGTTTGGCTGATGACCTTGCTCATCGGCGCTCGGCTTCAGGTAAGCCGCTGGCAAAACAGCATCACGCTCTTTGAGCACTGCCTGGCGGTGACGGAAAATAATTATAATATCCATAATGATTATGGAAGTTATTTGTGTAAAATAGGTCGGCTCAATCAGGGTATCGAGCAATTGAATGAATGCCTGCGCCTTAATTCTCGCCATCCCCGGGCCCATTTTAATTTAGGGCAAGCTCTTGCCGAACGGAATGACAACCAACAGGCCATCTTCCACTTATCCGAGGCCGTCAAGATCAATCCCGATTATGCCAGGGCCCTCGATAAATTGGGTACCTTATTGATGCAACAAGGCGACCTCGCCAATGCTGCCATCCGTTTTGCCCAGTTAATCCGGTTAAATCCCCAAAACGATCATGCCCATTATAAAAGGGGCCGGGCTTTGTTAATGACCGGCGACGCCGCCGGCGCAATTAAACACTTTCAAAAGGCGCTTAAAATAAATCCGGACCGCTCCGATACGCTCAACGATCTAAGCTGGATATTGGCTACTCACAAAGATGCTCATCTTCGCGATGGCCCCGAAGCGGTCCGCCTGGCTCAGCAGGCCTGCGCACTTACAGATTACCAGATACCGGAAATGTTGGGCACCTTGGCGGCCGCCTATGCCGAAGCGGACCGTTTCCCGGAAGCGATAGAGGCTGCGCAAAAAGCTATCGACTTATATCAGGCCTTCGGACGGGCGGAATCAGCCGCCCAGGCCGCTCAGCAACTGCAGCTATACCAACAACAAAAACCTTACCGGGATAAGTTATAATCGAGGTTTACCTATGCCGGCTGTCCCCGGAAAAGCCCTCTACGTCAATATAAAATTTCTTGCTCAAGGTATCTATTTGGTGTAGTTACTAAGGTTATGCTGAAGCGTTTTATGGAATTGCTAATGAGGCAAAAACGTATCAGACTGTATAACATTTTCATGTATATCCTTCTGGTTCTCGCCCCCTTAATAGTCTATGAATCCGTCCGGTATAATGATTTCATCGACCTCGACGACAACAGATATGTGACGGAAAATCCCCGGGTAAAAGCCGGGCTAACCCGCTATAGTCTGATCTGGGCTTTCACGAGTTTCACCTATGCCAGCAATTACCACCCCCTGACCTGGCTGAGCCATATGCTTGATTGTCAACTGTTCGGTTTGAATGCCGGCCGGCATCATCTGTCCAGCTTGCTTCTTCATATTATCAACACTTTGCTGTTATTTTGGGTTTTACAGAGAATGACGGGAGATCTCTGGCCTAGTGGTCTGGTGGCGGCTCTATTTGCGGTGCACCCCCTGCACGTCGAGTCGGTGGCCTGGATCGCCGAACGCAAGGACGTCCTGAGCGGCTTTTTCTGGATGTTGACTATAATCGCCTATCTGAAGTATGCCCGATCACCAAATATCATCAGGTATATGCTCGTGTTCGTAATTTTGGGTTTGGGCCTGTTGGCCAAACCCATGTTGGTGACTTTACCCCTGGTGCTGCTGCTTTTGGACTATTGGCCCCTAAAACGCCTCGCGCCGCCGCCGGAAAACGCCTCTCGGCTTGGTGATTTTGGAAAAAATTCCGCTTCTGGCGCTGGCAGCGATTTCCTGCGTGATTACTTACGTGGTTCAGCTATATTCCGGCGCCGTCAAACCCTGGGATACATTTCCTCCAGGCGCCCGAATGGCCAACGCCTCGCTCAGCTATGTTGGCTACCTCGTGAAGATGGTTTATCCGAACCGGTTGGCGATTTTATACCCCTATCCCGTTGATAATTTACCCCTGCGGCATCTAATAGCCTGTTTTTTAATGCTGGCCTTAATAACCGCAGGTGTAATTTATCTCACTCGGCGGCGTCGTTATCTTCTCGTAGGCTGGCTGTGGTATCTAGGAACCCTGATTCCGGTTATCGGTCTGGTCCAGGTGGGAGTTCAAGCAATGGCGGACCGCTATACTTACCTGCCTTCCATTGGGATTTTTATCATGGCCGCCTGGGCCGCGGCTGAATTTTCCCGAAAAATACGCTCCCGCCAGGTGATCTTGACTATTACGGCCGGCATATGCCTGATAGGACTTGTCCTCGGCACCAGATCGCAGGTAAGCCATTGGCGCAATAGTGCCGCCCTGTTTGAACACTCCCTATCCGTGACCGAAAATAATTATACCTTGCATAATAATTACGGAGGTTATTTATGCAAAAATGGTTATCTCGATCAGGGTATCGAGCAGTTTCGCAAATGTCTGAGTATCAACCCCCGCCATGCCAACGCCCATTATAACTTGGCCCTCGCCCTGCATTTTAAAAAAGACTACGCCGGTGCCATCCAGCACTACCAGCAATCAAATCGTTTACATCCCCATAGTTTCGAAACTCTTAACAATTTAAGTTGGATATTGGCGACCTGTGAAAAAGCTGAATACCGCGACGGCGCCCGGGCAGTGAACCTGGCAAAGCGCGCCTGCGAACTTACCCATTACCAAAATCCGCAGGGACTGGTCACTTTGGCCGCCGCTTTTGCCGAAGCCGGTCGTTTCTCCGAAGCGAAAGAAACAGCCCAAAAAGCTATCGATATGTTTCGGCGTTCGGAACAAACCGAATCAGCCGCCGCTGCCGCCCGCCAGCTTCAACTTTATCGCCAAAACAAGCCTTTTCGGGAAAAATAAGAATTAAAATCCCCTGATAAAAAGTATAATATGATGGCTAATCGTATTCATACGATAAGAAAATTTAAGGGGTAAATAAAGATGGTGTCGTTCTTCTATTGGTAAAGACCGACAACGACCTGATTTAACGTTTCGCTTAACGTTGGCCAATTTCGAGCTTTACACGACTCTCGAAAACGTCTATAAGTTTGAGTCTGATAAAGCTTTACGGGCCTGTAGCTCAGCGGTAGAGCAGTGGACTCATAATCCATTGGTCGTGGGTTCGAATCCCCCCGGGCCCAGTTTTGTAAATTCTTTTCTTATAATAAGTTACGCTCATCTGTCATTCCGTGGCCAAGCTAAAATTGGACATTTTAGGCCAAAGTTCGTCAATAGTTCGTCAATGAGGTCATAAATTGGGATTGAATCTTCCTTGCCATGTTCAGATCGTCCTTACGAACCGCGAGGTAATACTTCTGGGTAGTTTCGATGCTTGAATGGCCTGCCAGTTTCTTGACGGTTTGAATAGGCAGTTTCTGGGCCCAGTTGGTAATACAGGACCGGCAAAGATCGTGGAGTGTAAAAGGATTTTCTTTAGCACGTAGGCATAGAGACTCCAAATTCCGAATAATATTGTTAACTAGTTTCTGTTGCGGAAAAGTATTTTACAAAAATGATCGAGTTTAAATTCCCAAAAAAGTCTGTTCCTTGTAATATGTTTCCAAAAACAAACTACGAAAG
>LJUC01000094.1 GCA_001303695.1 Phycisphaerae bacterium SM23_30
CGCAATCAAGCCAATGCCGCCGTTGATTGGCAGTTTACCACTGCTGATGCGCGAACAAAACTCAGAAAACTCTACCCTGTATTTTAGCTGTTACAGACTACTAGGAATATATTGGAGCATGGTACATAAGTAATTAGTGAAATTAAATTAAAATTTCATCATATACCCAACTTTGGAGAAGGATGTGAACATTTTCTTGAAATATATTGCGGCAAAACCACACAGATTATATATTTACATTTTTGTGATATTCTTTTTATGCCTTTCGTTTAGTAATTTGATTTTCGCCCAACAAACCGAGCAAAAAGAAAATCAAGTTATAACCGGTCCGATGGACCAATTGCCAACTTTAGAAGAACTGGACACCAAGATTAAGCAGCTGAAGGATGCCCAAGAAAAGCAACAGGACCCCGAACAAATAAAACAGTTGAATGTTTTAATTGGAATTTATGAACAGGCGCGGGTGCAATTGAACAATACCAACAAGAATCAGACGTTAATCGACGAATTTAGAAATCTCAGGATCAGCGCCCCCGAGCGCCTAATAACCATTAAAGAACAAATCCAGGGGATTCCTTCCGAGGTAAAAACTCAGGAACCTTATGAGGACTGGTCTTTGACGCAAGTGGAACAGCAATATACGCAAATGCAGGTTGCGTTGGAGAAAGCTAAAAAAGATATGTCGGAACGGGAAAACGATGCCAAGCGCCGCACAGAGCGCCGCACGGAAATATCTAAAGAAACGGCCCAGGCCAATGAGCAGTTGCAGGAGATCAAAAGGCAACTCAACGCCAAGCCGGAAGAACAAGCCGCGCCGGAATTGCTTCAAGCAAGGCGCACTTTATTATTGCTGACCGAAAAAGCTTGGCAAAAGAAGTTCGAATCGAACACCGAAGAAATTCTCAGCTATGACGTTCGGGGTGATTTATTAGCTGCCCGTCGGGATTTGGCAGCTCGTCAAGTGGCTTATTATGAGGCATTGGTAAAACAATGGCAGGGAATTTTGGATCAAAAGCGTAAACAAGAGGCCGATCGTGCCGCCGAACAAGCCCGTCAGGCCCGCAGGATCGCCGCCCAGGCGCACCCGGCCATTAGAGAACTGGCCGACGAAAACGCCCAACTTGCCGAATTACGCACCGGTCCGAAAGGATTAGTGGCTAGAATAGCCCAACAAGCCCAATATCTCAAGCAAATTCAGAACCAGGCGAAAAATTTAGAGGATGATTTCAACAGTATTAAAAATAAAATCGACGCCGCCGGATTAACTAATGTTGTTGGAGTTATCCTGTTAAACAAGCGTAATGAACTGCCGGATATTCGCATACACAAAAGAGCCTTTAAAGAAAGGCAGTCGGAGACGGCTTCGGCGCGTTACGAGTGGCTTAAATATGGTGAGCAACTGGCCAAACTAGATATGGAAAAAACCGCAAAAGAATTGCTCCTAAAAATCGAAGAGCCGATCGATTCCTTTCAAAGGCAGGACATTGAAGATGAAATTAGAAAACTTTTAAATAACAAACGACAATTTCTTGAAGCCCTTATTGGAGATTATGATGATTATTTGGTTAACCTAGCGGAATTGGATTTTAACGAACGAAAACTGGTCGCTGTTGCTGCCGATTATTATGACTACATCGACGAAAATATCCTCTGGATTAAAAGTTCTACTCCCGTCAGCCTCACCACCTTAAACCAGTCAAAGGAAGCTCTATTCTGGTTATTGAATCCACAAAACTGGCGCTTATTGATACGGCAATATGGGCGCGATATAAAGACCAAACCCTCCCTATACATGCTGTTCGTATTGATTTTCGGATTTTTACTAACTTATCGGCGCCGCCTGCGAAAACAAATTTCCGACATTTCGACCCTCGTTCAGGGCCGGTATTCGGATAAAATATCCCATACCATCAAGACCTTTTTGCTGAGCCTGTTGCTGGCTGCTCCGGTTCCGTTGCTTTTATTTTTCCTGGGTTGGCACCTCGCTTTGACGTTCCAGGAATCGGAATTTGTTATTGCCGCGGCTGCTGGATTACGTGTTACAGGAGTGGTTTATGTGGTTTTGGAATTACTCCGTATTATTTTCCTTCCCAAAGGTCTCGCTGACGCCCATTTTGGCATGCCTAAACCTTCATGTAAATATTTCCGAAAAAGTTTGATCTGGTTTATGATGTGTGTCCTGCCGCTGGTTTTTGTGGTTGAAGTTTTTGCGCAACAATCCGAAATAGCCTTTATAGAGTCTTTAAGCCGTTTGGTATTAATCGCCGCCTTGATCATTTTATCCGTTTTTTTGGCCCTGGTAATTCGGCCTTCCGGGCCGTTCATGAATAATATTATTCTTGCCAGACGGGGAGGCTGGTTAGACCGGCTGCGGATATTTTGGTATTTCCTGAGCGTCGGTTCGCCCTTAGCTTTGGCGTTATTAGCGGTTATGGGATACCAATATGCCGCTCGACATTTAACCGGCTGCCTGGAAGCATCAATGTTTTTAATATTGGCGGTACTTCTCATAACCGCCATGTTGGGAAGAATTTTGCACGTTATTCAGGCGCGACTGATTTACCGAAAAAGCATATTAAGTCTTGCTGCTCGCCAAGAACAAGGTAAACCGAATTCTACCTCAAACGATAATTTAACCGCCGCTGAAGCTTCATCCTCCCCGGAAGAAGAACTACAGCGATTGGACCTGCAGGCCAAACGCCTGATTAACACCTTTGCCGTTTTTATTTCAATTATTGGATTTTGGTATATTTGGAGCGATGTATTTCCCGCTTTGGGCATTTTGAAACGAATCGCCCTTTGGGAAACCACGATTAGCGATCAAATCATATCGATTACTTTGGCCAATCTGATTTTAGCATTACTTATTATTCTTATTACCTTTGTGGCAGCGCGAAATATCCTGGGTCTTTTGGAAATGGCGGTTCTGGAAAGGCTGCCGTTGGATCAGGGGGCCCGCTTTGCCATAATTACTCTTACCCGATACGTCATTGTGGTGGTGGGGATCGTGATGGCCTTTGGGCAAATTGGAATAGGGTGGTCCAAAGTGCAGTGGCTGGTGGCGGCTTTGTCAGTGGGTTTGGGTTTTGGGTTACAGGAAATATTCGCCAACTTTGTTTCCGGTTTGCTTATTCTTTTTGATCAACCCATTAGAGTGGGTGATATTGTCACGGTGGACAATGTTACCGGAAAGGTAACCAAAATCAGTATCCGGGCCACGACGGTCAGAGATTGGGACCGCAAGGAGTATCTGGTTCCCAACAAGGACTTTATCACCGGGCGTCTTTTGAACTGGACCTTATCAGATAAAGTCAATCGGATAGTAATAAAAGTGGGGATAGCTTATGGCTCCAACGTTGAATTGGCCTTAAAAACCTTATTACGTGTCGCCAAGGAAAATTCTTTAATTTTAGACGATCCCGAACCCCTCGTAACATTTGAGGGCTTTGGGGAAAGTTCCCTTGACCTGACGTTGCGGTGTTTTCTGCCCAATCTGGATGATCGATTAACGACGATAAGCGAATTGCATACGGCTATCGATCGGGAATTCCGCAGAGCAGGCATTGAAATCGCCTTTCCCCAACGGGATATTCACGTACGATCGGTGAAATTCCCCATTCCTATTGATACTAAACTGGAAGACGTGAAAGAAATTTCATGATATGGAATAAATATTTCAATAGCTATCGAATCTGATTTTTCATGAGCAGGCAAAAAAGTTGTTAAGCGAGGTATTTCAAAGTGTAAATTTTAAGAGGTATATGTCTTTTTTTCGAAACAAGCAGGAAAATATTATATGAACGTGATGATTTATAGTTATGCAAATGCTTCATTATGATGATCAGGAGCAACGAATTAAATCTGAACAAATTAGTATGGTACAGGGCTCAAATTATGTAATTTCTTTTCAGGAAAGTATATCCCCTATGTAATCATAGAAAGCAATCCGATCCCTGTCCGGCAGGAAAAAGCTAAAAACGAGCCTCTTTACTTTGGTGGCGCCGCATATACGGAGATACTTGATTAGGCCAGAATTACAAAAGCCAGAATTATTGTAACAGTTATAAGTGATCCGCCGGCCACCCGCCGAATATTATCATTGATTTGAGACATGAATCCGAATATATTCATTATCACACTCACCAGATTCCTCAAAGAAACCGAGCTTTTATATGAATTAGGAGCTAACGAAGTCGTTCCAGAGGAATTTTAAACCTCGGTAGAAATTTTCACCAAAATTTTATCCCGGTATATTATTCCCAGGGAAACGATCGAAAAATTTACCGGGGAAGTGCGAGCCGAAAATTATATGATGTTCCGCAAATTGGTCCAGCCCCAGGATGACCTCTCCAAGTTGCAATTAAATCTTCCCCCGGTGGCAATCCATTCGGTCCGAATCAAAGATAATTCCTATGTGAAAGACAAGTCGCTTGATGACATTGATTTTTTTAACACATTTAATATTACCCCGTTGGCAATTATTAGGGATACTCGTATTATCTCTAATCCCCCCCCTGCAAACACAACTGGCAACAGGCGATATTTTGGTGTTCATGGGTACATCGGAACAAATTAAAAAATTCCTTGATGCTCTTGAGCATAAAATGCATTAAAAGTATATCTTTTTATTATTTTAAAAAAATATTTTATCTTATGGGCCAGAAATTTATGTGGAATAAAAATTCTTTATTTATAATCCGTATCGGAGTACAATTATATAATGTTCTTGCAGTAAAATTTGCTAATAGAGAGTTATTCAAAGTGCTTTGGGGTATAGAGTGCTATGTGTAAATATAGACGTCTTTTGGTATTAATAAATTTAATCCCTCTTGATCATACGGCGGTACATTATGCCATTCCCGTTCTTGCCGTGAAGAAAAAAGGCGCAGGTATGAATTTTCTCAAAGCGCTGCTCAATTTATAGAAGATGGATTTATCATGCGCTATTCAGGAAAATATTAATATGGATACAGAAAGAAAAATCGCATATTTTACGATGGAAATCGGTTTGGAGGCCGCCCTGCCAACCTATAGTGGCGGCTTGGGAGTATTGGCCGGCGACACCATTCGCTCGGCTGCCGATATGAAAGTACCCATGGTGGCGGTGACTCTGTTGCACCGCAAAGGGTATTTTTTTCAGCAATTAGACCCCAGCGGCTGGCAAACGGAAGAACCGGTCAAGTGGAGTGTGGATGACTTCATGCGGGCCGAGTCTCAAAAGACCTCGGTTCAAATCGAAGATCGAAAGATATGGATTCAAGCCTGGCGCTATGAAGTAAAAGGAATAAGCGGTTACACGGTTCCGGTTTATTTTTTAGACACGGATCTGTCTGATAATGCGGAACAAGATCGAACGCTGTCACATTATCTATATGGCGGTGATCAATATTACCGGTTGCAGCAAGAAATCGTCCTTGGTATGGGTGGGATCCGCATACTGCAGGCGCTGGGATACCAAAATATTGACCGATTCCATCTGAACGAAGGGCATGCTGGTCTTTTGACTTTGGCGCTCATCGATCAAAAAATGGAGGAATACAAGGTCGATTCCATCACCCCTAAGGTTCTGGATGCGGTTCGCAAGCAATGTGTTTTCACGACCCATACACCGGTAGAGTCCGGACATGATAAATTTCCCATGGATATGGTCCGTCGTGCTCTGGGGAACCATGCGGCGTGGAACATGCCGGAGGTGTTTTGCTGTGGCGGTCAATTAAATATGACCTACGTGGCGCTTAACCTGAGCCATTATATCAATGGGGTGGCGAAAAAGCACGGTGAAATATCGAGACACATGTTTGCTCCTTATGTAATTGATGCGATCACCAACGGGGTGCACGTAGGCACTTGGGTCTCGAAACCTTTCCGTGATCTTTACGATCATTACTTTCCCGGATGGCGGGAAGACAACTTCAGCCTGCGTTACGCTTTAAATATTCCCGCCGAGCAAATTTGGCAGGCGCACCTTCAGGCCAAAATGAAGCTGATCGAATTTGTTAACCGCCGGTATAATACCGGCATGGATTTCGATATTTTTACTCTAGGTTTTGCCCGGCGAGCGGCCGGTTACAAACGGGCGGATCTTCTATTTCATGATCTTGAAAGATTGAAAAGCATTTCTAAGAAAGCCGGTGCCATACAGGTCGTCTATTCCGGTAAGGCCCATCCTAAAGATCAAGGCGGCAAAGAACTGATTCAAAGGATCTTCCAGGCCCAACAACAGCTTAAACCGCAAGTAAAGGTGATATATATTTCTAATTACGACATGGCTTTAGCTCGACTGATTGCCGCCGGGGTGGACGTTTGGCTCAATACGCCCAAGCCCCCCCTGGAGGCCTCCGGCACCAGCGGCATGAAAGCCGCCCTTAACGGCGTGCCTTCTTTAAGCATCCTGGACGGCTGGTGGATCGAAGGGTGCATTGAAAACGTTACCGGCTGGGCCATAGGCGATGATCAGCTTGAGGAAGGCCAGGAACGCCACGACGCCCGCGACGCTCAGGCCCTGTATCAAAAACTGGAAGAAGTGGTTATTCCCAAGTTCTATAATCAGCGAGACCGCTTTCTTAATATTATGCTTCATGCCATCGCCCTGAACGGCTCCTTCTTTAATACTCAACGCATGATGCAGCAATACGTGTTAAAAGCATATTTTTCATAAGTTCTGAGAATAGGAAATCACAAGATGAATAACAAACAAAATTCATCGGGAAGACATTTCGGATTTATCTCCACCCGTTTTGCCGGAACCGACGGCGTGTCTCTGGAGGCGAAAAAATGGGCCCATGTGCTTTCTTGCAGCGGCCATGAAAGTTACTGGTTCGCCGGCAAGCTGGATACCGATCCTTCTCGGAGCATGCTGGTTCCACAGGTTTTTTTCGAAGATGAAGAAAATCGCCGGATTAATGCGCAGATTTTCGGTCGCCGCGATCGCAGTCGTGAATGCACCCAGCGCATATATGAATTAAAGGAGAAAATAAAGGATAATATCTATGAATTTATAGATAAATTCGGCGTTGAAATATTGGTGGCCCAAAATTGCCTGACCATCCCTATGCACCTGCCTTTGGGCTTGGCATTAACGGAAGTGATAGTCGAAAGCCGCCTGCCCACGATCGCCCACCACCATGATTTTCACTGGGAACGGGATCGATTCGCCATTACCGCCGTACCTGATTATCTGCATATGGCGTTTCCGCCAAAGTTGCAGAATATCCAGCACGTGGTGATTAATACCTCCGCCCGCGAGCAATTAGCCCATCGGACCGGCATAACTTCATTGGTGATTCCCAATGTACTGGATTTTGATCTTGTGCCCCCGACGGTGGATGACTTTTCCGCTTCCTTTCGTAAAGACATCGGATTGGCCGATGATGATGTGCTGATCCTGCAGCCTACCCGCATCGTTTCGCGCAAAGGCATCGAGCACGCTATTGAACTGATGCGGCGCCTAAAGAATCCCAAATGCAAACTTGTCATTTCCCACGACGCCGGTGATGAAGGCCTGGAGTACCAGGAATTTCTCACTGATTATGCCGCCGGCGTGGGCGTGGATATGCGCATTGTCTCACGGCAGGTATCCTCTATGCGCTCGGAAGACAAGGAATTGGGTAAACATTACACCTTATGGGATGCTTATCTGCACGCCGACCTGATAACCTACCCGAGTTTGTATGAAGGCTTCGGCAATGCCTTTCTGGAAGCAGTATATTTTCGTAAACCTTTACTAGTGAATCGCTATTCTATTTACATTCGCGACATTGAACCCAAAGGTTTTAATGTAGTGGAAATGAACGGTTATGTTACTCGAGCCGTGGTCGATGAAGTTCGGAAAATTCTAGAAGACGCTGAATATCGACAAAACATGGTGGAGCAAAATTTTGAACTGGGCCGAAAATATTATTCCTATGAGGTCCTGGAGCGCCGGCTAAACCACATTCTGTCCGTCATCTTCGGCCTGGAATAAAAAAAGACTATACAAAAAACATTAAATGCTCGTTGCGAGGAGTGTTATTCATGCCTTTAGTAACCTTTTATTTTGAATTGCATCAGCCTCTGCGCCTCCATCCGGAAGTGGAAAAATTTCTCTGGGAGGAAAAAAACGAAGAAATATTTAAAAAAGTCACCGAGAAAAACTACCTGCCCGCCACCCGCATGTTTACGGAATTGATAAAGCAAAACCCTTCCTTTAAGATCACCTTCAGTATGTCGGGTACCTTTCTGGAGCAGGCCCAGTGGTACCAACCGCAGGTCATTCAGGCATTACAGGAACTGCTGGACGCCGGCCGCCCTAACCATCAGGTCGAATATCTGGAAGAGACCTATTACCATTCCCTGACCTCTTTGTTTCATGATCCCCAAAAACAGGAATTCAAAGACCAGGCGTCTTTGCATCGGCAAAAATTGAAAGATATTTTTGGCATTATACCCCGTTCCTTCAGAAATACCGAATTGATGTATAATAATGACCTGGCCAATATTGTCGCCGATATGGGATTTAAGGCCATCCTGTGCGAACAGCGCGATGACATGTTCACCCCCAGAAACGGCAAAGCAGTCTCTCCTAATGCTGTTTTTCGGGCCAAAGGCAGAAGAGGCCGACCCCGTGATCTGATCGTTATTCCCCGAAACCGACATCTGAGCGACGACGTCGCCTTCAGATTTAAACATCAAGGTCTAACCGCCGAGCAATACGCCGAATTTATCGCCCGGATTGACGGAGAAGCGGTTTTGTTGGGCTATGACTTTGAGCATATCGGCGAGCACCTTTGGGCCGATACCGGCATTTTTGACTTTTGGCGTGGCTTGGCCCAGGTCTTGACGGATCATCCCAGCATCGTCATGGCCAATCCCGCCGAAATCGCCGAACGCTTCAAGGACGCCCCCTGTCCGATAGTGGATATTCATCCGTTGGCCACTTCCTCCTGGGCGGACCTGGAAAGAAACACCTACGGCTGGCTGGGCAGCTCTATCCAGTACAAACTCTTTCAGGACATCGAAAAACTCGAAGAATCGGCCCGGAAAGCCGGCGGTCACTTACTTAATCGATGGCGCTATTTAACCACATCCGACCACCTGTATTACCTTCATGAAGGCAAAGGCGCCGACCGCACTGTTCACGATTATTTCAGCCCCTATGGCTCTCTGGCTACCTCCACCTATTTGCTGACCCGAAATATTGACTATCTGGAAACGGCTATCAAAAATTTTAACGTCCTGAAAAAAACCGAACAGACCCCGGTAATTATCATATCTCCGGAAACCGCCCGGCTGCCTACCGAGGGAATGGGGCAATTCGCCCAATATGTGCTGGGAAAAAGCGGCGGCTTGGGCGATGTGATATCCGCTCTCTGTAAGGGACTGGTGGAAAGGAAAATTCCCACCCACTTCATCACCCTCAACCTCCGCCGCCGATACCGTGAAGAAGCTAATATAACGGATGAGCAGTGGATCCAGAGTCGGCATAAACTTGACCCGGAGTATATCCATCTGGTAAGTTCTTCCCTCTATGAAAACTACCGCACCGCTTATGACGGAAAACCTGTGGTTACCGCGGCGGAATTTCAAAGGCAAATTATCAACAGCTATCTCAAAAATATCCGCAGTAAATATCAAGGCCGCGCCATCTTGCATACCCATGACTGGATGGCCGGTGGAACCGTCGCGGCGTATGCAAAATTAAGAGGCGTTCCCATCCTCCATACCGTCCATAATACCCATACCGCCCTGATCCCTCTGAATATACTGACCGGTATCAACCTGGAACGCCTCTGGAACAACTTGTATATTACCACCGAACATAACCTCGAGTGCGTCGACTCTCAAGCCACCGCCATAAAAAACGCTGACAAAATAAGTTATGTCGGTCAAACCTTTTTAGAGGAAGTGGTGGAAGATTACTTTTTGGATCGCCCCATTATCCCCTCCACCGTAAGGCAGGAAACCAAGGCAAAATATTTTAACGATCAAGCCCTCGTCATACCCAATGGTATTTCTCCGAATATCTACCCGGAAAATCAAAAAGAAAATCTGGATGTCGATAAGCCCGGCCTGGCTAAAAAATTCGGCCTCGATGATGATATCATCGCCGCCAAAAAAGCCAACCTGCTGAAGTTTCAGAAACAAACCGGCTTAAAGATTGATGCCGACGCTATTCTTTTATATTGGCCTTCGCGGCTGGACCCCAGCCAGAAAGGCATCGAACTTCTGGAAGACATCGCCCTGAAATTCGTTATTGAAAACGCCGATGTACAGATTGCCGTCGTCGGCGACCCGGTCGGCAACGATCAGACTCATGCCGAAATCATGGGTCGAATTGCCTGCAAATCCGGCGGTAAAATCACCTACCGTCGCTTTAACGAAGACCTGAGCATATTGGGATATGCCGCCGCCGCCGACGTCTTTGGTGCCTCCCTGTATGAACCTTTTGGGCAAATAGACGTGGTGGGCAATTTATATGGGGCTACCGCCACCAATCGAGATACTGGTGGATATAGAGATAAAATCTTTCCGCTGAGCCTTAAAGCCTGGGGCGCTCCTCAGGACCTGGGTAATGGTGTTTTATTCAAGAATTATGACTCCGGCGGTTTGTGGTGGGGGCTAAATCAAACAGTAAAAAATCACCGATACTTTTGTGAGAATCCCCGCCAGTGGCAAATGCAAACCAAAAGAATCATGAAAGAGGCTCGAAAAAAATGGAGCCTGGATAATATGGTGGCGGGCTATATCATGGCTTATGAACAACTCAATGGCGGAAAACCTCTAATTTGACATACCACATCTTGAATTGTGGCGTGTCATTGGTGGAAACCTATTTGCAGATCGATAATCGGCAAGTTTACGCCTTTGGCCAAAAGCACCAACCAGCATCTACCGGAAATGAAACAGGCTCTGCTAGCAAAGGTATAGTGAGCCAGCGTATGCTCAGGCGCCTAATCTCGCAGTGACTTAAGGAAATCTTTCCATGGAGTTGCCAACATAGTCTGGGTGATAGCGTGGCCGTAACTGCGAATGATCATGGCAGCCTTCTCCACCTCCGACACAGTGGGAGCTTCCACAATATCCACCACATCAAAGCGACCTAAGGTGGCATAACTTTGTTTCCATTCCACGTTCGGGCAGTTTTCCTTGAGTTTCGCCGATACCTGCTCCGCCAGCTTGGGAAACTCAGAGGGATCGCGCACCGCCTCGGCGGACAACCTGCTCAGAATAATATACGTAGCCATGATTGCTCTCCTACTTCTACTTAATCCGATATTTTTCACATAAATACATTTACATCCAAGGTTCCTGTGTAGCTCGCTTTCAAGGTATTTACTACTTTTCCTTGTGTCATGGTTTATTCCTTTACTAATCACAAACCGGCCAGTTTGAGATTATATAGTTAAATGACATTCTGGTTAAAAGTGGCGTCCGCCACGACCTCTGCCGCCAAAATCCCCCCGCTTGCCACCTCGACGGTTGGTTCTCTGACGAGCCTCATTAACTTTAATAATGTGTCCCTGAAAATCCTTGCCGTCCATTTCGGTGATGGCGGTGTGTGCCTCCTTGGATGAGGGCATCTCCACAAACCCAAATCCTCTTGGTTCGCCTGTGTACTTGTCTTTTATGATAGTGACGGTTTCAACCTGACCATAGGCAGCAAAAGCCTGGCGCAAATCATCCTCGGTTGTCTCACGCGATAAATTTCCCACATAGATATTCATTACGATTTCCTTTAACTTGAACAACTTAAACTTAACTAAACCGACATTTCCCAAGCAAGTTTGCTCGGCTACGCCACCGAGCCGCTCTCCGATCACTTTACTCTATCCGATCGGATTTCATTTTTTTGTCTGGAGCTCTTCGATCGGCACGTAGTCGAGATTATACCCGAAATGCCGTGGACCAAACAGCTCGATTCCCTTCGGAGTCCGCCATATAGGTGATGCCGCCCGTCCAACGATAACTACCTCCGTCCCCAAAGGATAACCCCCGAGGCTCGCGCTTCTAATGGCGTCGCCCGTCTTCGGATCGAGATTGTAGATCAGGTCCGGCGGCATAACATCCGGTTGATCATCGAGCCAGGCGATGATGTTCTCGTTCTTGACGAATACCTTGTAGGTGTGACCTTCATGCTCATTGATCCCTTTCAGCTCCACATCTACCCAACTGAAACCGCGTTCCCCTCGCTCATCTGACCTGGTGACGATTCCGTGGAAAAGTTTATAGCCTTTAATCACCTTTACCAGCGCCGCAATCGGATCCTCGCCTTGCTCCTTTGCCTCGCGCACCGTGCGACCTAACAGGATTGCCTCGGATACGCCTCCCCGGATTACCCCTTGTTTTACTTCTCTACCGGTCATCGGGTTCCTGGCGATGGAGCATCCCCCACCGCTGGCTACAGCTACAGCCCGCGCCAGGTCCTCGAGACGATAGTCATCGACCGCCTTGCCGATGATAATCTCGTCTCCCCAACGAGTTACCATCGCCGCCGGCGTGCCCGAAATACCATGGATGAAAGAGACCTGCAGGTTCAGCTCGGGCTTGGCCCGTCCGGCCAGACAGGCATCCACAACCGGCACGCCCAGCTCAATCGCACTCTGAAATGCCGAAAGCATCGCCTGGCCTGCCTCGTTGCGAATTACGGCATCGAACTTCTTGTCGAGATACCTGCTGAGCAACTGGGCCGACTGCAAGCGGGTGTTCCGGATGGTAGGCAGGTTCTGCTGCCCGGTCCGTTCGCGGACGTACTCCCAGGCGCCGCCCCCACCTACGCCTCCTGCTGCAGCCACCACCATCCAGTCGTCCGGAAGATCCTCAACTGAGATAAGTGTGAATTTCTTACCTTCTTTCAGGAGCGCTCTTGCCGTTTCAATCATTCGCGCGCTGTTGGAATTGCGTGTGGCTTGGATAGACGAGCCTACCAAGGCATCTACTACTTCCTGCTCGCTCAGCATCCGCGTGGGCGGCCCAAGCTTAATCTGCGTGCATGATATCCCTGACAAGATTGACAAGGCTGCAATCAATAAAACCAATATATTTTTAAATCCCATCATCGTAATATCTCCTTTCTTTTTTTTGAAGTTCTTCGATAGGCACGTAGTCAAAGTCGAAACCAAAGTGACGCGGCCCCAGCACCTCGATGCCAACCTTGGTTCGCCACCTGGGGTGGGCGGGTCCGCCCCCGGTGATAGCTTGGCCCGTTTGTGGATCCAGGTTGTAAATATAATCCGGGGACATTACATCCACCTCGTCGTCAAGCCAGGAAACGATGTTCTCATTCTTGACGAATACCTTATAGGTGTGGCCTTCGTACTCTCTGATCCCTTGCAGCTCCACATCCGCCCAGCTAAAGCCCCGCTCTCCTCGCTGGTCCGACTTGATGACGACTCCATGAAAAAGCTTAAAGCCTTTGGTCACTTCTATTAGGGCTTTAATAGGATCTCTTCCTTGCTCCCGTGCCTGCCTGATAGTTTGTCCCAGGAGAATAGCTTCTGAAAGGTTACCGGCTATCGTACCCCGTTTCACTTGCGCGCCCGACATGGGATTCATGGCCACCGAAACGCCGCCGCCGCTGGCCACAGCCACGGCTCGAGAGAGGTCTTCGGCGCGATAATCATCGATGGCTTTTGTAATGATGATCTCATCTCCCCAGCGGGTAAAAAGCCCTGCCGGGGTCGAAGGAATCCCTACCACCCAGGGAATCTGCTGCTGGATCTCCGGTACGCAGCGCCCGCACGGACAGGCGTCCACCAACGGGAGGTCCATTTCCGCAGCGACCATTAGGGCGGTGGACGTAGCGCCGGCGGGCTCACCGCGAAGAACCGCTTTGAACTCCTTGCCGATATGCTTACTCAATAGACGGATCGCTTGGAGATCCGTATCTTGAGCGCGAGGTAGCTCTTGCTGGCTGGTCCGCTCTCTTACGTGTTGCCAGGCGCCGCCCCCGCCGACGCCCACAGGGGATACCACCGTCCAGTCATCCGGCAAATCCTCCACGGAGACGAGCTTGACTTCTTTATCTTCCGCGAGTACTTGTTTTATCCGCTGAATATATCTTTCGCTTCCGGCCCCCCTGGTGGCTTGGATACATGAGCCTACTAACATATCGACTAACTCCTGCTCGCTTAGCGCCCGGGTGGGCGGCCCGGACTTAATCTGCGTGCATGACGTCGCCGCCAGGAGCAGCAGCCCCATGAGTAAAGCAACCGCTATATTCTTGAATTGTGTCATCGTTCTATCTCCTTTAATTTATAACTGTTACGGCCCTTTGAGTCTGATTTTCTTCTCCGACCGAACAACCTGCTCAGTTGTACCACCAAATTTTACTCTTCATATCCCATCTTGGTATGCTTATCAAGAACATATTTTAACCGGAGTCCGGTTCGCTATATGCCTTTACCGATAGGCCAAGTGCGCAATGGCGGCCAGGAATTAACCATTCAATCTGTCCAAGCTGCGTTACTTTGTCAGGAGATGATTATCGTGGGCGATGGCAAACCCACCAGTCACACCGGTGCGACGTTGTGGAACCCAGGAAACGATGATATCACCGGCGACAAGTTCGGCTTGGACACTGCCCGGAACCTCGGCCGCCGAGTAGCCAAAGTCATATTAAACTAATCCCAAAACAAGCGTACTCCGGGTGGTTGTGGGTCGAAATTTCGGTCAGTCCCGCCTGGGCGGAGCGAAGGTGTGGCGAGCTGTTGGTCGCTTAAATCCGGCGGC
>LJUC01000095.1 GCA_001303695.1 Phycisphaerae bacterium SM23_30
TGGTCGCGGCAATGTCATGATGGGTTTTAGCTATGCAGATCGAGGCATTATCCTAGGTAAAGATCGCGAATTTGTTAGGGATGGTTGGTTAGACCCCGGTACCATTTCTGCCGGTGTACAAGCTTTAGGCACTTCCAAGCTGGTCGGCTATTTGCCGATTGCCGGTAATATGCCAACCGCAGGTTGGGGTGCGGCTCTTTACCGCATCGATCAAAACGGCAACGTATTTGACGAAGAGAATCCGTTAGATCCGGCCCACCCTTATACGGGTCCAATAGGATATGACTCTGGCTTTAAAATTACTCCGGATGGTAACCTTACCTATTTCAATAAAGACATTAACTATTTGCAATTGCCCCTAACGCGATATTCGATTTTTGGATCTGGAAGGGTTAGTTTGACTGATAACACCGAGTTTTATATGGATCTGCGCTATTCGGAGAACCAAGTTCTAGCGATCGGTGCCCAACAGCAATTTTTTAACATTTGGGACATACTAATGCCCTATAACCCTCTGTATGACGATCCCGATTCGCCGCAATTCGGTCAAGCACCTGCCGGTGTGGCTCAACATCCAGTGCCTGCCGGGTTGGCCGATTTGTTAAATTCGCGACCGACTCCGGATGCGCCATGGAATTTCGAACAATCTATGCATTACTTACCGCCTTATCAGACACTTACAACAAGTAACGTATATCAGGTCAGCGGTGGTCTACGTGGCGAGTTTGGATCCGGGTTCACTGATGATTGGACCTGGGACTTGTATTATTCTCACGGCAAGTCAACGATCAACGCTCAGCAACTCGAAGGATTTACATATTTACCAAGGGCCCAGCAAATATTTGAAGCTGACCAATATGGCAAGGGCTTTTCGGGGGGGTATCCAATATCCGTTATCGCTTCCTGCCAAAGTGGAATTCCTGTATTTAACGAAGATGGTAGTATCAACGATTCGTCCTACGTCAGTCAGGACTGTGCCGATTACATGACCCTTCGCATGAACTCCATCACTACCCTGGAACAAAATGTTTTTGAAGCCAACATGCAGGGCAGTACTTTTGAATTGCCCGCCGGGATGCTTAAGTTTGCGGCGGGTGCTGGTTATCGCGAAGAAGAATTTCTCTTTAATCCCGACACCGGTTTTAACGCCAACCAAGAATTTCCCAATGTCGTTGGTAATATTGCGTTACCAACGGCTGTAAAAGGGAATACCGATGTATCTGAGCTATATGCGGAATTATTAATCCCGGTCGTCAAGGACTTGCCTTTGATAAAAAGTCTTACCCTGGAACCAGGCTATCGCTATTCGGATTACAGCATCGCGGAAGAAGTGGATACCCATAAGGTAATGGCGGATTGGAAAGTCACTGATTGGGTTCGTTTACGTGGGGGCGTGCAGCGTGCAAACCGCGCTCCAAATATCGCCGAGCTGTTTACTCCAACAGGTGCCAGTACCCTTGACTTCCCCGCACCGGATGCCTGTGGTAGCTGGGCACAAGGACCGGGTTGGGGCAATAAACCTGAAAACCCCAACCGCTATAATGTGCAGGTCCTGTGTCAATACTTAATGGTCCGCGGTGGCGCGCCAGATCCCTTTCCCCTGTACGTGCCTGGGGCCAGTGCGGATAACTGGGCGTATAACGTCTTTGGTCAAAATTGGTACTTTCCCTGGAGTTTAGGAATAACGGGGGGTAATCCAAACTTGAAATCTGAGACGGCCGATACCCAGACCTTGGGGATCGTTATCGACTCGCCTTTTTCGGCGCCAGCTGTGAAAAATATGCGGCTTTCTATTGACTATTACAAAATCGAAGTTGAGGGCGCGATTGGCGTCCCCGGGCATAATACGATATATCAGCAATGTATGGATCCCCAGTACAACCCCTTAATAGGCTCAGCTCCCGGTACCTACACCGGCGCAGAATTGGCAGCCGGCAACCCGTATTGCGCTCTCATTAACCGAGAGTACATAGGCGATGGGATGAATGATTGGGGTGCCGACCGAAACTACCAGGCAACCTACGTTAACCAAGGGGGACTGTTCTCTGAGGGCTACGATGTTCAAATCGATTGGAGTTCAGATTTCTCTGACATGGGACTTGATTCGGTTCCTGGGCGCGTGGGCGTGAATATGCTGGTGAGTTTTCTCGAAGAATATGCGGTAGCACCATTTCCAAAAGCACAATTTGTTGACTACACGGGAACCGTAACCAATTCATCCTTCGATTACCGAACGCTTACTACCTTTACCTACAGCAATGGTGGATTCTCTGGTGGTTTACGCTGGATGCATTTGCCAAAGCTGGATCCAGCGCCCGGTAGTGCCTCCGATGTTAGAGGCGTAAACTCCTATGATCTATTTGATTTATTTGCTCGCTATCTCATAAGTGACAGCATAGAATTGCGCGGTGGCATCAATAACCTGTTTTACGCCAAACCGGAGCCTATTGGCGGAAGTTCAACTAACAACAATCTTGGCAGTTTTATTAACAGCCACGATATTATTGGCCGCAGATTCTACTTGGCAGCAAAGGTTTGGTTTTAAAAGCTAAATTAAATTAGCTCTTCACTTAATAAGCCCGCCAACAATTTTGTTGACGGGCTTATTTCTTTAGTATGCTAAGGCTTGTGAGAATGGGGACGCTGTAAACTTATAAACTTGTCATGAGTAACAGAATACTAATGGTCCGCAAACTATTAATATCGGTCACTTCTGTAAGAGCTTCAATCTCTCATAGCAACAAGTAAATAAGTTTACAGCGTCCCCATTCTAAACCGAAAAGAGATTCACCTGACTAAAGTGTGGAAGACTGGTGAGATCATTGACAAGGCCCGAATCCTAACCTATTTGGAGACTGATCGCCTCTACGCCGCGTATGCCATCGGCGACCTGGAACTGCAGTTGTTCACCTAGAGTCTAAAGGTGGAACCGGACGATTACCCCTTCAATAAAACCTCTTGTCTGTTTTGATCTATTGAACGGTAAGTAAAACGGATTGCAGGTCCTGTTCACGGGATGATGAACCGACCATAATGTCGAATTCCCCAGGCTCTACGACCCAGTTCATATCGGTGTCGTAAAAAGAGAGCTTCTCGGGTGTTATATCAATCGAAACCGTGGTTGACTCTCCCGGCTTCAGAGAGATTCTGGCAAATCCCTTAAGTTCCTTGACCGGCCTGGTCACCGAACTGACCCTGTCGCGGATATACATCTGTACAACCTCATCTCCCGCGCGATCGCCGGTATTCTTGACGTCAACGGAAACCATCGTAGTTTCGTCCATACCGATCCGGGATTTTGTTAGCCAAACGTTGCTGTATTCAAAGGTGGTATAGCTGAGGCCATAACCAAAGGCAAACAGTGGAGAGACATCATCGAAAAGATAACCGCGGCGCGCCGTGGGCTTATAGTTGTAGAAAACCGGGAGATGCCCTGCGGAACGTGCAAATGATATCGGAAGCTTGGCGCTCGGATTTACATCTCCAAAGATGACGTCGGCGAGCGCATGGCCGGTTTCCTGGCCGAGGTACCAGCATTCGAGGATCGCCGGGACGTTTTCGTTCAGATAGTCTATGGATAATGGTCTGCCGTTAAACAGCGCCACGACAACCGGTTTGCCCAATTCTAGAATCCTGCGGGCCAGTTCATTCTGCTTGCCGACCAGTTCCAGGCTGGCACGGTCGCCCAGGTGTTCACCCGTGCCCCAGGCCTCGCGCGAGGTCAGTTCATTGCCTCCCAGAACCAGAATAATTATGTCCGCCTTTCCGGCGACCTCGATCGCCTCCTGCATGCGCTTTTCATCCTCTTCGGGATCGGGAAGCACTACCGGGTCCAGGTACCAGCTACCTTTTTCGGTAATACGGCATCCTTCGGCATAAAGCACTTTATCGTCGCCTACCTGTTTTTTTATTCCTTCGAGTACAGTTACGAAATAAGGCGGCACATCACTGTAACCGCCGAGCAGGGTCTGATCCGCATTTGGTCCAATGACACCGATCTTCTCATACCTGGAGGGGTCAAGTGGCAGAAGATTCCCTTCATTTTTAAGAAGGGTGATGGACTTCCGGGCAGCTTCGAGTGCCAGCTTGGCATTCTCTTTGCTGCCGACGATTGTTTCCGCTTTCTTCGGATCAACATAGGGGTCTTCAAAAAGACCCAGCAGGAACTTGGACCTCAATAGTCTTCGAACCGCCGTATCGAGAATCTCCATCGGCAGTTCGCCGCTTTCAACCAGACCTTTAATCTCAGGATAAGAATCCATGTCCGGCAATTCTATATCAACCCCTGCATAAAGGGCCCCTTTAGCTGCCTCTACCTTGTCATTTACCACCTTATGACGCGTGTAGAGTTCTTGAATTCCGTAATAATCTGAAACCACGTATCCCTTGAAACCCCATTCGCCCCGCAGTACGTCCGTAAGCATCCAACGATTCACATGTGACGGCACCCCATCGATCTCGTTATAGGATGCCATGACGCTCTGGGCGCCTCCTTCCTGAATACAGGCCTTAAAGGGCGGCAGAAAGATCTCCCTGATGATGCGCTCAGAATAGTTCGCAGGGCCAATATTCATACCCGATTCGGGTTGACCATGGCCGGTCATGTGTTTCAGGGTCGCAATCACGTGCTCCTTATCAATTCCAGGTCCTTCCCCCTGAAACCCCTTAACAGCGGCAACACTGATCCGGGAAACCAGGTACGGGTCTTCACCGTATGTCTCTTCCACACGTCCCCAGCGAGGTTCCCGACAGACATCCACAACCGGCGTCAGTGCCTGATGCGCGCCGCGAGACCTTGCTTCAAGCGCAGTCATCGAGAAGAGTCTTTGAACGAGGTTTTCGTCCCATGTGCCTGCAAGGGCAATAGGCTGCGGAAAGCTTGTGCCATCTTTGGCTGCATGGCCATGAAGACACTCCTCATGAAAAACCACCGGGATGCCAAGACGTGTCTTCTCGATGAAATATCTCTGGACCGAATTCGTGAATTCTGCCATTTCCCTTGCTGTGCGGTTTTGAAGAAGATCCCTGTTATACCCTTCGGACGGACGCCCAATTTGCCCAATGCCATGGGGTATATTCTGGGCGGCCTTTTGTTCGTCAAAAGAACCATCCTCTAAGATCAATTGCTGTTTCATCCCCCAGATGCACATGATCTGCGCGATCTTCTCATCAAGGGTCATACGGCTAACCAGATCTTCGACCCTTTCATCCACCGGTATATTAGGATTTTTGTACATAGGCTCCGACTCCTTAAGGTTGGTATTGTAGGCATCTCGGCTTGTCGTATTAGAATCAGACAATGACAATCCTTTGGCCAGTATCAGCGTAGCGTATAAAATAAATACAATACTAAAGCCGGTGAGCATGCTCCGAATCCAGATTGTTTTGCTCTCCATAATTAGGCCTCCCTTTTCAAAGTACACTTTTAGTCTATGTTAAGATTTCCAGATCCTCTATGATCTTTTTCGATTGTTCATATGGGGTATCCATTACTATTTGCCTGCCAATCCGTCAAGAATGAGGGCTCCTTCATAGCCCCTTGGTATTGGAGGAATTAATGGAAGCTTAAGTAGAGTTTATTTGTGTTTCGCTGTCTTGGGATCAAGGTGGCGATGATGAAAGATTCGGATCCGCTTAAATTTGCCTTTTTCATCCAGATCGTAGAGCACAATCTGATTTAAAATATGGGTATCCCCCTTTTTCCACTGGGCGGCCGGAGCGCCTGCCGGCGGAGTTTGAAAAACGTGGAATTCGGTAATCAGTTCCACGCAGAACTGCCTGCCCCTGGAGATAAAGGCACCCACATTAAGAACTTCACGCACATTGGCGGTAAGTGCCTTATAGTTAGCGATGAACTCCTTCGGGCCGTGTAGCGTGTTGCCGGTGATACCGGGTATCTGGGGACCCATAAAGTTATCGGGATATTCCAGGGTAACATCCGGTCTGAAGTAGCTGGTGACTTTGTCCCATCTGTGGTTGTTGAAATGGTCGACGTATTTCATAAATTGTTCACGGTTCATAGCGAATTATATCCTTTCTTCTTTTATTTGCTCAATAGCGCAGATCATGCGCAGCTATTTGCCGTCACCTGCGTGCGGATAGTTGGTATTTTCCGGGATGCTTGATGTCGTATGCTTCAAGTTTTGCTGATAATATTTATCTTATCAAAACTCAAGAATAATCATGGGGGACGCACATCAACATATCAAATAAAATTTGTCCAAAATCGCTTTATATTTATCGGCCTTCGCAGAAGACCACGAGCTTGCCCGTGGTTGAATGTGTAATTGATCGCTTGCTACGGCGAGATGTCGTCCCCACTTTAGGCGGGTAACCACGTCATAGCCGAAGGCGAAGGCGGGTGTATTTTAATGGGGCCACGGGTTTACTAGTGGGGCTCCATCCAACCGCTTGCCGGTTGATCCATTCTATAGTCTGCTCGGCGATCGGACCCCACAAAATGCCTCTAAAAAACCTGTAGGGCCCGGTAGCCGAGCGGGCCACATGAGGTGTTTGTCTGAACTCCTTGGAATCTTAATTTGGGCAGAATTTTTTCTTGACATCATTAAGCAATATATATATTGAGGATTATTAATTCCTCAACTGATTATTATCGTCCCTTTCTGAACCTTCGAAATCTGGATCCGGATCGTCCGGAAGCTGTTTCAATTCAATATCGGATTTTGAGAGAATTTTTTCTTGACATCATTAAGCAATAGTATATTATTAGAAATAATTAATTCCTCAATTGATTATTATGGTCACTTTCTGAGATAGTTTATATTTTTTTATATTTAATAAACTTGAAAATCAATTCTTACCAAACATTATTACAATAAATAACTAGCGCCTTAAGAAGGATTTGTATTCTTGGTTCTTTTAAACCGATTATCATATGCTGACGGTTTAACTGAATGATTACGGGAAGTTATATTAACTGTTATATATCTCCCTGGTCTGTATATGTGTTATAATATGAGACCTTTGTAAAACGACACAAAAGTTGTAATATCGTCATTCCCGCGTAGGCGGGAATCTAGTATTTTCAAATAGTTCCTGGATTCCGGGTCAAGCCCGGAATGACGGAAAAAGGGGCTGTGCAAAGGTCCCAACATGTGAAAGCGGAAGGGCTCACCTATCTCAGAATGAGATAGGTGAAGAGTAGTTTTTTTTAACAATTAACTAAGAAAGGGGGGAAAATTAAGTGGGAGGGGTCAACTATCTCCGAATGAGATAGTCGAAAAGTAGTTCTTTTAACAATTAACTTAGAAAGGGGGAAAAATGAAAAAATTTAGCCTATTTAAAAACGTTGTAATATTCCTGCTGATCATGGGGGTGGCCATGGTTAGCGGGACGGCAATGGGCCAGGAGGATCAAGGCGAAGGTGAGTTTATTCTTGAAGAGATCGTGATCACTGGGTCGCGCATCGTGCGCAGGGATTTCGAGGCGGTTAGCCCGATCGTGACCGTTGACGAGGAGTTGTTCTACCAGTCGGCCACATCGGCGATCGAGACCCAGCTCAACAAGCTGCCGCAGTTCACGCCTACAATGGACGTCCCGACCTTCGGCGGCGACATTCAGCCGACCGCGCGGAACACTCCGGGCGAGGCCACCGTCGCGCTTCGCGGTCTTGGTGCAAACCGTAGTCTCGTCCTTATCAACGGCCGTCGCGGTACTCCGTCGAACGGCTCGATGTATGTGGACATCAATACCATCCCGTTGGCAGCGATCGAACGCGTTGAAGCCATCTCGGGCGGCGCGTCCGCGACCTACGGCGCCGACGCAATGGCCGGCGTCGTCAACTTCATCATGAGGAGAAACTTCGTAGGATTCGAGGTTGACGCCCAGACGGGGATGAGCCAGTACGGCGATAATATCGAATACAGGGCTGCCGGCATTATGGGGGCCGATATCGGCGATGACCGCGGCAATGTCAGCATGGCATTCTCGTACAACAGACGTGAAGATGCGAGGCAGAGAGACCGCCCGTGGTATAAGGAAATCTATGCCAATCCGCAAGTCTCGAGCTGGACATCGGGCAGGTATATCTTTCCAACATACCAAGGTTTCGTTACCGATTTTTGGAATCTGCCTGATGTGAACGTCGTGAACACTGTGATGGGACTGACGGCGAGCAGCCCGAACGGGATGTTTGCAACAATACCGTCCAACATGACTATCTTTGTCGACGAATACGGCCAGGCCTTTTCCGGTTTGAATGCTATGTTTGGTACCGCTGGCAGGGAGGGTACATACGGTATCACCCCCAGCCTTGTCGACAACTACAGAATTACTAGGCTAGACAACGGTATGTTAACACAAACCAATCTTGAAAACTACCTTATACTCCCGCTGGAGCGCTATAACATATACACCTCAGGCCATTATAAGTTCAACGACTGGATCGGCGGCTTCATGCAGGGCTATTTCAGCAAGACCAAGGCCGATACGACGCAGGAGCCTGCTCCAATCGCCAGCTTCTGGGGCGTTATGATTGATCCGACGATAAACCGCAACTCCATTCCACTCGAGCTCCTGACCATCCTTGACAGCCGGCCAAATCCGGCTGGTACGTTCCAGTCACAATTTACACTGCCTTTCGATCGCTCGGGGCATACCGAGGTCTATACCTTCAATATAGTTGCAGGCCTCGAGGGTAAGATTCCGGGATCAGACTGGACCTATGAACTCTTCGTTTCCGCGGGTGAAGCTCAGACAACTTCACTGATGTCAGGCTTTGGCTCGCTGCAACGTGTCAGGGAAATCATAACCTGGGGGCCCGACTTCGGCGCAGGAGCATCCATTAGAGGCAACCAGGGCCCGCCAGGCTGGGGTTTCGCCGCTTCGACGGGAACCTGCACGAGCGGTCTCAATCCCTTTGACTGGGGCTCGGTGACGGATGACTGCTGGAATGCCATCCTGGCTGACATCAAGAGCAAGCAGGTGATGGAGCAGTACATTTGGGAGGCGAACTTTCAAGGTGCTATCGCACAACTGCCCGCGGGCGAGATGCGAGGTGCGGTGGGTTACAGCACCCGCAAGAACGATTACCATTTCTGGAACGATACGCTGACCACTGAGGGCAGGTCCTTCATAGAGCAGTCCCTGGGTCTCTATCCGGCACAAAACTCCGTGGGATTTATCGAGGCGGACGAAGTCTATGGCGAAGCCCTTATCCCGATACTGTCGGATCTTCCTTTGATCAGGCGACTCGATCTCGAACTCGGCGGCCGTCGTTCGGACTATAGTACGACCGGGGCCAGCTGGACCTACAAGGCCCTGGCTGACTGGCGGGTGTTAGATTGGATGCGTGTGCGTGGCGGCTACAACAGAGCGGAACGTGCACCCAACATGGCCGAGCTTGCTCTGGCGCCTGAGCAGCTCTTCTCCTTCGGCGCCGCAAGAGGGGACGTGTGCGCGTGGGGGAACACGCAGGCGCACAGTGCCAATCCGACTCGCAACCCCAACTGGGCGAACGTGATTAACATTTGCGGCCAGATGATGGAGGCAGCCGCTACAGATGCCGACGATACTTTTTACGGGGCTGACTATAGGGATCTCATGTCAGGTGCATCAACACCCACCGTTGCTGGAGCCCTTGGTCCAGGCGGCGGAGGCGCGTTCCCGCACATTGTCGGCAACCCGGACGTGTTTCCGGAAACTGCCGATACCTGGACGGTAGGCATCGTGGCGAACTCGCCTTGGGAGGATAATCCGTGGCTTGCGGACTTGAGGGTCACGCTCGATTGGTATACAATCGAGGTTTCGGATGCGATTGGTGAGCAAACGGCCGATGTCGTGATGCAAATGTGCGTCGACCCGAGGTTCAATCCGACCTATGATCCTAACCATCCTTACTGTAAAGGCTTCAGCCGCACACCTCAAGGCGGTGTCGGCGACATGATTCTGTCGTTCGTCAATACCGGCTGGTTCTCGACCTCCGGCATGGACTTATCGATAAACTGGGGCAAAAATGTAGGCCCCGGCCGCCTCGGCGTGTACATTCTGTTCAACTATCTGCTCGATAAGAGTGCGACCGATTTCGTAGGTGTTAATCCGATATACGATTACACCGGTGCCTCCGGGCCGTATTCAAACGGCCTCTTTGGCGCCAGCTACGAGTGGCAGGCGCTGACCACGGTGAGTTACAATATTAATAACCTCAATCTTGCCATCCGGTGGAATTATTATGATCTCCTCCACAGTGGGTTTTGGGTCACCCAGGGATGGGATAGATATACGCCCACTCCTAAATACATGCTGTTCGACCTGACTGGGAGCTATAACCTGACGAATACAGTGATGCTGCGCTTCGGCATAGAGAATCTGTTGAACAAGAAGCCGCCGCTCACTGGCGCTGATACCACACCGGCTGCGGGCGGCCTTACAGGCGGTGGATTAGCAGGTGGAAACGTCGACACTCTCGGCCGTCGTTTCTACATGGGCGTACGCATGGGCTTATAAGAAGGCCGGCATTGTCTTTCTATCGGGATCGCGAGAGACAACGCCTCGGATAACCGGCTTGCTGAAGGCGCGTAAGCGCTTTCAGCAAGCCCATTTTTGAGCCTGGTGCATTTTTATTAATTTGAGACCTTTGCAAAACGTTACAAAAGCTGTAATATCGTCATTCCCTGCACAGCGGGGAATCTAGGGATTTCAAAGACTTTCTGGATTCCTGAATGACGAAAAAATGTGTTTTGCAAAGGTCTTTATTTGAGATTCTTTGAGTATGTATTGCTCTAAGCTTTCCATGAATGTTTTACTGTCACAATAATGCCAGCATTTAGCCATCTTATATTGAGATCTTTGCAGAACAATACCAGAGCTCTAATATCGTCATCCTCCGGCTTGCCCGCCCTGGCACGGCATGACTATTTATAAAAAAATATATCTTTTTATAGACACTGGACATCAAACACTATACTTTTCGATGCCAGATCTGGGCCAGGGACCGGGGGATCCATCTCGTAACTTCTCCTCCCCTCTTAGGGGAGGATGAAGGTGGGATCTACATATTTTTAATATTTTATTATTGAGACCCCCGTGCAACTAAAACATCGTTTACATTTCAGACCGGGTACATCGTTTACACTTTTTAGTTTTAAATTACTTTGTTTTTACTTAAATATTTCCACAAAAACACCGCACGATCAGCAGGATTTAGAAAAGGAGTCAAGCCACATACCCTCAGACATGGTTTTGCTTCCCACTTTCTTTAAAAAAGATATTGCATTAGGACCGTTCAGGAACTGTTAGGACATGCGGATGTGTCCACGACCATGAGCTATGCGCATGTCCTGATCAGGCCGGGGATTTCTGTTAAGGGTCCGCTTGACTTTAAATGCTAGGGTTTTATTATGCGGCGGCATGAATCTTCATGGACGGAAAAGATCCATCTGTTTATATCTTTTCCCTTTTCGTTTCCACGGGGCGCGTTCAAGAGCACCGCACAGATGGCTGGGGATAAGGGAAAGGAATGGTGAGGGTTTCATGTCAAGCACACGTCCGTTGATCTTTCTCCTCTTGACATGCGACAGTATAAGTCTGCGCCGGGCCCTCGTCATCCCTACGTAAAAGAGCCTCTTCTCCTCGGCCTCGTCATAATCCCCGAAGAGGGAGCATGGAATAAGCCTGTCTTCACATCCAGTGATAAACACAACCGGCCATTCGAGGCCCTTGGCCGCGTGGAGAGACATAAGTGCGATGCGGTCGCCCGGGATCTCCGTATGGTCAATAGTCCTATCGAGAGACAGTTTGTCAAGAAAGGCCACTATATCCCCGTGAATATGTTGCGCTGTCTCCTTCAGACGACGGACCGCCTCCCCGGCTTCTCCGGCGGTGAGATCAAATTCATGCAAAGATAGGACATGATCGATAATCTCTTCGGGGCCACCTTCGAGCGGGCAGTCCCGTGATATCTTATCTCCATCCATGTTGTTATCTGCAAGCAGGTCCGTGTATGCCTTTAAACAGTAGCCGTTATCAGGATAGCGCAGGAGTTGTAAAAACCTCCAGATAATATTGACGGGGTATTGATCTATCAGCGCCCTTTCACCTGACCTGACATAGGGCAATCCCGCCCTTGAAAATGCCTCCTCAAATCCATCGCCCAGGGAATTGATCCTGTACAGCACCGCTATGTCTCCGAATCCAAGACCTTCCCCGTCTTCGTGGGAAGATACCCTCTCGCTGTCAATGGAAAAGAGGGTAATCCCCCCCATAAGCCTCTCTATCTGTTCCACGACCATCTCCGCCTCTTCGGAATGGGTCAGGCATGTTCCTATGTGAATAGGCTCACCTTTTCCTGAGATGCCCTCTAGCGGCCTTTTTTTATCCATAATAGAGGAAGAGCCCTTTAATATGACCTCTGTGGATCGATAGTTTTTCAACAGGGATATCTCTTTTGCTCCCGGAAAATCCTTTGCGAAGTTATGAAAATTTGCGACATCGGCCCCTCGAAACCCGTAAATTGCCTGATCAGGATCACCTATCGCACAGATATCCGTCATGCCTTGCTTTACTATCTCTTTTAGAATGGCCGACTGGATCCGGTTGGTATCCTGGTACTCATCCACAAATATATAAGGAAAACGCGCGGCGTATTTAAGGCTTATGTCAGGATGTTCCTTAAACATCCTCAAGGTCTCAACCTCCAGGTCATCCAGGTCCAACATGCTAAACTCCCTAAGCCTATTTTGATATTTCTCGAAGAAAGGAGAAAGGGATTGGTACTGCATATCTGTATCAATTTCTATGACAGAGGCCATCTTCATCACGGGGAGCTCTTTTAATAACCCGGCTGCCATACGCTTGCCCTTGCCTGCATCCGATATAACCTGGTGTGCTATTATTGACGAGTCCTGTTCTGAGCAGATATTGAAAGATGCAGGAAGTCCTATTATTCCGGCCTCATTCCTGAGGAGTTCCAGGCAGAAGCCGTGAAAGGTGGTTACATAGACAGATCCGGATCGATACTCGGGAAGAAGACTGTATATCCTGTCCCTCATCTCTCCTGTCGCCTTATTTGTAAATGTCAGGGCGAGGATCTGCTCCGGTTTGGCTGTGTTTGAACGTATTAAATGAACTATGCGATGGGTCAAAGTCATTGTCTTTCCGGTGCCCGGCCCGGCGACGATCAAGAGATGCCCCCCTGAATACATGACAGCGTCTTTTTGTTCCGGATTAAGGGCAGCGATGACCGTATCGGAAAATGAGACCTTTTCCCTGCCTGCGGGACCGGTTGGAATGTTTACTCTCTGACCCTTGGCTGTCAGAGGCCTTCTATTGCCGACGGTCCTATCAACCCGGACCGAAAAAAGGCTCTTTTGCCCGGAGACATCCGCCATCTCCCCTTTGTGAAATAATCGAATCACCCCGTATTCGCCGTCATATCCGGCCTCCCTTATAACCTTGCCCTGTCTCATCCTTTCAATGGCCGTTGCCAGCAATATGCCACCTGCATCCTCTATATCCTCCAAAGGGACTTCCATAAGTATGGCCAGTTCGGGACCAAGGAGTGAAATCAGATCTTCATATGCTGAGTCCGCCTTTTTTGTCGCGGCCCCGCAACGAAGAGTCTCGGACAGTATCTCGGATAAGGGGATTAGACTGTGAAATTCCTTTAAGATCTTAGGCAGTTCGCGGTCGGACAATTCCGAGACTCGATGGAGGACCCCGACGGTAAGGGCCTTTCCGCATAAGGGACAGATTCCCTTATGCCTCCTGGTATCCTCCGGGTCCATCCTTACAAGGCATTTACGATGCCCGTCCAGGTGATATTTCCCTTCCTCGGGATAGAACTCTATAGTCCCCTTAAAGCCATCTTTACTGATCATGGTCTTAAGTATCTTCTCATAGTCCAGTTCCGTTTCCAGTATATTAGCCTCCCTCCCAAGCCTCGAAGGGGAATGCGCGTCAGAATTGGAGACCAGGAGATAACCGTCAAGGGCTGATAGAAGGCGGTTCATGGGCGGGTCAGAGGACAAGCCCGTTTCAAGGGCATGGATATGGGGAGTAAGATCCGCGAAACATTCCTCTATGGCATTAAATCCTGATTTGGATCCGAAAAGGGAAAACCATGGCGTCCAGATATGGGCCGGTATGAAGAAGGCCTTATCGCTCGCATCAAGGGTCATCTCAAGCAGGTCTCTTGAATCAATGCCCAGGATCGGTCTTCCATCGGATCTGATGTTTCCTACCCGTTCCAGGGCCCTGTTCAATCTTATGACAGATTCAAAATCAGGCATAAGGATCAGGTGATGTATCTTTCTGGTCTGTCCGTCCCTCTTGTATATACAGCTTATCTCGCCTGATAGGAGAAACCTGACAGGCCTCTTGCAGGAATTAGGGACCTCTTTTGCAACCGCCTCTTCCAGATCATGCCTTAAACGATAAAGCCCGTTCTCAGCATCAACAAGTTTGTCCCTAAGCTCCTCCACCCAGCCGGGGTGCGTGAAGTCGCCGCAGCCTATGACGGCAAGGCCCTTTTTTTGGGCCCATTTGGCAAGGTTTTCAGGATTAAGGTCTTTCGAGGTGGCCCTTGAGAAATGGGAGTGTATATGCAGGTCGGCGATAAATCTCATGGCCGGAATAATGGCCTATAATTAAAGGCAAGTCAATCCGGTATGGCATTGCCGATCGATCTTCGTTTTGCTCGGGAAATCACATGGGGGTCTCTTTTCAGAGGCGGAAAAGTATGGTGCCTGGTATCTTGCATAACTCGTAGCAAAGGCGGGCGATACAAACCAGGTTACGCTGATCTTCTCAAGACGATATCTATAGGCTTTATTGCCGATGGTCTTATTTTTAAGGGTTTGATAGGCCCTTTCCGGCTGGTTACATGATATTCTGCCATAGCTTTGGAGGAGTAAACCCTTAAAAATAAGACTACCGCCGGGCTTGGTCGGAATCCTCATTTTGAGATATCGTCTTTCGAAGAACAGCCGTGACCTTTGATCGCCACGGTTAATCAGGCTCTACGATCTGCACTTCCATTAACCCTTTATATCTTTCTTAAGTCTTCGCATGGCACTTTTTCCTGCAGGAGGTTTTGCCGGTATTTGAAAGACGACATCTCAAATCAGATTGCACCCTGGTTTAGCAGTGGTCTGATTTTTAAGGGTTTACGCCTCAGGATTGAATACTGAGTCATCATAGAGAAATAGCTGATCAAACCCTTAAAAATCAGACCGCCGACAACGTAAAGATTAGATGTCGTCTTGAAAAGACCGACAAAACCGGAAAACCCCAACAGTCGGGCGATCAGTTTTTAGGGGGAAATTTTAAATACTAACAGTCTATATGCCTACAGTCTATCTACTGTTTTATGAAATTACCTTAAAATATGCCCCGTGCGCGCAGGGCCTGCAATAGGGCTTTCCGTCAATCTGGACCTCTTTGTTATCCCGCACAACCTGTCCGCATCCAGCACAGGTAACCTTTTTTCTGGTGGGACCCGGGAGATCAAATTCACTTAAGGACACATGAACCTTCTGTATACGGAAGAGAATGCTTTCCGGCATTCGCTTGTATGCCTCAATCTCCTGCGTTGTCTTATCATTAAATTCAGGCGCATACTTATGGACAAGGTCACGGCTCTCTTCCGTTGAGATGATTCGATACGCCTGATTCGTCTCAAGGTTTAGAAATGTGGCGGCCATTATGCCGTAGTCTGCATATTTAAGGGATCTCCTGCCCAGTTTGGCGCCGGTAACATATGCCACTGCATCGGCCGTGCACCTGTCCATTTCAACATAGACGATGAGTTTTTTAATCTGATCATTCTGCCGGGGATTATCGAGGCCGATAAGACGGCACCCCAGCATGGCCATCCTCACGCCAATCACCTGTCCTGGACAGAAGTGGCCGTGAACTTTTACAGAGGCTGCGAGTATATCTTCAAAACTATCCAATAGTATCTCCCCATAAGTTTACATAAGGCCATGTCTTATATTTTATTTAACATAACCGGATAGAATAGTCAAAGCTCGAAATGTATGATTGTAATTTTACAAGAAAATATTATAATGTTATTATTAATTTATTTTAACAGGAGGTTTTTCAATTGAACCCATTTTACAAAAATCTTGCTCTATGGCTAGTTATAAGCCTTATGGTAATCATGTTATATCAGGTATTTAAACAGCCTGGCACGGGAAGCACAACGGTTGGATATAGTGATTTCGTAAGCATGGTGGAGAGCGGAAGTGTCATGCGGGTGGTCATCCAGGGTAAGAATCTTACCGGGACATCTTCACAAGGGCCTTTTAAGACCGTCGCCCCGGACGACCCTGACCTGATATCCCTGTTGAGACGCAACAATGTCAAGATAGAGGTTAAGCCTGAAGGAAGCTCCACATGGTTCCAGATATTTACCTATTGGTTCCCTATTCTTTTGTTTGTAGGCATATGGATATTTTTTATACGCCAGATGCAGGCCGGCGGAGGTAAGGCCCTCTCTTTCGGGAAAAGCCGAGCTAGACTAATGACCAACGCCCAGGAAAGGGTAACATTTGAGGATGTCGCAGGCATTGATGAGGCCAAGGAAGAGCTGCAGGAGATTATTGATTTTCTGCGTGATCCAAAGAAATTTACGCGGTTGGGGGGAAGGATACCAAAGGGTGTTCTCCTCGTCGGGTCACCAGGCACCGGCAAAACACTCCTCGCTAGGGCCATTGCGGGGGAAGCGGGCGTGCCTTTCTTCAGCATAAGCGGCTCGGATTTTGTTGAAATGTTTGTAGGGGTGGGGGCATCGAGGGTAAGAGATCTGTTTGTGCAGGGTAAAAAGAATGCCCCCTGTATAATATTTATTGACGAGATAGACGCGGTCGGCCGCCATCGCGGCGCTGGTTTGGGCGGTGGCCATGATGAGAGGGAACAGACTCTTAACCAACTTTTGGTTGAAATGGACGGTTTTGAATCCAACGAGGGCGTTATCCTTATCTCCGCCACCAACAGGCCGGATGTCCTTGATCCTGCCCTTTTGCGACCAGGCCGGTTTGATCGACAGGTGGTAGTCCCTGTTCCTGATATAAAGGGCAGGGAAGAAATACTGAATGTGCATGTCAAGAAGACTGTACTGGCCGATGATGTAGACATACATGTTCTCGCAAGGGGAACCCCGGGATTTACAGGTGCGGATCTGGAAAACATGGTGAATGAGGCCGCCCTTATGGGGGCGAGGAGGGGCAAGGAAAAGGTTGGTATGGAAGAGTTTGAGGATGCCAAGGACAAGGTGCTGATGGGGACCGAGCGTAGGAGCATGATCATCAGTAATGAAGAGAAAAAGACGACCGCATATCATGAATCAGGACATGCCCTTGTTGCGAAGATGCTCCCCAACACGGACCCCATCCATAAGGTGACCATTATCCCCAGAGGAAGGGCACTCGGGATTACCCAGCAGCTGCCCATTGATGAGAAACACACCTATCCCAAGGATTATCTGCTGAATAATATCTGCATCTTAATGGGCGGAAGAGCCGCGGAGGAGATCGTGCTAAATATGAAGACAACAGGAGCCGGCAATGATATCGAAAGGGCAACGGAACTTGCCAGAAAGATGGTCTGCGATTACGGGATGAGCGATAAACTGGGTCCCCTCTCGTTCGGCAAGAAGGAGGAGCAGATATTCCTTGGCAGAGAAATCTCCCAGCACAGAGATTACAGCGAAGAAACGGCCAGGAAGATTGACCAGGAGGTAAGGGATATTGTTACAGACTCATATAATAAGACACGCAAGCTTATCGAAGACAACCTGACCTCGCTTCACGCAATGGCTAATGCCCTTCTGGAGAAAGAGACCCTCGAAGGTCCGGATATAGATGCTATTATAGCCTCTTCCTCTAAACCGGCAGGAGACCTGGAGGTCAAGGCGTCTTGAACGGTTTTCAGAAAAAGGGATTTGCCCTGGAATGGGGCAATCACTCTTTGGATCTGAGTACCAGGACCCATATAATGGGCGTCATCAACGTGACTCCTGACTCCTTTTCAGATGGCGGTCTCTATCTTCAAGAGGACAAGGCGATTGAACAGGGGATTGCCATGGCGCGCGCGGGTGCAGACCTCATTGATATCGGTGGCGAATCTACCAGGCCGTATTCCGAGGCTGTCCCTTGCGATAAGGAGATGGACCGGGTTATACCTGTCATAGAGGCACTAAGCAGGGCTATCAAGATACCTATTAGCATCGATACCTGCAAGGCCGAGGTTGCCGCAGAGGCCCTTAAGGCGGGCGCTTCAATGATCAATGATATCAGCGCGCTCAGGTTTGATCCTGAAATGGCCAAAGTCGCTGCGGGTGCGAGGGTCCCTGTTATCCTGATGCATATGAAGGGGACGCCCCGTGATATGCAGATAAATCCCACATATAATGACCTTATCGGGGAGATCCTGGCATTCCTTAAGGGCGCCATTAAACGGGCGGCCAAGGCCGGGATTAGAAAGGACCTTATCATTATAGATCCAGGTATAGGTTTCGGAAAAGACTTTCACCATAACCTAGAGATAATAAGGGAGTTAAGGCGGTTCAGTTCGCTGGGCATGCCGATTCTGCTGGGGCCTTCAAGAAAGGCATTTATCGGCCATATCCTTCAGAATCAGCCTCATGAAAGGGATACTGGGACCATGGCGGCCATCTCCGCGGGCATATTGAACGGTGCCCACATAGTGAGGGTGCATAATGTGCAGATGGCGGTGGAAACAGTCAAGATTATTGATGAGATAAAAAACAAGGTATACGGTGTACGGTATAAGGTGTAAGGAAAACCATAAACCATTCACCCTAAACCGTATACCGTAAGAGGATTTTTTATGTTACTCTGCATTGACGTAGGCAACACCAATATCGTCCTTGGCATTGCCAACCAAGATAAGATCCTTAAGCATTGGAGGATAAGGACTGAGAAAGAGGCCACCTTCGATGAGATGGGAATAACCGTCGGAGACCTTTTAAGGTCTTCAGGGATCAGGATGGAGGAGATCACCGATATCATTATATCGTGCGTGGTCCCCTCACTATTAAACGTATTAGAGGAGTTTTCCCATCGCTATTTCCGTATCAGACCCGTGATCGTGGGGCCGGGATTAAAGACCGGCATGCCGATTCAATACGATAATCCCAAGGAGGTGGGGGCGGACAGGCTTGTCAACGCTGTAGCCGCTTATGAAAAATATCATACAGCCCTGATCGTTGTTGATTTCGGGACCGCCACCACATTTGACTGTGTTTCAAAGGATGGGTCCTATATTGGAGGAGCCATTGCCCCGGGGATTATAATCTCATGTGAAGCCCTCTTTGAAAAGGCATCTAAACTGCCCAGGGTGGAGATATTTACCAGACCGAAAAATGTGATCGCAAAAGACACAATAAACGCCATGAATGTTGGGATTATCTATGGCTATGCCGGCCTGGTGGATGGCATCGTAAATCGCATCAAAAAAGAGATGGGCCTAGAGTTGAAGGTTATTGCGACGGGAGGCATCGCGCCGTTTATATATAAAGAGTCCGAAAGCATAGATCACCTGGAGGAAGATCTGACTCTTGAGGGCCTGATGATAATCCATAAGAGGAACAGGTGACCATTAAACCGCGTCGGCTGGAACCGGGTGATACTATTGGTATTATTGCCCCTGCAGGGCCTGTCGCCCAGGAGGAGATCCAACCCACAATGGACCTTCTCTATAATAAGGGCTATCGTATCCATGAAGCTCCCAATCTTTTCAACAGGAAAGGATACCTCGCGGGTCATGATTATGCGCGGCTGGATGATCTCCACTCCATGTTCTCTGATAACGGCATTAAGGCCATATTTTGCGCCCGGGGGGGATATGGGAGTATCAGGATCCTTGACAAGATTGACTATGATCTGATCCTTGATAATCCCAAGATAATAGTTGGATATAGCGATATCACCGCCCTTTTATTCGCCATATTTCATAGGACCGGTCTGGTGACCTTTCACGGCCCGATGTTGAGAGATATGGCGCAGGATGGTGGAGATAATCTGGGAGACTTTCTTGAACTTGCATCATCAAGCACGCCCCGGATATACGATCTATCTGGAGGCATGGTCTTGAATCAGGGAAGGGCTAGGGGAAAGGTACTGGGGGGAAACCTGAGCATCATCTCTAGCCTTATGGGAACCCCTTTTATGCCCATGATGAAAGGGGCAATACTCTTTATCGAGGATAAGGGTGAACCCCTTTACAGGATAGACCGGATGCTGAGCCATCTAAGGCAAGGCGGGATTATTGACGGGCTTTCAGGCCTTATCGCCGGCAGATTTGTAGATTGCGGCGATATCTCGGATATAAATGAATTACTAACGGATCTCACATCAGGATCAGATATCCCAGTAATTAACGGTTTGCTTGTGGGACATGACAAGGAAAACAGAACGATCCCGATCGGGCTTCATGCAGAGTTGGATACGGAGAATATGACTCTTACTTTTTTAGAGACATGTGTGACATAGAGAAGTGCCATTCTTTTTTTATTGTAATATCTACCTGTTGATGTTATTAAAACCTCCCATGAAATTCAGATAGTTTTTTGATGTTAAATGACCATTTTATCTTGCGGTGTATGTATTGATCGGGACAGGGCATGAAAAGCCCTGTTTTATGTGGATGCTGAAAAGAATTTGAAGGATATAGGCTGATGGACTTTATAAGAAATTTAGGGGCGTCAACAATAAATTATGTCTCCGGCATGGGGAATATGGCGCTCTTTCTCATTAAGACCCTGATATACGGGTTCACACCTCCCCTCAAGGTTATCAACCTGTTGAAGCAGATCCGTTTTATCGGCACCCAATCAATATTCCTTATAGCGCTTATCGGGGCCTTTACAGGCATGGTTTTATCCCTTCAGGGCTATTATACATTGAACAAGGTTGGGTCAGTAGCCTTTCTCGGGCCGATGGTAGCCCTTTCAATAATAAAAGAGCTGGGGCCTGTGCTTGCAGGACTTATGGTAACCGCAAGGGCCGGATCTGCCATAACCGCCGAGATCGGCATTATGCGCATCAGTAACCAGATAGATGCCATTGAGATGATGGGATTAAATCCCTTCCGTTATCTGGTTGTCCCTGTTTTTTTTGCCGGCATTATCTCTCTGCCTTTGCTGACCCAGATATTTGATTTGATCGGAATTTTTGGAGGTTATCTTGTAGGAGTAAAAATGCTTGGGGTGGGGTCTGGGACCTATCTCGGCGAGATACCTAATTATCTTGACATGAATGATGTGCTGGAGGGTCTATACAAGTCCATCAGCTTTGGCGTGATTATATCGTGGGTCTCCTGTTACAAGGGATATTATACCGGCACATCTGGATACGGGGCGGAAGGGGTGAGTAAGGCTACCACCCAGTCTGTTGTCCTCTCGTCCGCCATGATCCTGATATGGGATTATTTTATGACTGCCTTACTTTTCTAGGATACAACATGATACAGGTTGAAGACCTTCATAAATCGTTAAGCGGAAAGAATGTGCTCAGGGGCGTTAACCTTAGCGTTAATAAGGGGGAGATCCTTGTCCTGATAGGCATGAGTGGATACGGCAAGAGCGTCCTCTTAAAACATATCGCCAGACTCTTCAGGCCGGACAGGGGGCGTGTGCTGATCGACGATAAGGATATAGGTCCGCTTAACAGCAGTGAGCTTTCCGAAGTAAGGAGTCGTCTGGGATTTCTTTTTCAGGGCGGCGCCCTTTTTGAGTCCATGTCGGTGTATGACAATGTCGCCTTTCCCCTGAAGGAGAAACTCGGTTTGAAAAAGGATGAGATAAATGAAAGGGTGCTAAGGGAGCTTGATCAGGTAGGGCTCTCAGGGGCTGAGGATAAATATCCCACCGAGATAAGCGGCGGCATGCAGAAGAGGGCGGCCCTCGCGCGCGTCCTGGTGTGGCAGCCGGAAATCATACTCTTTGATGAGCCTACTACCGGACTGGACCCTATTATAGGCCATGCCATACTACAGCTTATAGAGGAGTTGCATAAAAACAGAAATTTTACCTCGATTATCGTCACCCATGAATTTCAGAGGGTGTTCAAGATAGCCCACAGGGCGGCAATGCTCCATGAAGGGACTATTAAGGCATTGGGGTCGCCTGATGAGATACTGGACTCAGATGACCCGATTGTCAGACAGTTTATCACCGGGGATACCGAGGGACCCATATCATACCGGTAAGGGCTTTTTAGTGCTCAGTTGTCTAGGCTGTAGTATTCGAGGTTTCGTGGATCGAGGACAGGAGTCAGAATTCAGAATGATGAATAATGAATCGTAGAATTTCGAATTATAAACTTCAACATTGGAGATTCCCTGTCCAATATTCCGTGGTTTGACTCTTTGGCCACTTTTTAGTCTATATCCTGGAGGTCGATATGAAAAAATTTGATCTTGAATTGGCAGTAGGTGTATTTGTCCTCGCCGGCATTGTTTGTCTTGCGTATCTGTCTGTCAAGTTGGCAAAGATGGAGATCATCGGCGGTGACAGATACGAGGTCTACGCGATCTTTTCGGATATAGGCGGATTAAAGGAAGGTTCATCGGTTGTCATCGCAGGTGTGGAGGTCGGCCGTGTGAAATCCATCACCATAGAGGATTATGAGGCCAAGGTAGTGCTTTCACTTTCCACGGATGTAATATTACAGGAAGATAGCATCGCGACGATAAAAACTCGGGGGCTGATTGGTGAGAAATACCTTTCCATCACCCCGGGAGGATCAGAAGAGATAATTAAACCGGGAGGGCAGATCAGGGAGACCAGCCCGCCTGTGGATTATGAGGACTTGATATCCAAGTATATCTTTGGCGAGGTATAGAAGAGAGGTCAATATGATATTAAAATATATTAAACAATTATCCCTTATTCTCCTTCTGTTTTTCACCGTTCCTTCACTTGTCATGGCTGGAGATGCGACGGAACGTATCAAGGTTATCTCTGATAATATATTCTCCATCATCTCGGATAAATCCCTCCAGACTGCGGAGATGGAGGAAAAAAGAGAGCAGATGATTATGGAGGCAGTGGACAGTGGATTTAACTGGGAGGAATTCTCGAGGAGGGCTCTGGCACGGCACTGGAGAAAGAGGACAGAAGATGAAAAAAAGACATTCATATCCCTGTTCAGGCAACTGATTAAGCGGACATATATGGACAAGTCCGGCCAGTATTCCGGTGGGAAGGTTGAGTTTCTTGAAGAAAAGATTGAGGGAGAATATGCAAATATCAAAACCCGATTAACTTCATCTACCGGCACCCAGACCTCGGTTGACTATCGAATGATTAAAAAGGATGGTGTATGGTGGGTATATGATGTTTACATAGAAGGGGTGAGTCTTGTGAGTAACTACAGGACTCAATTTAATGATATCTTAATCAATTCCTCCTTTGAGGACCTTCTGAACCGCTTGAAGGAAAAGGTAGAAACAGGGAAATAATATTGACATCAATCAAGAAGACCTTTTTACTAATTATATCCTGCGCACTTTTTTTGATCTGGTGCCCGTATTTTTTGAATGCCGAGGAGATCGGGGAGGTTGATCCGCAGCAGGATATGGATCGACAGGCATCTGCCCTTGAAACCGATAACAAAGGTGATGAATCATCGGATTATCTCGAATCGGACCCATTCACTGATGAGTATGAATCGGATCTGGATTATATGGACATTTCAGACCCGCTGGAGCCGATAAACAGGATATTTTTTCATTTTAATGACAAGCTCTATTTCTGGTTTCTCAAGCCCGTGGCCTCCGGCTACAAGGCGGTTGTCCCCAGGCCGGCGAGGAAAGGCGTCAAAAACTTTTTTTCCAACTTGGCCTTTCCGATCCGCTTTGTCAACTGTATCCTACAGGCTAAATTTGACGGAGCGGGTTACGAGGTTGGCCGATTTTTGACAAATTCGATACTCGGATTGGGAGGATTTTTTGACGTGGCGGAGAAACAGTTTAACATGAAGGCATATGATGAAGACCTCGGACAGACGCTGGGTGCTTACGGCCTGGGGAACGGATTTTATATCAACTGGCCTGTCTTGGGCCCATCCACTTTCCGGGATACAATAGGGGATGTGGGGGATTATTTTCTCGATCCTGTTT
>LJUC01000096.1 GCA_001303695.1 Phycisphaerae bacterium SM23_30
GCCCCCATATCAAATTCCGGTGTATTAGGATCATTATTATCCACCCCCGGATAATCCCACGGCCTCACGTTACCCTCTATATCCTCATACACCCCCGCCTCACACCCCGCATCTATACACGGCGAACCAAAACTTAAATGAAAATCATTTGCTTCGGCAAATAAGGGATTATCATCGATATTACCTTCAAGCCAGTTAATGATACCACTCTCATCATATTTATATATTCCTTCTGCTCCACCTTGCACATCGCTATAGCTTACATTTACCATCGAATAATAATACCATAGGGCTATTTCATGACCATTTGAGGCGGTGTTATCCCATAAAATACAGTTATGTATATCAACGCTGGATCCTTTTCTATCACAAAGTGCGCATATCCCCCCTCCAAACCCGGCCACATTTTTACTTATTGTACAGTTAACCAGGATTAATTTCTCTCTGCCTATGTAGCTAATTCCGCCACCTCGATTACCCTTTAAGGCTCGATTCCCAATAATGAGACAGTTAATAAGAATTGAATCCTCGGCATACCAAAATCGAATACCGCCTCCTCCATAACTGGAATGTAATCCTTGAGATATATTATCACTTATCACACAGTTTTTTGCTATTATAATTCCACTTATATCCATTCCTCCGCCCCCACGATAACTAACATTATTATTAATCATGCAGTTATCCAGGTTAATATCACTATATGAATACATGAAATGCCGCCGCCTTCATGGGCGGTATTACCTTG
The DNA here is from genome assembly GCA_001303695.1 of Phycisphaerae bacterium SM23_30. Lineage (GTDB taxonomy): Bacteria > Planctomycetota > Phycisphaerae > Sedimentisphaerales > SM23-30 > SM23-30. The sequence continues at coordinate 749 of LJUC01000096.1, forward strand.
CAAAGCACAATTAATGATCTTTGTTCCTCTGCTATTATAACAACATATCCCTCCACCCCTTCCTACATCCAGAGCTTCGTTATTTTCGAAGGTGCAATCTAAGATAATCACATCTCCTCTACCATTACATAATATGCCTCCGCCGTAAAATGCCTTATTGTATTTGATAATACAATTGCTAATTATCGGAGATGAATTCTCGCAATATATCGCGCCCCCGGCATTTTTTAATTGATATGGGTATTCTAAATATTCTTGTGGTCCGTAACCATTGGTGATAGTAAACCCGTCAAGTCTCGATATGATTGCATTCGGATCTCCTTCATTATGAAAAATAAAACCCCGATGGGGATTGTCTTCTGTCCCCTGGCAATCAATAATACAATGCTCCGGTCCTTTCTCACTCTTAACCGTAATCGCCTTACCTCTAAAGTCAATATCTCGGTTGCCTTCTCCGGAATAAATTCCATCAGATATTACTACTTTTCCCCCTTCCGCGGTATAATCTATAGCCTCTTGAATAGTGTCAAATTGATGGGGTACATGAACCTCCATTGATTGAACGTACAAGGAAATTTTTACCGTCAGCGGACTATTTACTGCACAGGGATCAGAAATTGTCAACTCATAATTATACCCACCTCCGGCAAGGTCTGTAATATCTACCTGGAGATCTACCATGTTTAACTCACCCATGGAACTGCCGGCGGTGGGATTTACTAATAGCCAATCACAATCGTAATTTATTATCCAGTTTAGTCTCCCCGACTGGCTGTTACGAATGGTTAAAATCTGACTTTCCGGATTTGGACCTCCCTCAATGGTAAAAAATTCAAACTCACTGGGAAATATCGCGATAACGGGTTGGTCCAGAATCGGTGGCTTATACTCATAAGCTCCCATATCAACTCCTGCCACTCCATCATTATCTCCGTCTGTTATCCGCGGATTGCCCTCAATATCCGTGGCTGGCAGGCCGCCTGGTGGCGTATCCGTACCTATATCAAGGCAAGGCGAATCGTGTTGCAAATGATAATCACTGTTGTTGACATCAACAAAAAGAGGGTCGTCGCTTATATTGTTGTGTTCTCCAACTATATACATATTACCCTTGGAACAATTAATGTAATCTCCACCAGAGTTATTCCAAATGTCATTATAAGAAAATAAGCTTTCGATATAAGAATTATTTGATCTAATTGCAGGACCTGAATTGAAGGCTATAATGTTATTTGTGACTGTCGGACAAGGTGTATATAAATTCAATCCAACGCCATCATTGTAGGAAATGGTGTTGTTTATTATTTGAATCAGGCTTGATTGACAAAAAACAGCATCATCTTGTGACGTATTATTATAAATTAAACAATTCCTCATCATGCCTTCTGATGAAAAGGTTCTATAATATACCGCACTTGTTTCCTTGGCTTGATTTTCAAAAATTTTACAGTTTTCAATTACAACATTAGAGTCACGGCTCACAAAAGTCCCGCCCCCATAAGTAACAGATGCGTCTCCGTTCTGAGTAATGATGCAATTATCGATTACAGCTGAAACATCTTCATCAATACAAATACCCCCTCCAGAGGGTATACTTGAATGAAATGTTGGAATCGTACCATAGCCATTTTTTATTGTGAAACCTTCGATCACAACCCCTTTTTGCCCGTTGCCCACATAGATACAACTTTCCGTATCCCCACGGCCGTCAATTATAGTCTCTTCCGGGCCATTTTCGCTTACCAGGGTAAGATAGTTCTTCTGCGGCCACACTAGGTTTTCAGTATAAATCCCATCCGCCACTACCACCGTATCCCCGTGATTCGCCGCGTTTATCGCCGCCTGAATCGTTCCATACTGACTTGGCACATGAAGATCCACCGCTCTTACGGTACTTCTTATGCCAAGAACCGCGCAAACCATTACCACAAACAAACTTAAAACCAGCCGCCGACTGCTCATAACGCCTCTCCCTTACTCAGAACCTTGAACCTGCCTGTTTCGCCATGTTGATTAAACCCGGATGAATGCATATATATTATAACCCAAACTTCACCCCTCCGCAACCCCCAAATCCCCCCATCCCTCACTATTCGACCCTGATACCCGTCCCCTTACCCTAATCCCTCACTCCTCGTACCCTCAAACGCTCGCCTCCTCTCGTTGTCCGTCGCCCGTTGTCAGTTTTAAATTGTCGGTTGACAATCCCCCCGGCACCTGACTTTCGACACCTATTTTTTGCGTACCAGCGGTACAAACGTCACCGGCATCAGAGATTGGCTGGTCACTATGCCGGCCTCATTCTTGCTGATGAGCATCAGGTTTTGAATGCTGAAAGGGCCGCCCACCGGGATACACATTTTACCGGTCGGCTTGAGCTGCTTGATCAACGGCGGCGGAATATGATCGGCGGCGCAGGTTACGATAATGGCGTCAAAAGGTCCTTTTTCTTCCCAACCCCAGTAACCGTCGGCCGTCTTGGTTTCAATCGTCTTATAACCCCGTCTCTGCAAACGCGTTGCGGCCGCCTTGGCCAGGGGCTCCACGATTTCGATAGTGTAAACGTGAGGCGTGAACTCGGTGAGCACCGCGGCCTGATAGCCCGAGCCGGTCCCCACTTCCAGGACCTTTTTATCCGGATTCAGTTCCAAGAGATTCGTCATGTACGCCACGATGTACGGCTGCGAAATAGTCTGACCCTGCCCGATAGGCAACGGCATGTCGGCGTACGCCCGGGATTGCTCCTGGCTGGTGACAAACCAGTGTCGGGGAACGTTCCCCATCGCTTCCAGCACTTCGGGTTCGGTTAATCTATAAAAATCCCGGATCAGACTTACCATTTGACGACGTTCTGATATCCGTTCCCCGGTGCGCGGGTGCGACCACTCTAATTCCACCGGGGCTGGTTCTCTTTCCATGCGGTTAGGCTCAACCGGCAGCCGGTTGGGTTCTGCCATCAATTGGCTGATTTCTGCCGGCAACCGGTTAGGATCTGACGCTAACCGGTTAGGTTCTGCCGGTGGACGAGCAAAGGATAGGATTGTTTCGGTTATATTGGGTTCGACTTGTTTTTGCGTCTCCTTAACAGTCGGTAATTCCGAAGATGGTATCGCTTCAGCTGGGGGGGGCATCTTCTCGGCGGGCCGTAATTCTGCAGATGGCGCAGCTTCAACCGGCGGCAGCACCTCGGCGGGGGGATGATCTTGCTCTTTGCAGCCCCCCAGTACCATAAAAAACAACAACTCCAAAACCAGAACAAACTGATTGAAAAACAAAACACTTTTATGCCTGATTGACGGCTGCATCTTTATAACCCTCTTTTCCCCCAGGATTCCATGATTTAATGTGCTTTATGGTGCTACTTTACCACCTTTTACGATGCCAACCATATTATCTGTATAAAAAGAAATTTTTCGAGTTAATTTAACTGATTAGACCTGCGGCCTTGGCAATACTACCAAATTTATTTTGCTACAAAAGGCCTAATCGGCCCACGATCATCTGCGGTAATCTGCCCCGGTTGGCAACGGTAACTCCAATTATCACAACACCTTGGCGTGATTTGACTTCCTTGATAAAACCTTCGCCTTTCAATGCTACCGTCGCCACCAAAGGTGTTACTCCTTCTAATATCCGGGTGGTTGCCTGGATAAACGCCGAAGAGAAACATTCCATTTTGCCGATTTCGTCGATAACAAAGAGGTCCACCAGGCCGGGGGGCGGGTTTAGTTCGCCCAAAATAACCTTCTCAAAAGCACTTACGTCAACACGATATTTTCCTACGCGCGGTCCGTGGTGGAGGTGGATGCTGCTTAGCAGGGCTTCGGCGCCGTTGAAGGTGCGGAGGGCGAAGCCCGTACGTTGTCCGGCGGAACGAATTTCCTCGGTGTAGAATCCTGCTATTTTCTTTGTTTTTAATAGTTTAGCGAGATTTATAACGATGGTGGTTTTTCCACTGCCGGCTGGGCCGGTCAGTAATATTTTTGGGGGCTGATTTTTCATAAGCGTCCACGTATGGATTCTATGTGTTCTAAGTTATTATACTTCATTATGTTACGATCTGCAAATTTATGCCGCCCAAAAAGGCGCAAGGCGGCTGGATATGATTTAGATACATTGAAGGCGAAGCGAAAAGAAGTAATTTTCACGAATTTTCAAGAATTTATGAGGATTTATGAAAATTTCTGAGGATAGACTCAACTGCGATGGAGCCTCCCTCGGCAAGAAGGTCCTATTTTCTTTGCTTGTAATCGTTTATTATACTATACTATCCCGAAAAGTTCGCGACGTGGGTCGCCATGCTCGTGCAAACACACACAATCATACTTCTGGGCCCCGGAGCTGATTATGGTAAATCTGGAAGACATACCTACCCTTTTATCTGAGCTAAGCACCCGGATTAAAGACATTTACCATTCCCTGGACGTGCCCGCCAAAAAGGAAAAGCTCCGCCGGCTAAATCAGCGTATGAGCCGGATCGGGTTCTGGGATAATCCCCAAACCGCCCAGCAGACCGTGGACGAATTAAAGGCCCTCAAAGGCCTGCTCGACCCCATCGAAAAGGCCCGCGCCGACAGTGAAGAATTAGCTTTGCTGTGGGATCTGGCCCGGCAGGAAAACGATCCCCAGACCCAAAAAGAAGTCGCCCAGTCGCTGGAGCGGCTGTGCGCGGAGGCCGAAAAAATCGAGTTAACGTCTCTGCTCAGCGGACCTTATGACACCGGAGACTGCTTTTTCAGCCTCCACGCCGGCGCTGGCGGCACCGAAAGCTGCGACTGGGCCGGCATGCTCCTGCGGATGTACAGCCGGTATTTCGACCGCGCCGGCTACCAGTACGAACAGGTCAGCCTAACCCCCGGGGAAGAGGCCGGCATCCGTTCGGTCACCCTCAGGGTCCAAGGCCTCTATGCCTATGGCTATCTCTCCTGTGAAATTGGCGTCCATCGCCTCGTCCGCATCAGCCCTTTTGACGCCAACAGACGCCGCCACACCAGTTTCGCCGCCGTCGATGTCCTGCCCGACCGCGGCGAACCCAACGAAGTGGAAATTGATCCCAACGAAATCGAAATGGATTTCTATTGCCGCGCCAGCGGCGCCGGCGGCCAGAACGTCAACAAGGTCGCCACCGCCGTTCGCATCCGACACAAACCCACCAGCATCGTCGTCGATTGCGTCTCCGAACGCTCCCAGCATCAAAACCGCGCCGTCGCTTTGGCCCTCTTGAAGGCCAAGATCGAACGCCTCGAACAGCAGAAACGAGACGATGAATTAGCCAAACTGTACGGCGAAAAGGGCGAAATCGCCTGGGGAAACCAGATCCGCAGCTACGTCCTCCAGCCCTACCAGATGGTCAAGGACCACCGCACCGAACTCCAGCTCTCCAATCCCCAGCAGGTCCTCGACGGCCAAATCGACAACTTCATCTCCGCCTACCTCCGCCGCCGCGCCCAAAATAAATAGAAAATCCCCCCCAAGCATCGACCAAAACCGGCCCGGCCTGTCAGCAAGGGGTAATTCTTCCTTACCCAGACCGTCAAAAAACCATTCTTGTTAAAGGAACTCAGTAGCATTTCTACTTGCTCTGGCCGACCTGAACTTATATAACAAACCACGGCAAAATGCATGATTTTCGTCTCATCAGACAAGGAGTAGATATGTCTCTCGATTCCTTCTTCCAGATCAAACAAAATGGCAGCACCCTCACCCGGGAAATCGTCGGCGGGGCTACCACCTTCGTCGCCCTCAGCTATATCATCTTCGTTCAGCCTGCCGTGCTTTACGGTTGCGGCATGGACAAATCCGCCGTCATGTTCGCCACCTGTCTCTGTTCCGCACTGGCCTGTCTCATCATGGGCCTCTGGGCCAACCTCCCCATCGCCCTGGCGCCGGCCATGGGACACAATTTCTTTTTTACCTTTACCGTCTGTGGACCCATTGCCGCCGGGGGTTTCGGCCTCACCTGGCAAGAAGCCCTCGCCGCCAACCTCATCGCCGGGTTTTTGTTCCTGTTGATTTCCCTGGCCGGCCTCCGCAATATTATCATGAACGCCATTCCCGAAGGCCTCAAGTTCGCTATCGCCGCCGGCATCGGGCTGCTTATCGCCTGTATCGGCCTCCGCTGGGCCGGCATTATCGTGGACCACCCCGCCGCCTATGTCACCCTGGGAAACCTCAAAAATCCCGTCACCCTGTTGAGCCTCTACGGCCTGCTCATCATCGGCATCTTCTTGGCCTTAAAATTCCGCGGCGCTATCCTGATCGGCATGATATTTACCGCCGTCGTCGGGTATATCGTCACCAAAGTTTGGGGCTCAGCCTGGGAGTATGTCCTGGTCTCGGGTGCTTCCGCTGCTGAATTTCCTCAAATCTCCGAAACCGCCGGTAAAGTCTTTACTTCCGCGGGTCTGGGTTCGCTTTTTTCTCACAGGTTTCAAGCGGTAATCCTGGTGATTTTCACCTTTTTGCTTCTGGATGTCTTCGATACCATCGGCACCCTGGTCGGTCTGGGCCAACGCGCCGGCCTGATGAAAGACGGCCAGCTCCCCCGCGCCAAACAGGCCCTCATGGCTGACGCCTTCGGCACCCTCTCCGGCACCATCATGGGCACCAGCACCATCACCAGTTACGTCGAGTCCTCCGCCGGCATCTCCGTCGGGGCCCGCACCGGCCTGGCCGCCGTCGTTACCGGGCTTTTGATGTTGATTTCCGTCTTTGCCTATCCCTTTGTCGAGGTGTTTGGCACCGAAGTTTCCATTCCTCCTGAACAACTCGGCGCCGCCCCCGCCGATGTGCCCGTCCAGTGCTTCCCCGTCGTCGCCCCCGTCCTCATTATCATCGGCTGCTACATGCTCCCCGTCGTCCGCCACATCGAATGGGACGACTTCTCCGAAGCTATCCCTGCCTTCCTCACCATCGTCGTCATGCAGTTCTCCCTCAGCATCACCGACGGCATCGCCTGGGGATTCATCGCCTACGCCCTCTTGAAACTGTTCTCGGCCAAACCCCATAAATGTCCCCTCGTCGTTTACCTCTGTGCCGCCCTATTTATCCTCTACTACATTTTCGGCCGTTAATAAAGTAAAAAGGTACGTTCTACTTTTTTCCGACCGGTGGCTTTCAAAATTCGATTTTTGTCATTGATTCTGTACCGTCTTGGATGATTTCTTTTATCAATCGGACCTTTTCATCCATCAAAAACTCGCCTTTTACTTCATTTTGCCAAACCATCTCGAAACGCCCGCGCATGTGCAGGGAAAATTCACCCGCAAAATTCTCCGCCAGGTTAAAAACTATGCTGCCCGTCCCCTCCAGATTCATCTTGGTGATCTGGGCCGGTTGACTGTTCCATTTGGTGTCTATTTCGTCGGCGTTTGCAAAGGTGAAATTAAAGGATATCCGCCCCTGCTTTTGACCCTTGACGGTAAATATCTCCTCGAGCCGCCCTACGGTCCAGAGCGGCAATTGCCCTATCCCGCTCTGCTCGTTGACGATAAAGGAATTCCATTCCGATCCGACCTTCGCCTCTTTTATCGGCAAATAATCCGCCGCCGCCATCACTCCGCTTTGGGCTATTTTTTGTTCAAATAATGGTCTAAAGGAATTTATAAAGGCCTTGAAGCCTTCCGATTCCCGAGATATTTTATCGGTCAGTTCGCTTCCGGAAATGTTTACTATCTTATTGTTTTCATCAATCGACAGGGTCAATTTCAGGCCCGCCAGCATTCGCAGCGCTTTTTGAATGTCATACCGCATCGGATTGCTCACGTATTCTTTGTTCGGCAGCGGCTCCCGAGAATCCACCTTGACCCCCTTGCTGTCTAATACTATATGATTCGTTTCCAGCCGCAGTTCTCTTTGACCTTCGGCGTTCGTCCCCGCCGGCGACAACTCCATGACCGCTTCAATATGCTGCACCTTAAACGGTTCTTTCGTCCCCTCCGCCCGCAGGGTAATAAAGTTGTTCGTTTCAGATGAATAGGTGATTCGAAATTTGTTACGCGAAAAATCTTCCTGAAAAAAATAGCCGGACCCCGAATCATCTTCCTTTCCCTTCACCCTTTTCCCTTCCGGCGCAACCTCCGCTTCTTTTACCTCCGACTCGGCGTCCCGGTCGCCGCAACCGATGGCAGATAACAAAAAAATCCCCAAAAACAAAAGTCCCATAACAGGTAAATTCCGAAATATCAGCTCGTCGAAATCTCTTGAACTCATCATATACCCTGCCTCTATGTATCTCCTTGACCAAGGGCGGCACCTGACCCCCTCATGCCGTTCGTTATCTTCTGTATCCTTTACATAATTACTAACTGGACTTTTGCAAATTATTTATACATATCTAAGAATTATTATATCGCTATCAATTCATTATTAATAAATATCTCCATTTTAGCAACATAATTTTCCCCCTTAGATGTTTAGCCAAATCTTAAAATAAAGCTGACAAATCCCCAAAGAATCTTCGGTAAACTGCCTGAGGAACCCCAAAAATTGAAAAATTTAATCTTGTTAATCCCGTTATCCTGGGGGCCTTACGGAATTGAAATCGGTCGGCAACGCTCCCCGGTAGGCCCGCAGATTTACTTCCACGTGCTGCGCCCAGATCTTTTCCGGATCGAGCAGCGCCGCTCGTTGGGACAGCAATTTTCTGGGCGGGGGATTATCTAGAAAGCCGATAACCGCCTCGGCCGCCGCGGCCGGATCCCGCGCCGGGGCGTATCGACAGCCCATCTCGTCCAGTTCCGGATCGCGATAGTATCGTTCGTTACACGTCGTAACCACCGGCAGTTGCGCCAGAATAGCGGAAATGATCGAGGTATTACGCAGGTCCGCGCCTCGTTCCAGGAGGCTCACGAATACGTCCGCCGCCGCCAGGCCGTCCGCCACCTGCTCCGGCGTCGCGTAACCCGTCCAGATGATCTGCCCTGCCAAACCGAGCCGCCGGGCCAGACTTTGGCACTGGTCATAATAGGCCTCCGCCCCGGCAAAAGGACCGCCGATAATCAAACCGTACACCTTGATTCGGCTGCGTAATATCGACAATGCCCGGACCAGAACATCGACGTTTCTACCCGGATGAACAAATCCAAAATAGGCCGCCACCGCCGCCTGCCGGGGAATCTTGAACTTACGCCGGGCCGCGCTTCTCGTCGCCTTCGTTCGGGGGTGCATCTTGAAATGGGCGCTGACCGGGGCCCGATACAGCCTCCGCGGATCGATCCCCGCCTCCAGAACCGCCTGATAATCCCGCCGATTAGAGACTATCACCGCCTCCGCCGCCCAGAACAAAGGATAATAACGCCACCGAAACGCCGGCGCCCCGATCGCTATATCATGCTGCGTCACCACTATTCGTATAGAGGGTGCCATCTTTTTCAGCAGCGGCCCTGCCACCGACATCAATCCCGACCGCCAGCCCGTGTATTTCACCGTCGGATTCTGGATATGCACCACGTTCGGCCCTAACTTGATTATCTCACGGCATATCCTCCTTGCCGATAAATATCCCCAGTCTTCAATCACTCCCTTAACTTCATAACCCTTGGCCGTCTCCGGCCGCAACGCCCTATCCGCCGACGTCAAAACCAAAACCTCATACCCCCCCCGCCGCACCACCCCCTCGGCGATCAACTGTACATGACCCGACACCCCGCACAACACCCCCGGAAAACTCCCCGATAATATCACCAACCGTTGCTTTCCCACCTATCACCTCAACTTCTAAAATATACGCAGCGACCAATAAGAGTGTCACTGGCAGCAGATGACCGCGGCGCAAGAAGCACTCGCTTGCTGTGTATCATCCCCGCACATCTTGTGCCCGTAAAACTTGTCCCTGGTTTGAACAGGGATCAGGTAGCTCCGAATCCCATCCAACTATTACCCTGGCCCGTTCTTCTCGCCCACCACCTTGTCATCACCGCGCAAGCTCCGAACTCCATCGACCGATCACCCTGAACCGTTAGTCCCCTATCAATCCGCCCCGACCATAAGGGGCTGTCGATTTATTCGGCGAAAAAATTATGTGACATTTTTTTAATATGATACACTATGCGGCATATCATACGGGAAGTATAAACTGCATCACGGAGGTATGCAAGTGAATCGTTTCGCATCCAATCCCATCGATCGTCAAGGCGCTGATGAATCTGCGGCAGTTTGTGACCCGTGGATTGACAAAGTCAGAACTGAGTTGTTATAGGCCTGCACCGGCTTTAATCTGGTCAAATTGGTCCGCTGCCTGGCCGCCCTGCGCGCCGCGACCGCCCAAAACGCCGGATAAACCCCTTGACGGCCTGTGGCGCGGTTAAAATAGCGGTCAAAAATAAAGATTTTGCTAAGACTAAGGACCGTGGTGATGCATAGTCAGGGATAGGCTTCGGGGGGATGACAGAGATGTAGGAAGGGATTCCAGGGGGTTTTTATAAGCTACTGGACTTAAAGGCAGGGGGTGTGGTATAAGGTAGTTTTGGTAGTTGAGGCATTTTTTTGTTCATTTGGAAAGGAGAACGATCATGGAAGGTATTACAGGTCTGGTTAATCTGCATTTAAGGTGCCTGGCGCTTAATTTTTTCTGGTTGGCGTGTGCGTTATTGGTGGCAGGATTGGGGGCGTCTGAGGTTTATGGTCAGGGGGGAGGTTTTAACGGATTGAATATGGGCATGGGGAATTTGTCGCGGCTGTCGCACGCCCGGACGCGGTCGATCAGTCCGGAGAATTTTACGGGACAGAAGGGTAAGGGGGCGATGGCGACGGAAGGGACGGGTCAGCGGGCAGCGCGGGAGCTGGGGCAGGGATGGAAGGTGTCGCCTTCGATTGTGATCGAGGCGCAGACGACGTTTGAACTGGCGGATATTGAAGGGCCGGGGGCGATTCAGCATATCTGGATGACGCCGACGGGGCATAACCGGTTTAATATTTTCCGGATTTACTGGGACGATGAAAAAGAGCCGTCGGTGGAGTGCCCGGTGGGGGATTTTTTTGCCTGCGGGTGGAAAAAGTACGCCCAGGTTTCATCACTGGCGGTTTGTGTTAATCCGGGCAGCGCTTACAATTGTTACTGGGAGATGCCGTTTCGAGAGAGATGCCGGATCACGATGGAGAATATCGCCGACACCAACATGACGCTCTATTATCAGATCGACTATACGCTGACGGAGGTGCCGGAAGAGGCGGCGTATTTTCATGCCCAGTTTCGCCGATCCAATCCGCTGAAATATATGACCGATCATGTGATTGTGGACGGGGTGAAAGGGTGGGGTCATTATGTGGGGACGTATATGGCGTGGGGGTCGAACAATACGGGCTGGTGGGGGGAAGGGGAGATCAAGTTTTTTATGGATGAGGATGAACAATTTCCCACGATCTGCGGGACGGGGACGGAAGATTACTTTTGCGGTTCTTATGGATTTATCAATCCGGAGACCAGCCAGTATCAGGAATATACCACGCCTTACGCGGGCATGCCGCAGGTGATCCAGCCGGACGGTAAAAACCAATCGCAGATGCGGTTCGGACTGTACCGATGGCACATTATGGATCCGGTGCGGTTTGAAAAAGATTTGAAAGTAACGATTCAGGCGCTGGGCTGGCGGAGCGGGGGGAGGTATCTGCCGCTGCAGGATGACATATCCTCGGTGGGATTCTGGTACCAGCGAGAGCCGCATGCGCCGTTTCCGAAACTGCCGGATAAGGATGAACTGGAGATCATCTGATTTAAATGACGAATGACGAAGCTCAAATGACGATTCAATGACGAAGTCCGAATTTTGAATAATGAATAAAGATGATGGGGAGCGTATATTATTCGGATAATGTCCCCTCCCTTACGGTCGGGGCTGGTTGATAAGGGAATAACGGTTCAAGGTGAGCGTAAGGCTGGGTCCCCGCGTTCGCGAAGATGACAGGGTGGAGTGTTGACGTGCGGGTCAGGGTAAGCGGAAGATGGGATCTCCGTTCCCTGATCGGGGTTAGGGACAAGCTGCGTGGGGATGATATTCTTGCGCGGGGATGAAAACGAGGGATTATTTAGCGGTCTTTTGATGATTATGGGCTTGGGAATTTAAGGTTGCGGGGGTGCGGGGAGGGTGTTATCATATTTAGCGGAAGATTTTATCGCACCGACGTGTTCGAGAAGCACATTATTGACTCAAGCGGTAAGTATATGGGAGAGAACGATTTTTTCAAATAATTATCCCATCTTTCAGGAGGTCCCGTCATGCATAGTCGTAAGTTATTTGTTATTTTTGCGATAGTGGGTTTGTTTTTGCCGGTGAGTTTTGCAAAGGGGGAGGTCATCAAGTTTGCACGATTTCCGCATATATGTCAGGGCAGTATCGTGTTCAGCTATCATGGTGATTTGTGGTTAATAGATGAAGACGGTTCGGGGGCGCGGCAGTTGACGGATCATAGGGCTCGGGACGAGTATCCGCGTTTTTCACCGGATGGTAAGATGATTGCGTTTTCGAGTGATCGGCTGGGGAATAATGATATCTGGGTGATGCCGGCGGCGGGGGGTGAGGTACGGCAGGTGACGTTTCATACGACGGACGATACGATGCTGTACTGGACGCCGGAGGGGAATAGGATTTTGTTCGCGACCAGTAGGGGGTCGATGCAGTGGGGGAGTCCTTTATATACGGTGTCGGTGGAGGGCGATATTCCGGTGCCGCTGGAGACGGGGATGGCGGCGTGCGGGATGATTTCGCCGGAGGGGGGTCGGTTGGCGTTTAACCGGGTGGGGTATAGACATCCAAAGAAGAATTACCGGGGCAGCAGCGCGGCGAATATCTGGGTGATGGATCTCAGGCGGAAGTCGTTTAAGAAGCTGACGAACGTGGTGCTGGGGGAATACAAGGAGCACTGCCATGATGCGTATCCGATGTGGGGGGCGGACGGGAAGATCTATTTCATGTCGGAGCGGA
>LJUC01000097.1 GCA_001303695.1 Phycisphaerae bacterium SM23_30
ATCAGATTTTGTCGTCCCTGGATACTCCGCTGCAATATCAGTTCGGCCGTTTCCAGTTCCACGGACCACTTCTCTCCCCAGTGAAAATACAACCTGCCTATTCCCCCAGGTGCAATCCCGGTTGCTGCCGCCGCGGCATCTTCCCGCCGCGTATCTAGCATTCTTTCGCCCCGCAGGTGGAGACCTTCATCGGTATCCACTATCAAATATCCCCGCTGATAATCTGCATCCTTCAGGTTTATCCGGCTGCTGTGCCATTGCCGACCTTGACGCTCGGCCGTCGCCTTGATATGTACGCCCAAAGTGCCGGTCTGTGCCGGTCGAAGATCCACGGTTAGTGTTTTTAGTCCCCTCGTCTCCTCTGTATCCACCGACCATCTGACCATGCTCGGACAACTAACCGCTGAGATCGTCCAGTAAAAAGGCAGTTCAAACTGCAGCTGCCTGACTCCCCGCCGCAAAACCTGCACGGTATAAACGCCGCTCATCAACTCATGCGTCCGACTCAAATGCACCGTGGTCACGGATTCCCCCAGCATAATGGCCCGCTCCTCCTCCCGCCGACCGTTCCCCTGCAAGACCACGGTCAATTTGTCGCACCCGCCGATGGTAATCTCTGCCTGGGTTTGATCGGCTTGTTCGTCATAAACCGATTCTGACACCGGCGCCGTCGCGTTCACCTCCAGATCACCTGCCGCTGTTAGTTTTAACCTGCCCGCCACTGCCGACGGCAGAGAAATGCCAAACTGCATACCCCCGCTGGCAATCTCTTTCAAATGTGTGCCGCCGCTTATTTCCAGTCGATGAACTCCTCGACCTGTAACCATCAGGGTTAACCTGCCATGCCTGTCGTAGCCCAAAGGGGCCGCTTCACCGTCCAGCATGACTTTGGTAAGCCCCAAGCCCCCCAGGCCCAAAGGCACCGCTACCGGCCCCTCGCTAAGTGAAAGCACTTCCATTTCACCGTTCAGGCGCAATGTTTCCTCGGCTACATGCCCCGAGTACTCCGCCCGACTGATCTGCCCCAGTTTTGGCGCCTGTTCTCCCTGCGCCTGAGCGGCGGCCAGAAGCTTCTCAAACTCTGCCCTGTCCATCAGCATCATTTTGTCCGTCACCTCTAGCAACCGGGCTATGTCTCGGTAGGGAACATAAATCTGCGGTTCGGTTTGATAGCCGCCGGCTGTATCCCCGAGACACCCGGCCGCTATCCCCGCCGCAACTATCAATATTAGCTGACGTGTCGTGTGTCTCATGGTTTTTACTCCTTGTCAGATTCCGACTTTTCTTGATCAGTTTCTTCGTCTTCTTGTGTCTGTTTTTCCCATTTCTCTTCCGGCGGCGCCGGCACAGGTTGAGGTTTAGGCGGCCGGGCTTCAAGTATTTTAGGCAGTTTCAAGAGTAAAAATTGCCCCACCCATAATAGGACCACAATCACCGCCGCAAATATCCCCGCCTCGCCCGCCCGCTTTATCAGTAAGGGCAGAAAAAGATGAATCATTCCTGCGAACAATCCTGCTAACAATATTATCAGCAAACGATGATAGCCACTCAACTTCAGCATCAATGCTCCGGCCACCAGGATCACAATCCAGATCACGATACTGAAGACGGCTTTATCCAGCGCCATAACCGATAATCCCGCCGGCGCCCCCTGGCGGATAAAATTGAGTTGCTGACCCTGATGCGGCAGTTTAAACATCACCCGATGGGGCTGATTTTGATTCAGGACGGCCAGCATGTTTTGACACTGCCGCGCATCCAAGGGCGAAAAAGTCCGATCAAAGCCCAACAGGTGATAATCATCCGGTATCCACAAACTCCAGAGCGTCTGCTGTACGGGAATTTCTTCCGGCAGTAACGGCACTGTCAGGCTCGATGCCTTGGCCTTTTTGAGACCGTATGAAATCTCCAGCACAAATTTGCTCACCTGTCCCGCCGACGGCGGCAGCCGCACGATCCTTTCATCTTCGCTTAATCCCGTTTCCATCGGTATTTCATTGCCGTTAAGAAGAGCCGCCGTAAGTTGAGCTCCTGCCGGTAAAGTAATGCTCAATCGATCGCCGCGGCTGGTCGCCAGCAGATAACTGGCATGGGTATTCAGCACGCCGTCCCGCGCCAGCACCTGCTCAACAACCACCCCGCTGACCATCGTGGTAAATACCGTCGCCTCCCTCTGCACTCTCACCGGCAAAGTAAGTTCAAACGGCGGCACGTTATATTTAAACGCCTGGGAGGCGAGGTTCCGATGCGGCTCATACGGCAAATCGACCGCACTGCCCGCATCCGCAGGCGTCAGGTTATTAATAATCGGTGCGCCGATCGCCAGCGTCTCCGCTTTGGCGATGGCGATATGACCGCTCTGATCCGATAGCTTCCCTGCCGCCAATATCGGCTCCACCTCCACCATGTTCATTTGCCCCGCCTGATCTACCGGAAATGCCCGCCGCATATTCACCGTCAATCGATATCTGCCGATTACCTTTGACTGCAAAACAATCTTGTAGTACGACCACGTTATGTTCCCCGCCTGATCGGCTTGCTCTCTTTGATCCTCCGGCAGTTCCTCGATCCGTGGTTTTTCCTTGATGTCGCGCCCGCTTATCTCCACTGATTCCTCGGCCAATTCTGCCGGCATTTTCAAATAAAACGTGTCTATGGGTGCATAGCGAATCAGATAATCTATGACAGCCTCCTGTTCCACCGAACCGGGCTGAATATTTACCAGCCGATGCACCACCGCCGACACCTGCGTCGGCTTCACCGCTATCTTAAAGCTCACTTGCGCCTCTTGCTCCCGGTCAATCGTCCGGAACTCAAATGCCATCACCGGCGCCAATCCCGCCATCTCTGTCCATCTTTGCCCTTGTTGCAGAGGAATAGCCTGCAGCTGCCGCACCTGATCAACCTCCGCCTGCAGTTGCTCGGTCAAGAGCAGCATCAATTGCCCCTGCTGCGATTGTAAACCTTCCGCCTCCGGCAGCGGCAACCGCAAATCCACCGACTCATCCGGTCGATCCCGATCCGCCCGTGCCACCAGCTCCAATTCAAACCGGCCCCACTGCTCCTTTTTCAGCAGGATGTGCAGTTGCCGTAAGGAATCTTCCCTATTCAGCTGATAATCATCCACCAGTTCTTCCGGCTCCAGTCTTTCAATCTCCCACGGTTCCGGAAATTGCATTTTCAACTCGAAAATCCCCGCCCGCTCCACGGTGTAACTCAACTTCCCCCGCAATTGCATGTGATCGCTGTCCACTCCCAACATCCACTGTTGGTTTGTCGCTATCCGCGGCTGGGCCGTTTCAATCACCATCGTCCCTGTGTAATCCTCACTGATAAACCGATAAGCGGCAACTCCGGCCTGGTTTTTCAGTTCCTCCCCTAACCGCGCGATATCCACCCGTGCCAGATTATGTATCTCCTGAAAATAAACCACGCGTCGCGGCGAATGAGTAACCGCAATCAGCCCACTCCGCCGGAGCACTGAATCCGTGGTAACAGGCGTCAGCACCAGCTGCCCTTGTGCTTCCTGCAGAAACCGCTCCATTTTTACCCTGAGCTCATAACGGTCCTTGGCCGCCGAAAAAAGTTGTACCTTTAGCACCTGCCCCGCCGCCGCGTCCGAAGTTTCAATATCCCACCTCGCCAGGTTCTCTCCCTCCACCTCGGTTACTCTGAATGACTCGGGCAGTTCAATGCGGAAGGCATCAATTCCTCCCCGCTGAATGGTATAGTTGAAATTGATTTCAAAACTTATCAAAGCCTCGGCAATGTGAAGATGTTGCAATTGCTCACAGGTAACCACCGCCTCCAGTTCCGCCGCCGCTTCGGTGCGCGGCTTCCAGCTCAAACTCACTTGCTCTGCCGCTCCTAAAAATGCCTGCAGGCGTGTGGCTTTGGTCAGGTCCGTTTCCACTTGCGAAGTAGTCGCCGCCAGCATCGGCTCCACCTCCACTTTCAAATTCTCTTCCGGAATCATAAGCTCCAGGGTAGTAATAGCCGCCCTCGGCAGGCGGCAACTTAAGACATTCAGACCCGTCCGGGTTTCAAGCTGGCGCACAAAATCCACTGCCAGCACATGCCGCCCTTTGCCTTTGATATGTAGAAAATACTGACCCTCTGCCAGCCGCAGCAGAGGGGTAGTTTCAACTTCTGCGGACTCAATGAATTTTGCCTGTAAAATCCCAGCCTCTCCCAAAGCCAGCGGCGCCGTCACCCACTGATCGGTCAAAATATCAATGGTAAGCTCCAGATGTAAACTGGCCAGTTCCCCGCTCACCGATCCCGTATATCGCGCCGAGCTGATCAAATACTCCAACGGCAGGGCCCCCACGCGCCCCGGTTGTCCTTGAGCCGCCCGCCACAGTTTTTCAAATTCCTCATAGGGTAAAAATATCCCCTCCGGCTGACCCTCCAATATCCCCCGCAGCTTCTCATAGGGCACGTAGATTTTTCTTACCTGCTGCTCGGATTTCTCTTGCCGCCCACCGGCGGACTCACCGACTCCGCCCCCTAAAATTACCCACACAAACCCCGCCCCTAAAACAGTCCGGAAAATAGATGATCTGCGATCCATGACGCGTCTCCCAAAAGAGAAGAAAATTCGTACTTCCTATACACTTACCGCGTACCTATTATAGCGCATTTATACCCCTTTAGGTTCGTAAAAAAATTGTAAAATATCCAAAATCCAACCCCCTCAGCATAAACGGTCATTAAATATTTAACGCCTTTCCGCATCTAACTGCTATATAGCTGAAATCAATCGGCGGAATAAATCATTCTAATACCGGAGGCAAACAGGAAAATCCAGGGGTTTTATTGCTTGACATATCATGTTGTTATAATTATGTTTATAGCAGCAGATACGGAATGGTTTCTTCATGGAATTTTCTTGGGCATTCCGGCGCCGGCAAGAGTCGTATAATTCTAGATTGGGATTGATGGAAGATTCTGGTCCGAAAGGCGTGTTGGATATTCCTTTTCAACCAGATCCTTCTAGGCATACTAAAACCGATTACTATCGTATAGGAGAAAATCATGCAGGCACAACAATTTGAACCCATGTCAATTGGACAAATCCTGGATCGAACCTTCCGAATCTATCGCATGAACTTTATCCGATTTATCACTATTATCGCCGTGATCCAGGTTCCCATCGCCTTAATCTCCCTGGTCGGTAACGCGTTGCTGAGGCCGGCCGTTGATACCCAAAACTCCCAGCAGGGATATACCATAGCAACGGATTATGGATATCAGCTTCACGCCGGCCCCCGGTATCAAACAGAACCTGGAGATGAATCTTATTTTGATGAAGAACCTTATCCGGCCTTTGAAACGGACACATCAAGTTTTGCCGCGTGGATCGCCGTCGCAATTTTTACGTTTTTTCTAATGCTCGTGGGGCAAAGTTTGTGCAGCGGGGCTTTGATCAAAAGTGTGTCTGAAACCTACCTGGGCCGCGAGGTGAACGTCGGTGAGGCTTATCGTTTTGTATTACCGAAACTTTTGACGATCATCGGAGCCAGTATCATCGTGAATATAGTGGTCGGCTTCGGCTTTTTACTGTTGGTGGTGCCCGGTGTGATTTTTATGTTGTGGTTTGCTCTGACCAACCAGGCCATTGTTATCGAGGACCTCAAGGCTTTCAAAGGGATGGGCCGCAGCAAAGAACTGGCTTCTGGTAATCTGGGAAAAATATTTAGCGTAAGTTTCATCGTCGGACTCATTTCCATAATAATAGTTTATCTCCTGGGATTTGGGGGCACTATGCTGGTCGCATTGCTTGATAACCCCTTCTCGCTGACCGCCCAGATCATAGACCAATTCTTCACTTTAATTGGCCAGGTTTTGGCCATGCCGATCAGTGCCGGGGCGTTAATTTTACTTTATTACGATCTTCGAATTCGCAAAGAAGGATTCGACCTGGAAATGCTGGCCCAAACCCTGGGATCGGCTCAACCGGCGGCTATCGAAGGGCAGGCGGATTCTTATGACGAGCAGGCGCCTCAATAAAATGCCTAAGCTTCATTTTCAGATCAGGCTGTTGGGGCCCGTACTGATCATAGCTGGTTTATGGCTGGGAGCGGCGGGCTCGGCCCCAACCACACCGGCGGACCAATTTGAGCGGCCGGACACGGCTACGATTCGTAATACCACCCGAAACATCCTTGAGAGCCCCGCTTTTTCTCCCCATAAGTCTTTCCGGCAATGGTTAATGGAAAAATTAATTCTTGGGCTCCCTCGGAATATTGATCGGTTTTCCGGTGTCGGCCAGGTGATTTTTTGGATACTGCTCGTTTGGTGCATATTGACCTTAATCGCCATTCTAACTCATTTCATCTGGACTATAGTGATGATGGTAAAAGGGCGTTCCGGTCCCATTCCCCCCGGAAAGAGACGCCCGCATTTTATGTCGGAACAAAATCTGACTTACCCCCAACTATTGGACAAAACGAATCGGTCGGCTCGACAAGGTGCGTACCGCCAGGCTTTAGGCTTGATGATGCTGGCCTTGCTGCGCCGGTTGGAGGCGGCGGGGATATTACATTACCATCAGAGTAAAACCAATGGTGATTACTTAAGGGAGTATCAGACGGACCAACCGCAAATAAATAATTTTAAGCGTTTCGTGCAAGATTTTGAAGGATTGGTTTACGGGGGGGGTTATTGTGAATATTCCCATTATCAACGCCTCCGGGTATTATTTGAACAGATAGGGCGGCATGTCGAAAAGTAAGCATAAATCTGACTTTATCATACTTTCGGTTCTCGGGATTACGGCCTTGACGGTTATTTTCTTGCTGATTTATCGGGAAAATATCCCGGATACGTCGAGCCGACAAATTGACTACAGGACGACCTATTCAACCAACGTGGAGGGTATGAAAGTCTGTTATACTCTTTTGGAGCGATTGGATTACAAGGTGAGACGCTCAGAAAACCCGTTTCTGCCGGATAATTTAAATCAAGTGGACGTGCTTTTTTTAATTGATCCGATTGTTCCGCTTTTGGACTATGAGTTGACGACTCTGCGAGGCTGGGTAGGTGACGGCGGAATTCTCATATGCGATGAATCTTACAGTACCCTAGTATGCAGGCTTTTTGAGTCCCAGGCCGAATCTACCGGGGCAAAATCATTTGGCAGGCCCCCTCATTTTCCTCCATCTCGACCCGGCAGAAACATAACGATAACTGAGTTATACCGGGATTATCCCCTGGCCCGAGACGTCTTACGAGTAGTATTTAAGCATGAGGAGGAGATTCTGAATCCGAACGATGAATACGCATCGCATGAATTGGGGACCGTAGAAATATTACTGCGTGATTCTAGGGGACCGCGGATTACCTCCCGACGGGGCGGGGGCGGACGCATTATCACCCTCGCGGACAGCTTCTTTCTGGCCAACGGCGGGATCGGCCTTGCTGATAATGCGGTCCTAACCGTTAATCTTGTTGCCTATGCCCGGCATCACAGCCGAGGGAAACGTATTGCCTTTGACGAATATCACTTCGGTTTTGGTCATCAGGAAACGGGTTGGACAGTATTGGTTTCGATGCTGTGGCACACCAGTGCGGGCGGGGCGGTGCTAAGTTTAACATTAGCCGGGATATTTTTTCTTGTCTATAAAGGTCGTCGTTTCGGCACCCGCAAAACGTTTGAGCGTGCCCGCCGCCGTTCCAAGCTCGAATATGTTTACTCGGTGGGAGCTACTTATCGCGCAGCTGGGGCTCATCAATTGGCTTTCAGAATTAATTATCAATGGTTAAAGGGTAAGGCCGCGGAGATGGTTGGCTTGCCGACGACTGGCCCGTCGGCTGAGATTGCGGAAAAGTTGGCTCAATGGGCTGATATGCCTGCTAAAAAGTATAAGGATTTATTTCAAATCTGCGACCAGGCCTTGACGCAACCCAAATTGTCAGGTCGTCGAGTTTCATGGCTCCTAAATAAACTGGCCCAGGTTGAATTGGAGGTATTTCATGGACATCAAAGACGCCGGTGATATTGCCCACCGCATGGTGAGAGAGATGAATAAGGCAGTTATCGGACAGGATGAGGTGCTGGAACAAATGGTGGTAGCCCTTTTGGCCGGAGGACACGGTTTATTAGAGGGCGTACCGGGCACGGCCAAAACCCTCCTGGCTCGAACCCTCTCATATGTGACGGGGGCGTCTTTTCAACGGGTGCAGTTTACGCCCGATTTAATGCCCTCCGATATTATGGGTGTAAATATTTATAACACGGCAACCGGGGAATTTGTATTTCGCCAGGGACCGGTTTTCACGGATATCCTGCTGGCGGATGAAATCAACCGGGCCCCGGCCAAAACCCAGTCGGCCCTGCTGGAGGCCATGGAGGAAAAGCAGTCCACAGTTGATGGTGTTTCTCATCCGATGTCTTCGGTGTTCACCGTTTTTGCCACCCAGAATCCGGTAGAATTTGAAGGAACTTACCCCCTGCCGGAGGCACAGGTGGATCGATTCATGCTGAAGATATTAGTTAAGTATCCTGACCAACAGCAAGAAGCGAACATTCTCGATAAAGTGGAGTCCGGCTTTGATGCAGCAGATCTGACCACTGCAAACCTGGAAACAATAGTTGATACGTCATCATTGGAAAGACTGCGCGGGATAATCCGCCAGGTGCGGGTGGAGGAAATGGTGCGGCGCTATATTACCCAGATTATACAGGCGACGCGCTCCATGCCGCAGGTAGCTTTGGGGGCCAGTCCCCGCGCCGGGGTTATGCTCCTGTTAGCTGCCAAGGCCCATGCCGTGGTAAGCGGCAAAGAGTTTGTCACGCCGGACAACGTCAAGACCATGTCGTTTCCGGTGTTGCGCCACAGAATACTGCTAAATCCGGAGATCGAAGTAGAAGGAAAAACTTCTGATGATTGCCTTAAAGAACTTTTATTAAAAGTCGAGGTGCCCCGATAAAATGCTACCCTCGCGGCGTTTGATAAGCATGGTTTTCGCGGCAGCCCCTATTTTTCTAGGGGGCACTTTTTTTGAACCGCTGACGGGCCTGGGGGTGGTTTATGTGATTTTTCTCTTAGTTTATATGGTCTTTGATGCAGTTCTACTGGTCCGCCGGAGACAAATCACCATTGAACGAGAAATACCTGAGCGTATATCTTTGTCGGTTCCCGTACGGATAGCCTTTCAGGTGCGTAATACCAGCAGACGAAGATTAGACATCTATCTGGCAGAACAGCTTCCCGTCGGGCTGGAGGCCCAGCCGGCTCAATGCAGCGGTACGTTTGATCCTCGGGCAAGCGGGACTTTGCAATACCGCCTGGTGGCACGGCGGCGGGGCCGACACCTGTTAAATCAACTTGACGTTCGAATTTTGCCGAGGATGGGATTATTTTACCGTCAATATGTAGTTAAAATGCCTGCTGCAGTCCAGGTGTTTCCCAATTTGGTGGATCCGAAACGCTACGAACTTATGATCCGGCGCGGACAGCCATACGAACAGGGATGGGCACGGCTTCGGCAGGTAGGCCAGGGCAGTGAGTTTGAAAGCCTGCGTTACTATCTTGAAGGGGACGATGTATCACGCATCGACTGGAAGGCTACCGCCAAGCGCTCACGTGTGATAGTAAAAAACTATGAACCCCAACGGCAGCAGAATGTGCTGGTGGCCCTCGACTTGGGGCGGGCCACCGCCGGTGAGTTCCAAGGGGTCAGTCGATTGGATTATTTGATCAACGCTACCTTAATGCTGGCTTATGTGTGTTTACGGCAGGGAGACTGGTTCAGTTTGGTGGCCTTTAGCAATCGTATCGAAAACTACCTTCCTCCCGTAAGAAACCTGAAAAGTGTAGAGCGAGCAGCCCGGGCCCTGTACGAGCTGGAGCCTCGGCTGGTGGAATCCGATTATGATGCGGCCTGCCGATTTATGGGTTTAAAAAATCGCAAGAGAAGCTTGATTTGTCTGATGACGGATATTATCGATCGTCAGGCCAATGCTGATGTCCTGGGATATTTGGCTCGTTTCGCCCGCTATCATCTTCCCTTGCTTGTCACCCTAACCAATCCGGAAATCAAGATGGTCGCCGATGAACCGCTATCTAAATGTCAGGATCATTACAGTAAGGCTACCGCTCTTGATGTGCTGGCCGCCCGCCAGGAGGCGTTGACGGCGATGCGGCATCAGGGAGTGCTGGTGTTGGACGTGGAGCCGAAAAAACTAACCCTTCAATTGATAAATCGCTACCTGGAAATCAAGACAACGCGAAGATTGTAATTAATTTGGGTCAACTCAATAATTGTCATATGTAGGTGCAATTCGCAGCCCAGGATGCCAAGAAGAGAAACCATAGTTATTTGTTGATCGATTCAGCAGCTTTTACAGTTGAATTTGAACGCCCCAACAACAAGAGATAAGCCATGGCCATTGCCCAAACCATAATACCGAGAGATATTTTTAAAATACCGGGTATATAGCTTGGGGTAATAAAACCTTCTATCAAACCGGCGACCATAAACATTGGGATAGTGCCCAGCACCAAGTACACCGCCTCTCGAGCGCCCCGGGTTAGGGAGGCGCGACGAGTTATGCGACCGGGAATCGCTAAGGAAATTCCCATGCGCAGTCCGGAGGCAGCGGCAATGATAATAGCAAATATCTCCAGGACGCCATGGGGGGCAATAAAGGACCAAAATTCAAAGGTTAGTTGATGATTGGTAAAGTGGCCGAAAAAACCACCCAACATCATGGCGTTTATCAGAAGAACATAACACGTACCAATACCGGCGGTGATTCCCAGGGCAAAGGCGTTAAAAGCCACCGAGATATTATTGGTCATGATCCTGGAGGCCATCGGGGAGTTGGGCATTTGCCTAAACCTTTCGCTAATATCTTCGGCGGTTACTTCTTCAGTAGTATGGGGCATATCCAGGCCCAGAGGGACAAATAGATAAGCGGTGGAAGGCCGCTGTAAAACGCACAGATAAGTAGCCACAGCGGGAACAATGAGTAAGACAGCTGCCAAAACGATATAGCCCTTTAATCTTCGGAAAAGGCGCGGATAATCATTGGATAAAAATTGCCAGATCGCTCGGAAGGGACGCGCGTTTTTTCGACGGTAGAGCAAACCGTGAGCGGCAATAGCCAGAGAATTTATCCGTTGCTGAGTTTGCGGGGATAACTTGTACATTCGGGCCCGGGAAACATCAACCGCTACCGCGGGGTAAAGTCGGGTAAGTTCATGCAGCTCGCTTTCCGTGAGCCGGCAGACGCCTTTTCGGCCGGCTTTGGCTATCAGGGTTTCAAGCCGGTGCCAGGCCGCTTGACGCGTTTCTAAAAAACTTGCCGGAGTCATGAGTTTCCTTTGGGAGGCAATGTTTCTGGATTATTGGTGTTTTGGGTTAGTTGCAGAAAGTAATCAACATAATATTCTAAATTTTCCATAGAAGAATCCGAAATTTCATGCCCCAAACGCTGCAGAATAGGCAGGATCAACTTCGGCAAAACGCGCTGGCGCGCTTGGAGGGTCAATTCGCTGCGGCGTAAGCTGTAATTGTGTAATAGGCGTAATTCCTCCGGCGTAAGACCGGTAACCCGAAGGGATTCGGGGGAAATCTCTTGTTCCCATTGGATACCTCTTTTTTTCCCGTCTTTGGCGGAATACTCGAGGGGTTGCTCGGAAATTACCACGGTGCCGGCAGCCAAATCGCCGAGTCGCTGGGTTTTACGGCTGATAAACATGCAGACACCCGCTACGGCATATGCCCCAGGTAAAGAATCCACTACCCTTAATAAGTTACGAATAGCAATATCAGTAAAGGTTATCGCCCCGCCGCCATCCTTGACGACGCGGATTTTAATGTATTTCTTGCCGGGACTTTGCCCGTTAGTCAGCCATTCAAAAAAGCAAAAGTACCCCCAATAAATGAGGAAAAAGGCTAAAAACCATAGAACCAGACCGATAGATTCCAAAGAACCGATTTGACGAATATTAAAAGGATTAATGGATAAAATGCCCATCAGAAGCAGACCTAAGATCAAATACAGCAAAGCCAGCAGCAAATTATCGACCAAACCGGCTAAAAATCGTGAGCCAATTCCGGCCAGACGCCTCTCTAACACGATATTTTCCGGAGTCTCTATGACATCAAAATCGTACATCTCTTTATCCCGGCCTGATCTGAATATTCATAACTCCTACAAAATTGAAGTAAGATATATATTATTTAATATTCAAGAAAAGCTTTTTCTTGATTTTCTTAAATAAATCCATAATAATTTATAACATAAGAAATTGCAGTTTGAAAAGAAAAAATGAAAAACCAATTTTTTCTTTTCCAAGTATGCCGGTCTTCATCTTGCAGGAACCTTAAACAGTTCTAAATAAAGGAGTTTGTCCAATGATGAGCTTGAGACGTATGGCGGTTTTATTTATCGCCGCCCTGCCCGTCCTGGCGGGAACATCGTGCACGCAGATTAAGCAAACACCGCCCACCCGGATACTGAGCGAGCAGGAGATAATAGACTTATTAGTCGGTTCATGTATTCAGGCTACTCGCGGAGCTGGCAGCGAAGGCGCCGTCCGTCAGGTCAAACAAGCTCTGGCGGAAGGCAAGGAATTCAAGATCATCTCCGTGGAAGATATTCCTGATGATTGGATGGTTGTAGTTCCGGCGGGTGTCGGCGGGGGCGGCGCCTGGCAGTACGTAAGAGAGCGGACCAGCCAGCAGGGACTTCCTAGGGCTCAAGATACCTACCTCAAAGCGATAAGTCTATTGAGTGATTATATCGGTAAAGAGTTTCACGCTATCGTTCGTTGTGAGCCCGCCGGGGCTATGTCCACTGCTCTCATGGTCGCCGCGGACATGGGCATCCCGCTGGTGGATGCCTGCTTGTCGGGACGAGCCCGACCCGAAATCCAGCAGCAGATTCCCTGGACCGTAGGAATTCCTTCGACCCCGGCAGGGCTTTTTACCCGCTGGGGAGATGAGATCATCATCACTAAAGCCGTGGATGATTATCGTGCCGAAGACCTCTCTCGAGCCGTGGCCGTGGCCAGC
>LJUC01000098.1 GCA_001303695.1 Phycisphaerae bacterium SM23_30
GTATCGGCTGTTTGACGGTAGTCTCAATCTATTTGTTGTGCCGGTACTTACTGGGATCGATACGGGCCGGATTATTCGGAGCGTTTGCCTTTTTAGGCTTTTTCGGCTTTGCCGAGCGCGTTGCTTCCGGGCCCCGGGACAAGACAGCGATGGCCCTGTTTCACACGCTGGGACTATACCTGATCTGTCGAAAAAATTGGTTCTGGGCGGGATTTTTTACAGCGTTGGCCTTTTTAACCTGGCAGCCGATGGGTATTTATCCGGCGGTGGCGTTGGTTTTAGCGCTGGCTCAGCCCGGCAGAGCACGCTGGGGCGCCGCCGGACGTTGTCTAGCGGGGATTGCCCTGCCAATGGTTTTAGTATTTGGATATTTTATCTACTACGGGGCTTTGAATGATTTGATCGAGGGGTCGGTTTTATTTGTCGCCCATTATTTTCCTATGTCTAGTGAAACCCTCTTCGAACAGATCATCACCATATTCCACGGCGGCGGCGGAATATTGCCGGTTTTTGGGTTGTGTATGATCCTGTATTTATATTTCTGGCGGTATGGGCAAAACTCCTCTCTGCTAAAAACACTTTTTAGAGATGATTATGCGCCGCTTTTAATATCATTTGGTTTTCCGGTTTTCTGGTCGGTGTTTCTGGATTTTCGCGGTTATGATGACTTTTTCGTGTTTTTGCCGTATGTGGCGGTGGGATTCGCCAAGATGCTGGATCTGGCGGTGGAGCAAATGGAAAAAACCGGCCAGATAAAAACCGCCAAAATAGTTACTGTGGCATTTGGAGTAGCATTAATAATAACGGCGGGGCTGACGATTCGATTTAATCGAAACTCTCGTCTGCGCGAGCAGAAAGAAGCTATCGCCGAGATCGAGCGCCGGTTCAAAGAAGACTGTAAACTATTAGCCATCGACGAGCCGCAGCCGCTGGTCTTTATGCATAAGACCAATCCGACCCGCTATGTTTATGCATTTTTTCATTTCGACCGCTGGATTCACGACCATACCGAAGGCGGCTTCGACGGCTGGTTGGCGCAACTGGACGATTTTGGTCCTGACATTGTCGTCTATGGCAATAATCCCTGCACCTATGCCGAAAAAATACGGAACTGGTTGAATAAAAATTTCACCCCCGAACAAATCGGCCCCTGGCTGGTATATCTTAGAAAGCCAAACTCGTAGATATTCTACGGGTATTTATCTACTTTTTGGGGAATATAACGATAGAGTTTGTATTGGGGACTTCCGGATTGGTTGGCCTGTAGTTGAAAGCAGTGGGGATACTTTTTGATCAAACGACCGATTTGTTCGTTATAAGCATCCGTCGGTCTCTGATCATTTTCGGGATGTTCGAGCCATAAAACGCAGTTATATTCACCTTTTTCCAATCTGGACCAGGTTTGATCTATTCGGTTATCAGGTTCTCTAGTTATTTTTTCGCCGGACAGATGCACGATAGCCGACTGAGCACACAAAATCGGTTCAGTGATCCGATCCTGTTGTTTAAGCCATTGTCCCATCTGCCAGTAGGGTATGTAACCGACCAACATGGGGCCGCGCGATTTCGATAGGCCATGTTCCAAGTAGGCGAAACCGGCACTATAGAGCCAACTAGTACCTAAATATGTCAGAAAAAAAAGAACTCCTGCGGTTTTGTCGATCGGCAGGCGGCGAAGGATACGCATCCGCACCAGCAGAGCCAATAGAACGATCAGTGCCGCCAACAAAGAGTAAACATACCCGTTTCTTATCAGGATTAATGCTGCGCGTGGTTGTTTGTGTTGTATAAAATATTGAATTAACGGCGTGATGAATACTAAAAATGCCAGAGTTACGGCAATCCTTAGAATCCGACCTAATAAATTTTGTTGAGCCATCAGTTCCCGCAGTCTGGTCAAGCCGGTAAGGCCGTAAATCAACAGTAAGGGCAATAACGGCAGATAAAAGCGCGGCCCCTGATTGGAAAACCAGATGCTCATTACCCCCAGATAGAACATAGTGTACCACTCGGGTAAAGCCCGGTGCTTTTGGAAGAGAAGCCCCCATCCGATCAAAACCACGATAAATCCCGGCACCGCAAAGTAAATAGGCAGGGTCATGGTTTCAATGTTGAGGAGGGTTTGGACACTATTAAGCGGCACGGTAGGGGCCATATTCAGAAAGCTCGCCAAAATGATTCCCGGCAGATTTATTTTATCCGTGGCGGAAATCCATCGTTCCAAATAGTAATCACCTTGCTGGTCGGCCCAGAAGTATTTCCAGAGTACAAAGGGCAGGGCACAAATCACCGGCATCAATAAGGCCCAAACCCAGCGTTTCATTCCTTCGATAACGTGAGGTTTGGCCCACAACAGATAAGGGATTGCCGCCGCTGCTAATAATATTCCCACCGAACGGGTCATCCAGGCCAGTGCTATAAGGATGATCCCGCCGATCCAACGACGCATATTTAATCGTTTACTCAGCAAAACCATGGCCCAAATGCTCAGGCAGCCGTATAGGACATCCGAAAGGATAAACATGCAATGCTGAAAGACGGTCAGGTTGGCCCAAACCAGCAAGGCCGCTAACATGGCCCGGCGTTGATCAAGGTATCGCCGGGCCAAACGCCATGCCCCCAGCGCAAAAAGCAGCGCCAGTATTATCTGTGTGAATTTAGCCGGAGTCACTACAGAAACAACTGATTCGGTGGATTCAGAAACCTTGATCAGACCGACTAAAAGCAAAGGCATTAAAGGCGGATAGCGGCTGCCGTCTCGGCCGTTGAACTGATACCCCTTACTATGGGCCAGCGCTTGGGCCAGACCCATATATTCACAACTATCGGGGGTGGGCTTAAATTGGCTGCTCAGGCCGCCCAAATATAGGACCAGACCAAGCAAACCTGCAGCCAATATCAAGATACGCCAACTGTTGAATAAGGGATTCTGCGCCATTACCCTGATGTATCGGCATAACATTTAAAAACGATTGACAACGGTGTTTTCTGTTGATTAGTTTGATAAACCGTTAAATCAGTTAATGAGTTTTAGGTTTAGTGAAATCCCCCCCTGAAGCACGGATTAATGAGATTGAGCATGTTCAAGTCTCGACGCTTCAGGATAGACCTTGTACCCATTGAAAGGCTGGCGGGACGCTGGCAGTACGTTCCCGGCATGGTATTTCATAAATAACACGACAATGAAATTCTGGCGGTTATGCCAAGAACCGGCCGACCTGACATCGGGGGCTAATTTTATGATTTCTGCATAGTCGAAGGATTTGAGAAACGCAGACTAGCCCGCCGCGCCGGTAAGGGCATGCCACTCGGTTATCCAATATTAAAGATTTTATGAGAAAAAATGGCGTTGACTTAAGAAGGGATTTTGCTAATATATCGTTTTCAAGTGCGATGAGGGTATCGCCGCAGGTAAATGAATTCAACCCGGTATGGGTGCGATTAAAACAGGGCTCTTAATAAAGCCCGGAATTGAGGTGTAAGGTGATGGGCCTGCATAGGTGGACGCCGGTCTGACAATCGAAATCTTGTAGCGAAGAGAGGTAGATAGTTGGCGGACATACGCGCTGGAATCCATTATATTTTAGAGCTTTATGGCTGTCCGGGCGACATACTCAACAACGAGTTATTCGTCCGAGAGGCCCTCCAGGAGGCGTCAAAAGAGAGCTTATCCACCCTTCTCAAGCTCAGTAGCCATAAATTTCAACCACAGGGGGTAACGGCCTTAGGACTGCTGGCCGAATCCCATATGTCGATCCATACCTGGCCCGAACTAAATTACGTCGCCATTGATATATTCACCTGCGGAGAAAATGCCAATCCCCAGCCGGCATGTGAGTACCTGATCAAACATTTTGCCGCCCGCGAACACCACCGGTTAGTCCTATCGCGCGGCGCCGGCGCCCCCAAAGCCTGTAACTTTACATAGCCAACCGCAACCGAGGAGAATAACCTATGCCCGGCGCCCGACTTAATGCCGATTTGTGGATCACCGAATACATGACTCCGCATGACGTTTATCACCATGCGGTGGTTCGGATGCTCGCCTGTAAAAAAACCCCTTTCCAGGAGATGTGCATCGTCGATTGCGGCACCTACGGCAAGGCATTGGTACTCGACGGTAAATGGCAGTCCTGCACGGGGGATGAATTCCTTTATCATGAACCTTTAGTGCACCCGGCGTGCGTCAATCACGGCGGCCCTGAGAAAGTTATGATTCTGGGCGGCGGCGAAGGGGCTGCCGCCCGCGAAGCGCTCAAGTGGAAGACCGTCGAGAAAGTTGTCATAGTCGATATCGACAGCGAGGTAGTGGAGGCGTGTAAAGAACACCTGCCGGAGATACACCAAGGGGCCTTTGACGATCCCCGCTGCAAAATGATTATCGGTGATGCACTTGATTACCTGGATCAATCCCGAAACGAGTGGGATACTATCATTTCCGATTTATCCGACCCCCTCGAGCAGGGACCTTCGTTCAAGTTGTTCACTAAGGAATACTTTGAGAAATGCCGCCGGGCCCTAAAAGACAGTGGTTTCTTTGTCGTTCAGGCGGGGCCCACGGCCCCCCCGGAGATGTCTCTGCACGTGCGGCTGGTCAAAACGGTCCAGGCCGTCTTTGAACACGTCCTTTCCTATAGCTCCCAGGTGCCCACCTTTGCCTCGCCCTGGGGATTTATCTTAGGCGGTAATCAACCCATCAATCAAAGGCCCGATCCTGAGACGGTTGATAAACTGCTGGCTGAAAAAACCAACGGCAACTTCCGCATGTTTGACGGAGAGACGTTGCTGGGATTGATGCAGACGCCCAAGTATATCCGACAAGCCGTTGCAGCAGAAAAACACATTTACACCTTAGCGGAACCACCGAAGTTTTTCGGCAAAGGCGTCGTGGGCCAATAAAATCATATGAGCGGGGGCACAAACCGTAGGGTGGGGCTTTACTCCACGCGTTAATCTTATTTGATGGTAATCTTCAAAACCCGATTGGTCCGGCAGGTGATTTTAACGCGCTCGGAAATCCGCAGGCCCAGGATCCAGAGGATGCCCTGGTCATCGCAGATTAACCCAATGCGATCGCGTAACCGGATTGGGATTTTGGCGTCGGTGAAGAAATCACCGAGTTTCTTGGGGCCCGAGGCGCCCAAAGGCCAAAACCGTTCACCCTCCCGGCGGCAGCGCAGTCGCAAAGCGCCCTGCAGTTTGTCGAGATCAAAAATCTCCTGGCGGCAATTTTTTTGCCGGCGAAATGTCTCTAGGCAGTCGCGACCTGCGGTGATAGATTCGGCAACTATTTGCTGCGCGGGATTTGCCTGAAAACTCGCCGGAGCAATCCAAACGAAACCCTCCGGCAAATCCATCTCTCCCGAAAGCGGCAAAATAACCTCTTCCGGCTTAGATTGGGTGGTTTCTTCTGCGCCGGTTGGTGTTTTGTGGAAAATCATTTGGTCCTTAGTGCATTGCACTGTCAAACCATAAGGAAATTGAAGAGTATTATCGGCGCCGGGGGGACCGTTAAGAATATTTAAGGCGTCGCTGATATGCTTGAAACCAATTTTCCGTTGAGGAATTTGCAGGGATAATAAGGCCTGATAAATTATCTCGACCTGTTGAATCCGCGGTTTAGCCGCCAGATGAACGGCATGCAGCGTCAGGCATTCAGCGCTTCGGTTTAAGGTGATCTCCGCTAAATCCTTGCCGGCATCCTCGCCCAGAATCACGCTGCACATCTTGGCGGTTTGACCTAACTGCAGCAGCGCCTCCACTACCCGAGGATTGTATCTATCCGCTAAATGAGGCAATAGATCGTGTCGAATGCGGTTCCGGGTAAATTGTGTCGATTGGTTACTTTGGTCCTGCCGCCAGGCAATACCCTTTTTATGCAGATATTGTTCGATCTCCGCCCGTCGCAGCAAAAGCAACGGTCTAACCAGCCATAGCTTTTCTTGCCCCTGTCCATCTATAAATGTTCGAACCGGCCAAATTCCGGACAAGCCTCTAATTCCTGTGCCGCGCAGGATACGATGTAGAATGGTTTCCGCCTGGTCGTCGGCATTGTGGCCTAAAGCAACAATCTGACATTTAAATTTACGGGCGGTCTCGGCTAAAAAACCAAAGCGCCGGCGACGGGCGGCGGCCTCGATGGACTCGCCGCCGGCCCGGGCGGCAGCTATGTCTATCGAACCAACCGTTACCGGTAAATTTAGCTGTTTAGCCTGTTCCGCTACAAAATCGGCATCGGCATCGCTTTCCCGGCCGCGCAACTGATGATTCAGATGAGCTACATGCAGATAGGAAAATTTCTCCGGACGAACCTCCCGCAGCGCCGTCAAAGCGTACATCAAAGCCATACTGTCGCACCCACCCGAAACAGCGATGAGCCAGCGATTAACGGTTTCGGGCAAATCACAGCTTTCAATTTGCTCTTGCACGGAAGCAACGATGTATTCGCTGGATTTATCATTCATAATAGTTTTCGCGTGGGGTAAAGTCCCACGCGTTAATCTGTATTTTCCTGCACCAGATGTCTCGTATAACCGACGCGGCGGGTGAGGCCGATCCGGTCAAAGTAATCCAACAATGGTATGGCATACTTTCGGGTGGTGTCGAGCAGATACTTGAACTTGACGCTTTCCATCGGTCCTTCGGTCTGGATATGATCGATGAGTCTGCGGCGGCTTTTTTCGACGGCCTCGGTATGAAAAAATAGATTTTTGTCCACCGCAATTATTTTCTCGTGCTCGACGAGTATGCGCAGAAGCCGTTCCACTTCCGCTAAAGGTAATTGAACGCTGTCGGATATATCCTCCGGACCGGGAGGATGAAATAGGCGTTTGCGAACAAGGTTCTCCACCTGATCCAATTTGGGGGCGTCTTCGTACTGAATAGTAGGTCGAAAATCCGGCCGGGCCCAGCGATTATTTTTCTCGGTTAAACGGTTGTCATCTTTCAATCGCGCCAACATCAGCTCCAGCACATTTTTGGGCAGGCGGCAAGCACTCTGCAGGGAATCCGCCTCGATACCGGGGCTTTCGGGCGCACTTTGATGATATTCGGTGACAATTCTAAGCAACCGCTTTTCCAGCAGGCTGAGAACTTCAGCGTGTATATACAAATCTGAAGCGAGTAAGACCGCTTTGTTTCGTTGCGTGAGCTGGTGCAAAATATCCTTGACCAGACGGGTGGGCATCCTGGCAGGCAAGGCAAGATCTTCCGGACGGGTTACATAGAATTCGGTCTTTTTTAAACAGTATTCGACAAAATCCGTCTCATTTTGCACCGCCTGCGCCTGTTCGAGGGCATCCTGCAAAATGTGAGGCTGATGGCGCTTGAGCCGACGGGGCAGGGCATCAATGATCATTCCCCCCCCGATGGTGAGCATGGGAGAGAGGGTGCGGATGATAAAACGATCCGCCGGAGCGGCGACCAGAGGTTCGGCAAGTCTGATTTGCACCAGTTCTTCTTGGCCCGGCTGCAGCTGCTCACCCTGCATCAGGTAAACCGTGGCCACCACCTCGGAAGTACCGGTGTGGAATTTGACCTTTTGGCCGTTTTTTAGGAACAGTTTATCGTGGGCCAATAGCTGCATTTGGGCCAGGTACCACGACTGGGCAGTGAAAAAACCGGTTTGCGTCAGCGTATTTCCCCGCGTAACGAGCTTATGATCGATTTGTGGAATATTCAAAGCGGCACACTGACCCGCGATAACCTGATCGCTCTGGCGTTTATAGACCTGTATGGCCCTGATGCGGCCCCTGAGATTCTGCGGCAGCAGGACCAACTCATCGCCGATAGCGGCGGCGCCGGAAACCGGAATACCGGTAATGACGGTGCCGTAACCCTTTAAGGTAAAGGTCCGCTCAACGGGCAGCCGAAACAATCCATCGGTCTGTTTGGGAGTGATCGAAGCCACCAACTCCTTAAGGGCTGCAATAAAACCGTCAAAACCTTCCCCCGTAACGTTGGATACGGGCAAAATGGGAGCGTCGCGCAGAAAAGTGTTTTTCAGCAACGTTCTGGTTTCTTCGGCGGCCCGCTTCTGCTGCTCGGGGGGGACCCGATCAATTTTAGTCAAAGCGACGATGCCGTGCCCGATTCCCAAAAGAGTCAATATCTCCAGGTGTTCTCGAGTCTGCGGCATAACACTATCGTCGGCGGCCACTACAAAAATCACCCCGTCCATACTGGCGGCACCGGCTACCATGGTCTTGATAAAATTCTCATGGCCGGGCACATCGACGATGCCGACCTCCAGATCGGCCACCAAACAGGGAGCGAAGCCCAGCTCGATGGACATGCCCCGTTCCTTTTCCGCCTTGAGGTGGTCTGTGTCGCAGCCGGTCAGACACTTAATCAGAACGGTCTTGCCATGATCAATATGGCCGGCAGTGCCCAGCGTTATATTTATTTGCTCGGTGGGCATTTTAATTTCTGACTCTCTGCTGGGAGGGGCTTTGCCCCAGGCGTTAATCTTTTTATGGTTTTAAAATATCTACCAGAGCCTCAATGACGATCTTATCCTCGCCTTTTTGCAGTGTACGCGGATCAAGGAGCACCTGTTCGTTTTTAGTGCGGGTAATAATGGGCGGTTGGTAATTTCTAAGCCGGCAGGATAACTCATCAGCGCCGATTTGCGTGGGGCGAACGGCCGCCAAACGCGTCGGCAGACCCTGGGTGGGCAGCGAGCCGCTGCCCATCTCACTAAAACCTTCGATGTGGTCAATTTCGGCTGCCAGGTCCGCCCGCGATAACTTCTTGATAATATTTTTAGCCTGCTGGGTGATTTCCGACAAATCGCGCCGGAGCATAGACAAAGTCGGGATTTCTTTTAACGCGGTCGATTCATCTAAAAACAAAGTCAGCGTGGCCTCCAGAGCCGCCAGGGTAAGCTTATCAACCCGTACCATGCGGGCCAAAGGATTTTTACGTATGGCTTTGATAAGATCGGTTTTGCCCAGAATGATCCCGCCTTGAGATGCACCGATTAATTTGTCGGCACTGCTGGTGACAATATCAGCGCCGGCCTTGATCGAATCCAACAGGGTTGGTTCGTATTCAAAACCAAAACGGGAAAAGTCAATCAATGCCCCCGCCCCCACATCATCGACCATAATCAAATCGCGGGCCCGGGCGATTCTCACCAATTCCTCCAGCGGCACCTCGGAGCTAAATCCGACGATTTTGTAGTTGCTGGGATGGACGCGCATAATAACGGCGGTGTTTTCGGTAACGGCGTCTTCGTAGTCGCGGGGATGAGTCTTGTTGGTGGTGCCCACTTCTACAAGTTTGGCGCCGCTGGCGGCCATCACCTCCGGCAGTCGAAAGGAACCTCCGATCTCCACCAGGTGACCGCGGGAAACAATGACTTCTTTACCGGCGGCCAGGGTGTTCAAGACTATCGAAGTGGCGGCGGCATTGTTGTTGACCACGGTGGCGGCTTCGGCGCGGGTCAACTGCCGGAGCAGCGACTCAATACGTTCATCGCGGACGGAACGTTTACCGGTTTCCAGGTCCATCTGCAGTAAAGAGTATCCGGCTAATTCCTGCGCGATCTGCTGCAAAGCGCGCCGGCACAGAACGGCCCGGCCCAGGGCGGTATGCAAAATGATGCCGGTCGCATTGATTACCTTGCGATAGTGGAATTTCAATGTCGAGTCGATATACTTTTCGGCTTTATCCAGAATCGACTGACGCAGGGTTGCTTCATCGAGATCCTCGGCAATGCCCGCTACAATTTCTTTACGCATCTGATCAACCGCGGTGCGCAGGGCCTCGACCTTAACTTGGCGAGGAGTTTGGTCGTTCAACCGGGAAAATTCGGGTGCGGTCAGTAGGACATCCACCGAAGGAATCTTCCGTAATAACTGCTGTTTTGAGATATTCATACTTTACCTGTTTGCTCAATACAAATTCCATTTATCAACGGCAACATTATGTATAGTATAAAAGTTCCCAGGGATAAAATCAACAAAGGGCACCTCTTATCGTAATAATACCTCGCGGTGAAAAAATTATCTTTATATCGCCCTCTCGGTTTTAGACCATTAACTATCAAACAGGGTGGCCGAAACAAGGCCCGGTTGATATATCCTCCTGTTTTATAGATATTTATGAATATTGAGCAAAGAAAAGACGATCCCCCATGATCATAATGGCGCTAAATAACGCTGCCCCGGCGTTCTATACCTTTTCCGACCTCATGGATAATTTCTGATTGAACAATCCCTAGTTAACTGGTATAATTTCCCTGTTAGAGTGTTTTCTCGCGTTGAATGACCCGATGGGAACCATAACCGTAGGTGAAATTGTGAATAAATGGGCCAGGATATTAGTTTTCGTTCAGTTTGAGTACGGCTGAAGCGGCGCCTGCCGGTGCTCGTGGCGAGTGCCCGGAAATTTCTCGGGTAAATATCAGGTGCAGTTCCCGGCGGACCTGGGGCCCCTTAAAGTAACAAAGGAGGAAACCTGGTATTCGATAAAATAATCAATGCCTGAGAAGTCTGAGTATCGGCAGGTGAAGGTAAAGAGATTTGCCTCACCTGTTTTTTTGCGCCCGAAGCTAAGCAAAATGAATCTTTCTTCTTTTAATCCTATTTTAGAAAGGAGCTTTATAATGGATCAAAAAAATTTATGCCTGGGTTTTTGGGCCGTCTTATTGTTATTAAGCGAAATAGTTAATGCCCAACAAACACCTTTGCCTTTTCACACAGTCGAAGGCAACAGCGGGGTTTTTATCACCCCAACGGCGTATCTGGCGAATCCGCCGGCCGAAGGTGAAATCCTGGGCAAGCCCAGCTTCTCGGTCAGCGGAGCATTCATCGGGGAAAAGGATTTTCAATCCTACGCCGTAACGGAAAATCTCTTTGGCAACATTGAAATTGGTTTTGCCGCCGAACGGATAGGGCTGGACGATTGGCCCGATGAGGTCTTTCAGGCGACGGGCGCGGGCTTAACGGTAAAAGATTACGCCCTGGTGTATAATCTGAATACCCGAGTCAACCTCGTCAAGGAAGGCAGCTTTGATTGCCCCTGGATGCCGGCGATTACCCTGGGAGCTCACTTCAAGTGGAATGATCAACTCTAAACTATCGACGACCAATTGGGCGGCCTTTGCGGAATGTTGGGCGCCGATCACGACTTCGGTACTGAGCTGACGGCCATTGCCACTAAAACCGTAACCGACGTGCTGCCGCGCCCCATGATCGTCTCGGCCGGATTCCGCAACAGCGACGCCATACACACCGGCCTGATGGGTTTTGCTGGCGAAAGACGGACCACCGTCGAAGGAAGTATCGTTTACTTTTTGACCGACAATCTGCTCGTCGCTGGTGAATATCGTCATAAGCCCGACCTGATCGATCAGTGTTCCGCGGGTGGCTTCGATCTGGTCCGCGCCGAAAATGACTGGTGGGACATTTGCTTCGGCTATATTGTAAACGAGCATATAACCATCGCCGCCGGTTATGCCAACTTTGGCAATGTCCTTAATCACCACGAAGATAACGTGTGGGCCTTTCAACTGAAATATGAATTTTAACGCTAATAACAAAACCTGCCCTGAAAAGTCAATAAAACTGTCATTCCCGTGAAAACGAGAATCCAGTCCTTAGCATGTGAGGTTTTATCAGGCAATCTTAGAAAACATGAGCATATAATATTTTTAGGAGATCAAAGATGAAAACTTTGGGAAATATCGGTTTGTCCGACGTGCAGGCCGTCTATAGCGGCCCCAAAGGCGACCTGTGGGAACTGATCATGGGTGAACAGATTCATATCGGTGGTTTTACCTCCTCCATGGATCTGGCTCAAAAGGCAAATGTGGGAGCGGGAATGATGGGGGTGGACTTGTGCTGCTGTAACGGTGCCGGCATGCGCTTTTTAATAAAGATGAAGAATGTATCCAAGATGCACGGCGTGGACGCCACCGAGAAAGTCGTCGCGCGGGGTAAAGCCCGCACCCAAGAACTGGGCCTGTCCGATAAAATCGAATTTCATTTGGCTGACGTCTGTGAAAGCGGATTGCCGGACCACATCGTTGATTTCGCCTGGGGCGAGGACGCCTGGTGCTATGTCGTTGACAAGGAAAAGTTGATCGCCGAAGCGATTCGATTAGTTAAACCCGGCGGCACCATCGCCTTCACCGATTGGATTGAGGGTAAGGTTCCGTTGACGGAAGAAGATGCCCAACGATTTCTTGGCTTTATGAAGTTTCCCAATATCCAGGACCTACAAGGTTATCAAGATCTACTAACTCAAAATGGTTGTGGAATAATCGTCGCTGAAAATACGAGTCGCTTTGCCCCGTGCGTTGATCTTTATTTAAATATGCTGAACCGGCAACTCACTTATGACGCCCTCAAGATTATCAATTTTGACATGCCCATGATGGAAATGCTGGGAGGCGAAATGCAGTTTATCCAGCAACTCGCCCACGCCGGTAAAATCATCCAGGGTCTGTTCGTAGCCCGAAAACCTAAATAAAACTTAGCCCCCGACGTAAATAAAGGGTAAGAAAATGAACAATTGTTGTGGCAATAAAAACGTCAACATCAATCCCGCTGATCCTTGCA
Source organism: Phycisphaerae bacterium SM23_30 (assembly GCA_001303695.1). Taxonomy (GTDB): domain Bacteria; phylum Planctomycetota; class Phycisphaerae; order Sedimentisphaerales; family SM23-30; genus SM23-30. Next base: position 12,567 of record LJUC01000098.1, read on the forward strand.
AGCCTGCGGAAATTAAAACCTGTGCCGGCACCTCACCTTGTGGGGCGCCGGCTGACGGCCCTTTCGCGTGGTTCGGCAATATGATACCAAACTGCCTGGCCTACGCTCAGAAAGCGAAAGAACAGGGAAAACCCATCGTCGGGATTATGTGTGAATACACCCCTCGGGAATTGATCATGGCCGCGGGGGCCGTGCCGGTATGCTTATGTGGCGG
>LJUC01000099.1 GCA_001303695.1 Phycisphaerae bacterium SM23_30
CCTGCGCCGCGGATGTCGCCATGCCGACCGCCAACGCCATCGCTAATACCATTAACAACCTTCTTTGTTTCCGTTCCATCTTTTCGTCTCCTTACCTGGCAACCTGCCTTTGCAAAAATTGAGAATATAAGTTAACAACGTTTTATTGCTCTCGGCCGAGGCTCTCGGCCTGAAAAACCGCCTTTTCTGCCGGGGCCGTCCCTTCTGCCGCCTGTTAAACCCACGCCGACACCGGCGACCCCTGCCGCCGCGCAACTGCCGTACGTTCGGCTCACTACGGATTTAAGAAGTTGACCCGCGTAGCTTTATGTTGTGTGCTACGAACTCGCCTGAATAGGCCTCCTCCTATGAAGGCTGCAAAATAACTGTTCTAAGATTTAAGTGTATGTTACCGCCGCCGCCGGAGTCTGTCAAGGGTTTTCTGGAGATTTTTTCCGCCGACCCTGCGAATTATCCGCCGCCGCCGGTGGCCGCGGCCCCGGCAAATATCGCCGACGCCGCCTAACTTCCTGCCTTTGAATACCTTATCGGAATTCTCCCGGGCCCAAAATACCTATTATTTGCTTAATTTAGACAAATTTTTTTTTTAGTAGCCCGACCCGGAACCTATAAAATATCCATGATATTAAGGTATTGTTCTACCCATTTGTTAAAGGAGCATATATAAATTATGGATAAATTGCCTGATTTCGTATAAACCAGGGGGAAAAAACAGGGGCTTGCGTTCCTATATTCTTCTTAATAAAGGATTTATGATTACCGATTGCTTTTTTAGGTAGTCCTGTTATAATTATGCCGTTTTTGGGGGCGTGGTGTAACGGGAGCACGGCGCGGTCGCATCGCGCAGATAGGGGTTCGATTCCCCTCGCCTCCAGGGAAAGCCCCAGGGACCGCGCCTGGGGCGCCTTTTCTCTGCTTCCAGAGAGGGCAAAACAAGGGCTGCGGTGGCGATGTGAGTTATAAACATTTTATTTACAAGGAATTAGGAAATTCAGGGATTTGGCGGCCTCTAAACCAACCGCCTGAAGGTAATTAAATTTTTATTTATTATTTTTACGTGGGGATCATCATGGATTTGTTGGTAATTGAGTTGAATTGGGAAATCGGCGGTAGGATTAAAAAGTCATATTGAGTAGCTCATAAGTGCCCAAGTTCCGATAATCATACCACTATATTATTGAGCGCGAAATATATTTGCCCTATTTTAACTGCCCTCCCGCCGGGCCTTTTCCGGGTGTGGGCCGGGATTTTTGAGGCGTAATTTCAGCCTTGCGGTCAATTAATAATTCACGTTAATATTTGCACTTGTTTTCTCTCTTGACAACTTTTATCAGAGTTGCTATAGCAGCGATGATTAGCCGAACATATTTTCAAATTCAGTTATAATAATTGGGTTGGATTGTGGACGAGCGCCAAATCAAATTAGCCGCCGGGGTGGTGGTGATAATATGTTTATGCGGACGCTGGGGGGAGGATTTCTGCCTGGGAAGAGAGATTTTCACCCGGCAATGTGAGCAACGCATTCCCGCCTTTGGGGACGGCCGGGCCTGGATGGAACCGGTGACCTTGAATGTATATGAGCACGGTATCATTACTGATATCGATGTTTATCTGGATATCACTCATAGCGAGGTCAGCGATCTCTGGATATTTTTAGACGCACCTCAGGGCGATAATATAATCCTGAAGGATGATGAACTTGCTCAATCCCTTTGGAAAGGCATCCATAGACCAAATATGTACGGCACGATTTTTGATGATAGTGCCGAATTGAAATTAGGTGAAGGAGTTCCGCCCTATACGGGTCGTTTTAAGCCTGCTCAGGAGTATTCACTCTCACAGTTTAACAGTTGGGATGTTTATGGTGAATGGACCTTGCGAATATATGATATTGATGGTGCTTTAGCGGATACGGGCTTTCTTCACCGGTGGGAGTTGCAGGTTGATTTGGCCCCCATCCCCGAACCGGTGAGTATATTCTATTTGGCCCTGCCGGCTTTTTTTATATGGCGAAGAAAAAAAGGCCGCTACCGATAATTATTTTGTATCAAGCGGCCCCCTGGAATATAAAGCGTCCTTGCCTTAAGGTCCAATATCCAAATCCTCCTGGAACGGAACGTCCGGGAAATACCCCAATGCTGATTTTGAAAATTACGCGACTTTTGCCAAACTTTAGTGAATTATTCAAAGATGGTTTATATGACCAAATTGCATGTTAAGACGGACGGGTCCATCGCTGGTTGTTTATGCCGGGGATTTCTGTTATTCTGGCCGGCGCTATGAGAATTAGATTGCTTATTTTGCTGACCGACCTGGAGATAGGCGGAGTCCCGTTGTTTGTAAAAGATTTGGCCGGGGGCCTTGCCGCGGTGGGGTCTCCATCCGGGGCTGAGCAGATTCAGGAATCGTCTTGTCCGTCGGGGGCCATTGCCGAACCGATTGTTACAAGAAAAGATACAGATACCTTTCAGGTTCGGGTGGCCTGTCTGGCGCGAGAAGGACCGGTGGCTCAGGAAATCCGGCGGCATGGTATAGTAACTCATTGCCTGGGGGCTCGGGGACCATGGGATATACGAGTTTTTTATCGTTTGGCTAAGGTGATTGGCGCTTTTCAACCGCATATCTTGCATTGCTGCCTGGTGCATGCCAACGTGGTGGGAAGTATAGTGGGGCGTTTTCTCGATGTACCCTGCGTTTTTGCCTCCATTCACACGGCGGAACGGGGCAAACTCTGGCATCTGACGGCGGAAAACCTGACCTGCCGATGGAGCCGCACTACCGTTTGCGTTTCAAAATCGGTGAGTCGTCATGTGGAACGCCTGGCCCATATCCCCGCGGCCCGACTGCGTATCATACCCTATGGCATCAATTGCCGAAGATTTGCAGACGCCCGGGCGGTGAATTTGACCGATTTGGGCCTGAAACCGGCCCGCAAAACACTCGTTTTTGTGGGGCGTCTGGATCCGGTTAAGGCCGTTGATGTTTTGTTAAATGCCCTTTCTGAACTGGTATGGGAAAAAAAATTAAACTTGCAATTATTAATAGTCGGCGATGGCCCGGAACGGCAGCGACTGCAACAATTAACCTTAAAATTAAAATTGTCCGATCGGGTATGTTTTTGCGGCGCCCGGCGGGATGTGGAGCGATTGCTGAAGTCTGCGGAAATATTTGTGATGCCCAGTCGGTGGGAGGGTTTGCCCCTAGCCGCGGTGGAAGCCATGGCAGCAGGTCTGCCGATAGTGGCCCGTCGCACCGAGGGTTTGGTTGATGTTGTCGATCATGGTTCGACCGGATTGCTCACTCCGCTGGAAGATGTAACAGAACTCACCCAGGCCATCGAAAAGTTGATAATCGATCCGAATATGGCCCAAAGGTTCGGCCGGGCGGCGCAAAACAGGGCCTTCCGGAAATTTTCAACCTCCGTAATGATAAACAACTATGTCGATTTATATAAAGGCTTACTCCGGAGATCAAGGTAAGCAATACTTGTGATTCTAGGAAATCATATCCCGTAAATTTATAATCACGATTGTTGTGCATTAGTTCTTTATTTATCGGACTTTGAATAAATTGAATTTCCAAATGATGGGTAGAGTACGGCTTTAAATGTTAAAATAGGTAAAATAGATAAAATAGGGAATATGTAAAGAATTTTAAGGCCAATTAACGATAATGTAATCTGGCAATGCCGGCTACTTAACATTCTAACTAATTTGAGGATAAATTGACAGGCTGGGTGATGCAGAATCAAATCCGGCTAAATCATATGGCGGAAAGGAAGAGCGCCGCATTTACACCCCATGCAAAGAGTGCAGGGATGCCTCCGAGATGGCCTTAAAAGGGATTAGAAAGATGAATTTGGACGAGATTGTGGAAAATTACCTGGAAAAGCTGCTGGATGGAAATCGCGTTGGATGTCGCAGTATTATTGGCGAGACGCTGCAGACCGGAACCCCGGTGAGCACCATATATACCGAGCTGTTTTGGCCGGTGATGACCGAACTGGAGAGACTGTATCGAGGGCATCGTATAGACATCATAACCGAGCACATGGCGACCCGAATTAACCGCTCCCTGGTGGACCAATTACAGAGTAAACTTCCCCGAGGAGAGCCCCGGGGATTAAAAATGATAATCTTGTGTGCGGATGATGAACCGGAAGAGTTGGGCGCTCAGATGTGTGCGGATTTATTCGAATCGGACGGCTGGGAAGTGAGATTTCTGGGCGGCGGCGTGCCCCATGATGAAGTTATGATTATGATAGCGAAATTTCAACCTGATATAGTCTTCATCTATGGCGCCAAACCCTCCGGCGCCCCCGGCGTGCGCAAGTTGATGGATACCGTGCGGGATATTGGTTCCTGTCCCAAAGTCCGTTTCATGCTCTCCGGTGGGGTGTTCAATCGCGCCGAAGGTCTCTGGGAGGAGATCGGCGCCGATCTCTTTGCGCCGACCGCCAAAGAAGCCTTAAAAGTGGCTTTAACCGACAGACGAGCCCTACCCGATAAATCGCGCCAGCGTCGAAAGGCCGCCCGGAAGATTGAATCGATGGAAGCTGTGACCCCCTGAATTGCCGCTAATGCGATATTCCCGACCGGGCGCCGCAGAAGGGGAATCAGGCCCTTAGGTTGCCTTTAAATCTTTTTGTTAAGCTAAGATACGTAAATTCTTACGCGCCCCAAAAGACCAGTTTCGGCCGCAAGTTTTTTCCCTGGAAAATGCATTTTTTATGAAACAAAATCCTCGGAAAAACGTCTAGAATTACAGATAAGAAAAAGGAAAAATTTAAGTACGTTCTCTTCTACTCCTTTTGCGAAGCAGGGCGATCCCTCCCGTTCTGCTTCGTTTTTTTATCTCCAGATATTTTCCTAAAATAGAAACAAATTTTCTTAAAAAACGTCTAAATATACATGAGAGAATATTCTTTGATTATGGAAAAAATTTAACCAAGATCTTTTCTCCTCCTTTTACGAGGCAGGGTGAACCCTCCCATCCTGCTTCGTTTTTTTGCTAAGAAGCAAAAATTTTATTACTCAGGTAAGAATAATAATAATTTTACGGTTTATATTGATTGTATGATATAAATCGAGTTTAATTTTTACCAAAAATAAGAAATTGTTAAGCAATAATATAAATCAGAGAGAATAGGGCCTACCATTTCTAAAATAACTGGACTTTTATAAGATATTTGATCCGTTTCACGCATAAAAATCGTCGGAAAATATCTCATCAGGTCTTTTACGGTCGCTCTCATCCGCCGGATGGTTCAGGTCCGGGGTTTTGGGATACCCTACCGGCATGAGGGCGACGGGTTTGACGTCGTCCGGGATCTGCAATAGATGTTTAATCTGCCGTTCATCAAAGGCCCCGATCCAGCAGGTTGCCAGGCCTTCGGAGACCGCGACCAGCGAAAGATGGTCCAGGGCGATGGCTATATCGATCTCGCAGCTGTTGCCGTAACCACCCATGTATTTATAGGCGTCTTTGGGCCTGCCGCAGGCAACGACGATCAGGGAGGCGTCCGCCATCCACATCTGATTTTTCGCGCCCTGGGCGACCTGGCGGCGGAGATCTTCACTTTGCACCAGAATAAAGCGCCAGGGCTGGTAGTTGCAGGCCGAAGGTGCAAACCGTAAGGAGTCCAGCAGGCGTTGGTAAGTATCGGAGGGAATAGGGCGATTCTCATAGGCCCTCACGCTGCGCCTGCTTAAAATAGCTTCTAAAACGTTCATAAAACACTCCTAAATCTGTCCGTTTAATAGCATTACAAATGCCCCAAAGCCCCTGTAATAAGTAAATCCAACGTATCTCATAACCGATTATAATTATGTTAATTATGGTCCGAAAAGAAAAAATGTCAAGGCCTGAGGCGATCTGATAACGCCTGCCGTAATTTACAATTATTTTGACATAAAGTTTTCCCGGCGTTATATTTATTCATAGCTGTTGGCCATGTTAATTAAACCGATTTCATAAGGAGAAAGATATGAAATATCCCCTAATATGTACGGCCCTTCTCGTTTTATGGTCGGCCCCCGGCTGCCAAAACCAGGAGTTAATCCAGTGCCGGCAGGAAAAACAAACCCTCCAGACACAACTGCAAGAAAGCGAGCAGAAACTGAATGAATCCATAAATATGTTTAAACAAATGTTTGATATGATAGAGAAGGAAAATGCCGGAGTCAGGGAGGAGATGCAAAGGAAGGTTCATCAAGCTGAAATAAAAACACAGGCCCAAGAAAATAAACAGGCGCAATTGGAGGCGACTATCAAGTCCCTTCAGATGCAGTTGGAAGAAAAGAATCAGGCTTTGCTGACGGCGCAAAAGGAAATCAAAAAACTGCAGGAAAGAATTAAAGAGTTGGAAAAGATAATAAAAAAGTAAGAAAGATGCAGACAACTTCAAACTAAAAGACGATTGGTTCTGTTCATTTAACTGATCACTTTTTTTCCAGATAAATTTGTCCTGACTGAAACAGTTTTAGGTGTTGTCGAATACTATCCGCCAAATTTTCATCACCTGCGGAAGTTGCCAGTTTCAGGGCCTTTTGGGCGGTTTGAACTGCCAGGGGGAAATTGCCTGCCGCAGCGTAAGCGACGCTCAGGGTGTCCAAAATTCCGGGATTTTGATTTTTAGTAAGCTCTGCGGCCCGCTGGGCCAGTCGTACAGCTTCGGCGGGATTGCGCAATTTTTGCTCATTAATCGTGGCCAGAATCCAGGCCAGATTGTTCAGCGCTTCCGGCCAATCGGGTTTGAGTTGCACCGCCTGATGCCAGTGCAGCAAAGCTTGATCGGTCCGGGCCTGATGGTAAAAGGCGGTAGCCAGATTATGATGTGTTTCAGCCTGGTCGGGCTTTTGATTTAAAGATTTAGTCCAGTGCTCAATGGCTTGTTGGATATTACTTTGCTGGTAAAAAGCTTCCGCCAGCTTGTTATGAAGCTCCGTTAGGCTATTGCGAACCTCGATCCAGTCAGGTTTAAGTTTCAGGGCTTCATTCCAGTGTTTAATGGCCGGATCATATTTATTTTGACCAAGATAGGCGGCGGCCAGGTAGTTAAGCACCTCAGGCCATTTTGGATTTAAGTGCAGCGCCTCGGTCCAGTGTTCTGTGGCTGAGTCGAAATCTTTCAGATTATAAGCGGCCCGCGCCACCAGATTATGGCACATGGCTATGGGTTTGGTGGGATCGATGCCGGAACTTTCAGGATTTTCTTCAATAGTTACGGCGACCAGGGCCAGGTATCGTCGGCCGTGTTTCATCGTCTCATCCCATTTGCCGTCGGCGAAAGCGATGCGGGTAAGGAGAAAATGAGTATTGGGAGTGTCCGGCCAATCCAGCAGCATCTTCTGGCAAGCCTTTCGAGCCTCGTCGTATTGTTCATCCGCTATCAGATAGTTGACCTGCTGCCTCTGTTCGTAATATACGATCAAATCTTTGGGGTCTTTTTTATCCTGATCGAATTCAAAAGTATCATTTACGATACTGTCTCCTACATAACCCAGACTTTCAAGTTGTTTTCTGGTTTCTTCATCCATCTCCAAGGTATTATCACCCTGGGATACGGTAACTATTTGAGTTACCATTTCCTGCAGATTGGATTGCATGAGTCGGGCACGCTGGGATTCTTTTTCAATTAGGTTGTTGGCCTCGAGGGGGTCTTGTCGAAAATTGTACAGTTCCGGATGAGTGGTTTGAATATAATTCCATTGCTCGGTTACTGCACCCAGCAGGGGATTGCAGCCGAATTTCGTAGGTGTTAACGACTCGGTAAAAACATATCTGTTTTCCCTGGCGGCGGCCCGGCCCCGGATAAGTTCCGACAGGTCGTTCCCTTGAATATGGGACGGTTGATCGATCCCCAGATATCCCAGCACGGTGGGAACAATGTCAACCAGGGTCGCCACGTCTTCAATTTCTTTCGATTTTCTCAGCCCCGGCGGTCTGATAATCAGGGGAATGTGGGTGGTGCTTTTATAAATGTAATAACCGTGTTCGCTTTCGCCGTGCTCTCCCAGGCTTTCACCATGATCCCCGACAATGATAATCAGGGTCGAATCAAGCAAATCCAGGTTTTCGAGCTTCTCGAGCACCTGGCCGATGCAATAGTCGGTATAAGCTATCTCTCCGGCGTAGAGATTATCGGCATATTCGGAGGAAAAGGGTTCAGGCGGTTCATATTTGGTATGGGGATCATAATAGTGTAAAAAGAGAAAGAAAGGTTCCTGTTGGTGTTCGACCAGGAACTCGCCGGCGAATCGGCTGGCTTCTTCTCCTCGGCGTTCTTGATTTTCCTTACCCTCGATAGTTTGCTCAAACTCGTCATAATAACGATCAAAACCCTGATAAGTGCCGAACCTCCGGTTCAGCACCGTCGAGCTTATTACGGCGCCGGTGAAGTATCCTTTATTCTGCAGTATTTCGGCCAGGGTGACGTTACTTTCGCTTAATTTGTAATTAAGGTTGTCTAGTACTCGATGAAAGGGAGGGTAGGTGCCGGTGAACATAGAACAGTGAGCCGGTAAAGTTAAAGGAATAGGAGTGTAGGCGTTTTGGAAAAGCGCAGCGGTTTGGGTCAATTCGTCAATTACGGGGGTAGTCTGGCGCTCAAAACCATAGCAGCTCAAATGGTCCGCCCGACAGGTGTCCAGGCTGATAAGAAGAACATTTTGAATCGTAGGATTCGAGTCATACGCAAACCAGTATATCCCCGCCGCTGTCGCCAACAGCAGGAGTACCAGTAACAAACAAATTTTGATAACAGCTTTAGAGGTCATCAATTACTTTCTATTGATTTATTTCATCAATAATTATATCGGACAAATATCAGTAAATTATATTTGAAAGGAAGAGATTTGGCAAATTATTACTTTTTTGATATGTATATTTGGATTAAAATTCTATAAATAAAGCGAGGCAGGTATTATAACCCTGCCTCGCTTTTGGTTCTTTTCATACCCCGGGGGTATGATTGGTTCTTGGCAAATTAAATAACAATTAGGCGCGACGACGCCGATAAAGCAATCCTAAACCGCCCAGGCCCAACAGGGCAATGGTCATCGGTTCCGGAATGACATAGAGGTCCAAACCACCCATCATTGAATCTTCCATGGCTATGACCCCATATGCCGGCAGGCCAAAGGCATCCGCCAGCTCTTTATATTGCAGGCTGTATTCGGCATAACCATTGGGATTATCTCCACCGGGTGAACGGTTACCGACTAAACCTACTTGGATTATTCCGGCAGCCAGGGCTTCGACCTTGAAGTTATAGACTACCCGGTTATAACCACCGGCGCCATTTAATCCATTTTCACCATAAACGGCATAAATACCGTCTAATTTGGAACCAGGTCCTTCATCTCCGATACCGGAAGTCGCGGGGCTGCCGCTGAACCTAATTCTGTCCGCAAACAGTGAGCTTTTTCTCGACAATTCACCATAGCTGTTTGTGACGATATCGACATCAAAACTGAGCAGGCTATATCCATCGTAACCAAAATACTGTGGGTACCCAGGCATATTGGTAGTGAAAAAGTCGTTATCATTCAACACTAATTGCAGCATCATTGTTTCACCGATTAACATCGGATCTGCAAGGGTGGCCGCATGAGTGGTTTGAGTCGCCGTGCCGTTTGTCGGGTCGGTCGCTAATTGAATAACCGTCGCGTTTGCTATGGACGCCATGCCAAGAACCAATAGCAAGGCTACAATCTTTTTCATAACATTTTCTCCTTCCTCTTTCTCATGTTCATAGGGTCAAATTCCTTGCTAAAAAATCTTTACCCAAAAACTTGAGAAAGCTCCGTAAATTTAGTTAACGTTAACTATTACCAAAACAAATTACCATGTTTCCTCTCGTCCCTTAACTTCCCGGCGGCCAGGTTTTATATCCGGGATATACGCCGACGGTTGACTCCTTGAAGTGACTAACCATAATTAAAAAGTCGGAACCATCAATAAGGCCGTCAAAATTAAAGTCACAGGCAGGGTTGTAATCTACATTTGCAGTAGTACCAACTGGATCTACCCCGTATTGCTTTTTGAAATGTTTCAACATAAGCAAGAAATCGGAGCCATCGATTATGGCATCTCCATTTCCATTACCATAAGCGAACGCAGGGTAACCCCAGGCGACCATAAATCCGGGGGCATCGAGGCCGCCAGCAGTGCCGTCCTCAAAAACGACACCTCCGCGGGTGTCATCATCCTCAGTGCACGTCAGGGCCGTGACATCTTTACTTACCCTTACACGGAAGAGATCCCCGGTGGGATCCGGAGCATTAGCGGGGTCGCAGGGATCCCATAAGCTCGCCATGCAAATGGTCACCCCATCAGAACCGATGCCGGGTAGTGCATCGGGGGCCACCGCCACGGGGCTGCCCGCGTTATCGATGGTATTGGGATCTGGGCCAAAAAAGATCGTGTCCAGATAAACGCCAAAACCTTTGTCACCGGCAACGCTGAAGACATTCTCTTTGTAACTGTCAATGGCTTCAAAAGTGGCGCCGTTATCAAGCTGCATATCGAACGCAAAACCTCTGGGAAGCTTACCGGCCGCTGTGGCATCGTAACTGACCGTCACCCAGATTTCTCCGCCAATTAATTCTGTCTTAAAATTGAGAGAAACATCTTGGGCATATACCGGGGCGGCCAAGGCGAAAACCGCGAACAATACTACTATCTTTTTCATTACGTTCTCCTGAATGAACAGATAGGTTTACATTTTCCAGTCCTACGATCAAGTGATTACTACCGCATAACCAGCGCCTCAATATCGGTTATGTTGCTCCTCGTAGCGTTAACTTAATCGCCCGTTGTAAATTCAATTCTATCTCTCCTGCTCACGCTCCTTTCTCGCCTCGCTCCCAAATAGAAATGAGCCTTTTCAATCCTTGTATCCTCCTTCTGGAGAATATCAGCTCTCTTTTTTTATGTATGTTCCGTGACACACGGAAACCCTGATAAACGCCAATATACCCCAAACGGGATTCCCTCGTCAAGAGAAATATGGCGGAAATTATAATTTTTATTGCCCGGTATAGTCCATAAGTAACAAATACCGGATTCTTATGAGCATACAATCGCTTTTCATTGCTCATGCGAACTTGAGTCGATATTAATGCAAAGATTACGCCAAATAGTAATAAATAGATCAAATTTTATTTTTTTAACGTAATACCTTATAAATAAACATCTTAATAAAATTGATAAATTTCGACGGCCCTATGTTCACCCTGGCAGCCTAAACCATAAAAATTGAAAAAATAACACCTGGTGAAGAGAAAAACAATGTATATCCTTTATTATAAACCAGTTACGCCCATGTTGCCCAAAAGCAACAATTATTGATCTGTTTAATAAAATCACCCCATTTAACCGAACCTCTATATATGCTCCGCCCCCGGTAAGTTAAGTCCCTACAATATTTTGGAAATCAAAACGATAATAGATTATGGGACGTTCGGAAGATAACATCGAAAAAATTGTTTGTGAGCCCGGATCAAACCGTAACTTATTGCAATTTAGTATCTTACGTATCAGAATCAAGGTCCTTCAACATAATCCGGATTCTTCTGGACCGTTTCGGGTAATTATCCGGACCAATCTCAATCAGGCCCGCCGCATTCGTCAGCAGATTATTGATCTGGTGGAAATGGGTAAAAGTTACTCAACGGATTTTTACGACATTTTGGCCCGATACGACCGGCGCCGTGATGAATTTGGGGTGGATGTTTTGCTCCATGAGGTGGGTTATTTTGAATTCAAGGTCCGCGCCGAAGGCGCCTCTCGCGATCATCCCTGGGTCAAATGGGCCGAGGGCGCCAATATCGGCATCTCGGTTTGGCCGGTGGAATATGCCCGCCACAATTCAATTTATTGTGCCTTCATTCGACAATACCTCCCCGATAAAAATCGCAGCGACATGCAAAATCCCGAACTGGAAAAAACTATCATAAACCTCGAAAAACAAGGAGCTTATGTCATACCGCCCGGGGGCAATTTTAAAAGCTTCCAGGATGTGCTGCCTTTTATCATCAAAGAATTGGGCATGAAAATCATTCATCTGCTGCCCATCAATCCGGTTCCGGTTGCCTATGGCCGTATGGGCATGTACGGCAGTCCCTACGCCACTACCGATTATTTTGGTATTGACCACACCTACGGCGCCTTCAGCCGTTATCAGACTATTGAGGAGCAATTTATCGATCTGACCTCGACTATCCACGACCTGGGCGGCAAGGTGATTCTCGATATGGTCATCAATCATGTCGGCTGGGCCAGCAGTATTAACTTTACCCATCGGCATTGGCGCAAGGTGGCCCAGGACGGCAAAATAATATCTCCCGGCGCCTGGGACGTGGTCTGGGGCGACCTGGTGGAGTTGGACTACAGGCATCGAGACCTGTGGCAATACATGGCGGAGGTTTTTCTCATCTGGTGTGCCCGGGGTATCGACGGCTTCCGCTTGGACGCCGGATATATGGTCCCCCTGCATGTCTGGCGCTATATTATCAGCAAAGTGCGACAGGTTTATCCCAGTACCTTATTTTTATTGGAAGGTTTGGGAGGCTCCTGGGAAACCACCGAAAAACTCTTGACCGAAGGACAGATGGACTGGGCTTATTCGGAACTCTTTCAAAATTACTCCCGCCAGCAGATTCTGGATTATCTCGAATATGCCCAACGGATTTCCGCCGGCAAGGGCCTCCTGGTCCATTATGCCGAAACCCATGACAACGACCGGCTGGCTAAAAAAGGCAAAACGCCGCCGAAAAAATCGACGTCCATCGCAACACCGCTCTGAACTGGGGCCATCACGATAATCTGGTTAAGGATATATCTCAGTTGAATAAAATCCTTCGTGAAAATCCCGCTTTTTGGCAGAGTGATAATTTCCGCCCTATCGACCTGGGCGACGTTGATCTGCTCGCCTTTATCCGCCGCAGCGCCGATCATAAAAATATTATTGTTTGCCTGATCAACCTGAACGTGGAAAATGCAAAACCCTACCGCTGGGATTTAGCCGCCGGCGAACTCGCCCGCTTGTTCTATTCGCCGGTTAATTTCTATGATTTATTGAATGAAAAATCACCCCCCGAACCTCTCGATAAAGTGCTCCAAGGCGCCATACCCCCCGGTGATTGTCTGCTCTATCGTCTGACCCCGGCTTATCAGCCCCAGGCCCCTGCCCTGCCGGCCGTCTATGAAATGGAACCGGAAAAAACGACGCTTATCTATCGTATCCTGTTGAGTCGCTATCAGGCATATGAAGTGGGGCGGATCAATCAGGAAAAACTGCTCCGCCAGGTAAATGATTTCCGCAAATTCATCGCCCTGGTCAACACCGCCAGTTTGCAGCGCTTAACCAGGGGAAACCTGGCCGAGGACTTAAAGAAAATCGATCCCGATTTAAACGAGCGGTTTTCTTCCGTCTGGAGTTTCGACGATCGCCATAAGGAGTTTATCATCTCCGGTGACAAGTGGCTGGTGGTGCATACTTACATGCCTTGCACCGTTTATTTGAAAACCCCCGCCGGCACCCGGATCATGGACTCCATAGCCAACCCCGATGAATCGGGCCATTTGGCGTTTTTCCCCCCCCAGCCGGAGAATCAATCCCTTCAGTTGACCTTCAATTGGAAAATCCGCCAACAGGGGGTCATCCGGCGCAAATGGCAACAAGTCGATTATCC
>LJUC01000100.1 GCA_001303695.1 Phycisphaerae bacterium SM23_30
CAAAAAAGCGCGAATTTCCGCGAATTTTTGCGCAGAAGTTGACGGGTTTTGACAGGAAGTTGACCACTTTTGGGGGGTAAATGACCGGTTTTGGGGGAAAATGGGCGGGTTTTAAAAAAGCGCCTCCATTTTTGCTGCGCGCGGGGGAAAACCTGACAAAATTGGCATTTTTTTCTTGACAGGGTCGCCGGAGGGGTGGAAATGGCAGGATTTTATTTCACGCACAGGCGCGAAGAATTTTAGACAGGATAACCAGATAGATGGGATATACAGGATATTATTTTATTTTTTTGACGCTGGATAACACAGATGAATACGGAATTTTGAAACAGATTCACACTGATTTTCCCGCCGCAGGCGGATTAAGAAGCACTGATTTTTGTGTTGCGATTATCATATGGAGGGTAAAATATAGGTATAAATAGATCGGGAATTCATCGTAAATAAATATTTTGCAAGGAGATAGAAAAAGAATTTAGCAGTCAGGAGAAAGATATAGAGCCATTGAGTAATAAGGGCGGGGATGAGCCCCGCCTAAAGATTTTGATGGGAATTTTGCATAATGAATGAATGACAAAATCAGGGATAAAAAAGAGGCAGCGTGGATAATAAGAATTACCCACCCTACGAAACTAAAGGACTGTAAAGAATATGAAAGGGTAGAAATATGAGCAGCAGCATACCTAAAGAAAATCGAAAGGATAATATTGAAAATGGGGTGCAGGTATTCAATGTTAATGGATGGAGTGGTTTTTACCAGCGTATATATAAAAAATTCGGATTAAAAGAAGAAAATGATCAGAAAAAGCCCTATATAAATGATTACATCTGGCGCGGAGACAAATCAGAAGGACCATTAAAATCAACTTTTGATAAGTCATACAAAAGAATGGATTTGAGAAGACACGAAAATTCTTTTGCTTACGCGAGCAGAGGCAAGTTGAAAATATTCGATTTGTCGGTAAGAGAAATCAAGGAAATACTAAAATCTAAGGACTGGAATATTAATCATTTTTGGGCCCTGGGTCGCCATTACGATTTGAAAACCCCTTTGCTTGACTGGACGATGTCGCCATTTGTGGCCGCATATTTTGCATTCAGTAATGAAAATACACTTGAAGATGTGAATTGGGATGAAAATGAAGTTATGAAAATTAAGAAAAAATATGTAGAAAAAATAGAAGAATCAAAGGTAGAAGAAAATAAGTATAAAGATCGAGTTGTATGGGGTCTTAAATATAAAGAGATGCATGATAAGTTGCCGCTGATTGAAAGTATTAATAAACATAAAAGGAAAAAGAGAGTTGAGGACAAGAAAGATACTTACCGATATAGAAAAGAAGATAAAAAGGAATTATACCACGATCACGGCAGAGGTAATGAGAAGAAAAGGGAGCATTTTAGGAAAAGCGAAATGGATCACATTTTTGAATATTTTGATCCGATGTCGTCCGAACATGAGAGGTTGATAGATCAGAGGGGGTTGTTTACAATAACAAAAGATGGCGAATATGAAGATATAATAGATATAGTGAAAAAATACTGGACTAAAGATAAATACAAAGATCCCTGGCTTATTAAGATTATGATTAAGAGCACAAGTGAAATTCGGGAGGACTTTCTACGAGGTCTTAATGTAATGAATATAAACCAAATGACGCTATTCCGTGAAGTAGAGGGGGCTGCCAGGTTCTGTAATATTGGGCTGGATCTAGAAGGGTATTCCATATTTCCAGGACAAGGAGTATAATTTTCGATTATGCAGAAGACAGCGTGGGTAATAAGAATTACCCACCCTACCACTAAAGAATATATGTACATGAAATTATATGTTGTTAACGAAAGGTCATCGTTAAGTTATGTTTAATGAATTAAAAAAAATGCTAGGCGGTTTATCATGGAATAATATAAAACAATGGCCGAAGTGGGCGACGTTTTATGTTTTAGGGGTTCTGTCAATTTGTGTCGTGGGGGCTATAGCGGCGGCAATTGATCCGCCGATAATGGGCGATCAAAAGGAGATGTTAAAACGATGGGATATGCGGGAGTTGGAAGGGATTGGAGTAGGGAAGGTTCTTTTGATAGAGTTTACGGACGTGAACGATATTTACTGGACGTTGGCTGTAGAACGTGATCAGCAGAATGAGACGGTGGAGCATATATCTCTGATGAACGGAGTCGATGAGGAAAGGATCTCCGTGTTTGAATATTACGGTCTGGGGACAGGCAGGATATTCAACTATGACACGGGTGAGGGTTATGATTGTCCGCTAGTAAATTATGGATGGTACAAGCCGGATACTGACAGTTGTATATGGCAGGATTTGAATTATGACAGTTTGTTTGACGAGAGATTTATTTCAGGACAGTACGAAATCTTGATAGAAGATAATTGGGTGCAAGGTAAAAAGATAGGGCAGCGACACAAACAAGTTAAAACAGATAATGGGGTGTTCGAATTTGATATTAAAATGGGTCAATGGAAGAAAATCGCTGCGATTAAATAGGGAAAACGAAAGATGTCCTGGTGTAATAGTTCAGCGAAATAAGATGGGAAGAGTAGGCGATCAATATTATGGCATCGGTGGTTGAATCCGCGGACGGTGGCGGCGGCGGTACGAAGACGGTGGGCTAAGAATCCACCCCTGAAGGCGGAAAAAACAGATTACGGTTACCAAGTTGATCAATATCAGTGGTCGATAAGAGGTCAAAAAGACAGTTGGCAAGCAGTTGAACCAGAACATTTAATCCAAGAGATTTTACGAGTATTGCAGAAGCGACGGGAACTTATTATAATACAGAAGAAAGATGGTTGTGTTTGGCGTTTTATACGGACGGTATAATTATTGTTGGGTACGGACATGCATGGACAGGAGGGATTAATTGATGGGTGAGACGGAGAAGTTGATACCCAAGCATGGCGGGTATCGCAGGTTGAAAAGTTTTCAGATAGCATAATTGATATATATCTAATGAATTCTGAGCAAGGAGGGTTTGACAAGGCGGCGAGTGGGCACGTGATTCGATAAGGATTTGGGGGACAGGTTAAGGAATAGAAGGAATTTTAAGCAAGGAGAAACAGCTATGGGTGATAAGGGAAAAAGAGATAAAGGCAGAAGAGAACAACAGAAAAAGGCCCAGCTTAATCCCAAGGAAAAACGAAGATTGAAAAAAGAAAAGAGGAATAAATAATTGCCCCGCGGTGTTGGCAGGGGGGTCGAGGGGCTTTGACAAGTTGGTGTTCGAGAAGAACGGTTCAGGGTAAGGGGACGGGGTCCGGAACCTGCGCGGGGATGACAGTTTTTGTTGCATTACAATATAGGTTTTGTCAGGGACATTAAAAATACCTGTAAGCGGAATCACAGGCGGCAAGCTTGTGCAGGGCGCTGAGGGCGTCCGGGCGAGCGTAAAAGGACTTGACAAAAGACAAGGCAGCAATAACAATGGAAGGGCATAAGCCAAACAGAATAACGCGCGGGGCAGAGCCCCACCCTACGGGATGGAATGAGAGCGACAGGAGAATTGCGATGGATAATGAAGAAAAGATGCAGTATCTGGCGAACATATATTATCTGGTGCGGGCGGACGGGAAGGTGGAGAGGATGGAGGAGAAGCTGTATGATTATATCGCCAAGGGGATCGAGGCGGGTTATTTTGAGTCATTGAAGGCCAAGGAACGGGCGCAGAAGGAGGGTTTTACGATTAAATATCCGGGGCGGTGGTCGGATCGGGTGCGCTGCGTGGAGGATATGCTGCTGGCGGCGTACGCGGACAAACGGCTGCACGAGCTGGAGCAGAAGATCCTGCTGCAGTACGCCAACGAGATCGGGATACGCAAGGACCAGTTTAAGGTGATAATGGACGAGACGAAGGCGCGGCTGAAGGAGCTGCAGGGGAAGGTGATTTTTTGAATGACGAAATTCGAATTATGAATAAATTTGACAGGATGATCAGATTGATTGGATAAACAGGATATATTTTAACTATTTTCGATACTGAGGGGCAGGGATTTTTTGGACACGGATTGACACTGATTTTCGCTGATATAATTTTAGTAATTTGTCGGGTCAAGGGCAGGCCTAACAGATTGGAAGGGAAGATAAATTACTTGATTTTGGAGGGCGGGAGAAGAGTTTGAGTTATCAGGTGATGATTTTTCCCGGACGGTCGGGGATGCCGGAGCGGGATTTGGGGGGAGTTTTTTTTTGCCCAAAGGGAAGGGAATGTATTATAATGTAGGATTGGTTGGAGAAGATGATGTTTGTAAGGGATTGATAGGAAAGGAATTAAGAAAGCAGCATGGGCACAGCCCATCCTCCCTTAACTGGAAGAGACACACCCCTAAATCCCCTCTCAAGAGGGGACTGGAGGAGACACACCCCTAAATCCCCTCTCAAGAGGGGACTTGAAGAGACGGACAGGTGATGAGTTTTAGTGGTATAGATGAGGTATTGGAGGATATACGGGGGGGCAAGATGATTGTCCTGGTGGATGACGAGGACCGGGAGAACGAGGGGGACTTGGTGTGCGCGGCGGAGAAGGTGACGGGCGAGGTGATAAATTTTATGGCGACGCACGGTCGGGGTATGATCTGTATGCCCTTGACGGGGGAGAGGTGTGATCGGCTGCATCTGCATCCGCAGACGGTGAGTAATACGGCGCCTTTGGGGACGGCGTTCACGGTGACGGTGGATGCCCGGCGGGGGGTGACGACGGGGATATCGGCGGCGGATCGGGCGACGACGATCCAGACGGCGGTTTCGGAGGGATGTCAGCCGGAAGATCTGGTGCGTCCGGGTCATGTGTTTCCGCTGCGGGCGCGGGAGGGGGGCGTATTGGTACGTGCGGGTCAGACGGAGGGGGCGGTGGATCTGGCGCGATTGGCGGGCTTGAAGCCGGCGGGGGTGATTTGCGAGATTATGAATACGGACGGGACGATGGCGCGGGTGCCGCAACTGGAGGAGTTTTGCCGGAGGCACAATTTAAGGATGACGACGATTGCGGCGTTGTTTGAGTATCGGCTGCAGCGGGAGCCTCTGGTAAGGCGGGTGGAGACGGTGGAATTGCCGACGGACTGCGGGATGTTTCGCATGATCGGTTATGAGACGCCGCTGGATGATAAGCTGCATCTGGCGTTGTGTAAGGGGGATGTGGGTTTGATCGGGTCGGACGGCAAGGTAATCGAGCAGAAGGAGGCGGTGCTGGTGCGGGTGCACAGCGAGTGTTTGACGGGAGATATATTTCATTCGCGGCGGTGCGACTGCGGCAATCAACTGCACGAGGCGATGCAGCGGATCGAAAAGGCGGGCAAGGGGGTGATAATTTATCTGCGTCAGGAGGGGCGGGGTATCGGTCTGATGGCGAAGCTGCACGCCTATAAGCTTCAGGAGGTGGGGATGGACACGGTGCAGGCGAACGCGTGGCTGGGTTTTAAGGCGGATAAGCGGGATTACGGGATCGGGGCGCAGATTTGCCGGGATTTGGGGGTGACCAAGATCGCCAACATGACGAACAATCCGATCAAGACGAGTCGGCTGCAGGTTTATGGGATAACGGTAGTGGAACAGGTGCCGCTGGAGATGAGGGCGCATGAATATAATAGACGATACCTTAAGACCAAGCGCGATAAGATGGGACATATCCTGAAGAAGTTGTAGGTAAAAATTACATACCATGCCCAAGCTGCGCTTGAGCATGCCACCCGGTTTTAATGACGAATGACGAAATTCGAATGACGAATCAATGACGAAATACTTATGCCTAATCTCAATTTGGTAAAAGTTCATTTAGTAATAAGAAAAGGAATAAGGGTGAAGGTATTTCGAGGGTTATGGTGGGGGGCGACGGTGGGGTTATGGGGGGTAATTATCGGTTGTAACGGGATGGAGAGCAAGCCGGCCGACGAGGAAAGGGCGGGGGCGTTTTTTGTGAAGGAGGTTCGTTTGCAGCGTTCATTTACGCGGATATTGGAGGCTGATCCCCAACAGGGGGAACCAGCGGGGATTGAGGCGTACGTGGAGCTTTTGGATCAGTTTGGCGATCCGATCAAGGGTGCGGGGGTGTTTCGGTTCGAGATATTTCGTTATGTGCCGGCGGTATCGGATCCGCGAGGGAGGCGTTTTGCAGGGGCAGGGATGCAGGTGTTGGATTTGAGTGAACCGCAGGTCAGTCAGCAATACTGGGACGGCATAACGCAATGTTACCGGATGATACTGGAGCTGCCGGAAGAGGCGGCGGGGGCGCGACAGATCGTGCTGCAGGCGACGTTTATATCGGATCCGACCGGTCGGGTGCAGGATACGCTGGTGCTGGAGCGGGGGCAATAGAACCACGGGGATGTATAGTTGTATGAGTATATGGATATATGAGGGTATGGGTGTATGAGTGTGTGACAGGGGAGTTTTAGGATGGATTATTATTGGTGGATAGTAGGGGGGATAGGTCTGTTGGCGGGGATCCGATTAATCAGTTTCGGATCGAAAGTTAAGAAGCTGCTGTTGTCGCGGGTGGAGAAGAAGCCCCTTAGGCGGGTGGAACCGGAGGAGGTTCCGGGTTATCTAAATGAGATATTCAAGGGATATGAAGAAGATTTGCGGGAGTTGGGGTTTGAGTTTTCACATTGTTCGTGGCATGAGGAATGTATTTATTTTTATCATCCAAGTGTGGCTTGGTTTAAGGGTTATTACCATGCCGAGGAGGAGTGTTACGCATTTTTATCGGTACCGAGCTTTAGTCTCAGACAAAATCCCTGTCAATGTTCATTTGAAAGTTATTTTTCGGACGGCAGTCAATTGTTAACGTTAGACCAAGGGCGTTCTTTGGAGATAATAGGGGAATTACCGCAAACGATCGTTCAAGACGTGTTGGGGAGGGATTTAAGGGGACAATTTTCCCAACATCGGATGAAGCTATCGGAGTTGAGGCGCGATAAGGAGCCATTGGCGTTAGGGCCGGATGAGGCGATCAGGTTTAGCACCGAGAAAAATTTTGAATATATCGAAGGGCTTTATAAGCAGGGAGTAGTGCAAAAGGCTGGAGAGGATAAGTATAAATTTACGGTCAAGTCGGCGATACATTTTATGCGAGAGGCGGAAAAGAAGTTAAGAAAGAAACAAGCAGAAAAGAAAAGGCACTCCGGGGATAATCAAGTAAATAGGATCGAGGTTCCGTTGGAGGCGGAGGTGGAGTTTTTCGATTACTTCATCAAAATGAATAAGCCGCAGCAAAGCGGGGCGTTGGGGAAATTAATGATTTTGGGGGTTAGCTTGCTGTTGTTCATGGTATCTTTTCGGATGCGGTTTTCGGCGGATATGATATTGGTTCTGGTAGTGGTGTTATTTATTCATGAGCTGGGGCATTATCTGGGGATGTATTTATTCGGTTATAAGGATTTACGTATAGTGTTTTTGCCTTTTTTGGGGGCGGCAACTATAGGCAAGGCCAAAGACGTATCGACGATAAAGAAGTTATTGGTATATGTATTGGGTCCGGCGCCGGGGATAGTTATCGGAACAGTAATTATATTTTTATACACGGTGACGGAGCAGGAGTGGATGTTGCGGTTTGGGGCGTTTTGTTTGATATTGAATTATCTGAATCTGCTCCCCTTTGCACCTTTGGACGGGGGGAGGATATTTGAGCTTATTTTGTTTGTGAGATATCCACGGTTAAAAATTTTATTTTATATTTTTAGTATGGGAGTGCTGCTTTTGGGAGGAGTGTTGCTGAAAGAGCCCATATTAATATTCATTTCCCTGTTTCTTTTAGCAGGCACTCAAGCTGTTCATGTGGAGAATAAGGCGCGGTCGGAGTTGAAAAAGCGTCTGGCCGGGGTAGAAGGGCCGGTGGACGAGGAAGAAATAAAGCCAATGATATTTGACATGTTTAAGGAAGCGTCATTTGTAAAATTACCTTTTAACCGAAAATGTCAAATCGCCAAGAATATTTTGGACAGCGGTATAGAACAGACGCCGGGAGCGGGCATGATGGCGATATGTTTTTTGATGTACTTTGGGGTGTTGATATTGCCGGTGTTTATTATAATACCTTTGATTGTCACTAGGCTATTTTTGAACCCGGGTTAATGGGGGCATTACATGGAGGGCGGATTGATATTAAGAATTTGGTAGTTTCTTCAATGAATTAATTGGATTTAATATCAGTCTTTGTTCTCTGGGGAAGGGAGTTTTTGGTATTCGGGTTTGTCGTAGAGGCCGGTGATCAGGCCGCCGGTGCACAAGTTGAAGCATTTGGAGCAGTAGATACATTCTTCGGCGAGTTCGGGGATAAGGGCGACGTGCCGATCGACGCCGCGGCCCTGGAAATAAGCGACGTTACCCTTTTTTATTTGGGCGCAATACCTGACGCACAGGCCGCATAAGGTGCAATCGGCGTATTCGGGTACGAAGCGGGGCGATTGGGGGCCGTATTTTTGGGCCAGTTCTTCGGGGACGGCGGGGTAGAGCAGTTCCACGATCATGCGTCGGATTTTGTTGATTTTTTCGGAATCGGTTTTGACCACCAGGTTTTCTTCGACGGGATAGACACAAGAGGCGACCAGGCGGGAGCGCTTATTTTTGGTAACTTCCACGAGGCACATGCGACAGACGCCGACCGCTTCGAGCTGCTCGTTATAGCAAAGGGTGGGGATGTCGATATCGTTTTGGCGGGCGACCTGCAGGAGGGCGGCGCCGAGGGGGGCTTTGATTTTTTTTCCATCGATTTCGATGAGCACGGTTTTCATGGGGCGGTCCTTTTTGGTTAGACTTTTTCTTCTACGGGGGTGCGGGCGCGTTTTACGACGGCACGGGCTTTATCGGGGCAGACGGCGAGGCAAGAGCCGCATTTGACGCATTTTTCCTGATCGATGAGATAGACATTTTTTTCTTCGTCTTTGGAGACGGCGTCGGTGGGGCAATTTTTGGCGCATAAGCCGCAGGCGATGCAGTCGTCGGGATTGATGTAAAAGCTGATAAGCTCGAGGCACACGCCGGCGGGGCATTTTTTATCTTCGATATGGGCTTGGTATTCGGAGCGGAAGTGTTTGATGGTGCTGAGGACGGGATTGGGGGCGGTGGTTCCCAGGGCACAGAGGGAGGCCTGGCGGACGAAATCGGAGAGTTCTTCCAGGAGTTGGAGGTCGCCGGGTCGGCCGCGGCCGTCAGTGATGTTATTTAGGATTTTGAGCATGTGGCGGAGTCCTTCGCGGCAGGGGACGCATTTTCCGCAGGATTCCCGGGCGAGGAAATTGGTATAATAACGGGCGGTATCGACCATGCAGGTATCCTCATCCATGACGATCATGCCGCCGGAGCCCATCATGGAGCCGGCGCGGGAGAGTTGGTCGAAATCGACGGGCAGGTCGAGGAGGCTTTCGGGCAGGACGCCTCCGGAGGGGCCGCCGGTCTGGACGGCTTTGAATTTTTTGCCTTTGGGGATGCCGCCGCCGATGTCGTAAACAATCTGTCTGAGGGTGATGCCCATGGGCACTTCGACGAGGCCGGTATGGTTGATTTTTCCGACCAGGGAGAATATCTTGGTGCCTTTGCTGTTTTCGGTGCCGATTTTTCGGAACCAGTCGGCGCCTTTATTGATGATCAGGGGTACGTTGGCCCAGGTTTCGACGTTGTTGAGGCAGGTGGGTTTATCCCAGAGGCCCTTGACGGAGGTGTGAATGTACTTGGGTCGGGGTTCGCCGACAAGACCTTCGATAGCACACATAAGGGCGCTGGATTCGCCGGAGACGAAGGCGCCGGCGCCGCGGTGGATATTAACGTTGAAATCGAAGCCCGAGCCCAGGATATTTTTGCCCAGCAGGCCGTATTGGGCGGCCTGTTTGAGGGCTATTTCCAGGTTTTGCACGGCCAGGGGATATTCCTGCCGGACATAAACAAAGCCTTCTTTGGCCCCCATGGCGTAAGCGCCGATGATGAGGCCCTCCAGGATGCTGTGGGGATTTCCTTCCAGGAGGCTGCGGTCCATGTAGGCGCCGGGATCCCCTTCGTCGGCGTTGACGACGACGTACTTGGTTTTAGCGGGTGCGTCGCGGGTGGTTTGCCATTTTCTGCCGGCGGGGAAGCCGCCGCCGCCGCGGCCTCTTAACCGGGCGTTTTTAACCTCTTCGAGCACCTGCTCGGGGGTCATTTTGTAAAGGGCGCGGGCCAAGGCGGCGTAGCCGCCGAGGGCGATGTAATCATCGATGCTTTCCATATCGATGAATCGGTTGTTCGCCAGGACGAGTCGATGTTGCAGGGCATAGAATGGTATATCGGACTCTCTGGTGCATTTTTTCCCGCTGTGGGGGTCTTGATAGAGGAGCCGATCGACGATTTTCCCTTTGAGCAAGGTTTCCGTGACGATTTCGGTCACGTCCTCGACTTTAAGGCTGACATAGCAAATTTGCTGAGGGGAAATGATGGCGCTGGGTTCTATTTCGCAGAAGCCGTGACAGCCGGTGCTTTTTACGATTACCCGGTCGGCCAGGCCTTGTTTTTGGATCTGCTCGACGAAGGCCTGGAGCACTTTTTGGCTATGGCGGGTTTTGCCGTCGGTGCCGTTGGTAAGGGAGACGATTTTTTTGTCTTTGGACCGGGCGAGAAGGTCATTTTTTAATCTTTCCAGTTGAGCGTCGGAAGTCAATCTGGTCATGTTTTTTCCTTTCGGGGGGATTATTATTACAGGGCGGCGATTTTTTCGATTTGCTCGGTGGAGGGGTCGCTGTAATACTCATTGTCCACCGCCATTACCGGTCCCAAGGCGCAGCATCCGAGACAGTGAACGGTTTCGAGGGTGAACTTTTGTTGGGGGTCGGTCTGGCCGGGCCGGATACCGAGGATGCCGGAGACTTTGGCCAGCAAACCCGGGGCGCCGCGGACGTGGCAGGCGGTACCCATGCAGATCTGGACCTGGTGAGCGCCGCGAGGTTTGAGGCTTAAGGCCTCGTAAAAATGGGCGACGCCGTCGATTTGGGCCAGAGGTATATCCAGGCGGGCGGAGATCCATTTCAAGGTATGGCGGGGCAGCCAGTTGAGGCGTTTCTGGACTTCCAGCAGGATCTGGATCAAGGCGTTTTTTTTACGCCGATGTTTGCGGATGATGTCATCAACCAGTTTTAAGTCACGGATCAGATCCTGGAGGGCCTGTTGATTTTCCTTGGTCTGGCCGAGCCTTCGGGCATGGGTGCGGGCCTCGGTTTCCATGGTTTCGAGCTCCCGGAAGAAATGCCCGTTATCCAGGCCCAGGGCGTAGAATTGTTCCAGCACTTCCAAACCCTGGAGAAGAAGGTTTTGCTTATTCGGCCGTTTTTTTTGCCGGTGTCGATCATAAGTTGAGGCCTGGGGGGAACTCATAATAAACTCCTTTTGGCGCTGATGCCGGGGGGCGGGAAGGGGCCTTTTGGGCCGGATGAAGGGAAATCCGGATTATCCATACGCTGACGGGGATTATGGTAAGCAGCGGGACCTGCCCCCCTGCAATGATTGTTAATCGCCCAGCGGTCCTTTAACAAAGCACGTCCTAGTAAATCGAATATATAGCTAAATTACAAATCGACATTATATCGTTTTGCGGTTTGAGCGTCAAGGAGCGATTGCAGGGAGTATGAAGGGGGTATTTTTAGGGGTGAGTAATCATAACTTATTGTAAATAAGGTTATTATGGGCGTTTGGGGCAAGAGGGGGCGATGGGAGAGAAAGGCCCTTTTGGATAAAGCCGGGGGCCAAATGGTAGAACTGAGGTCTGGTTAGAAGAATAATGGATGAAGGAGTCTGGGGCGAGGAGATTTAAGGTTCAGCTATCAATGGGTTTACGTTCGGTCGGGGGATTATTTTTAAGGTTTTTTTTTTGTTTTTGGCGTTGTTCGTATTCGTTGAGGATGCGGCTGCCGAGGCGGGTATAGACGATGGTGGTGGCGACGGCGACGGCGGCGGCGGCCCACCACAGGAGATGCACCACATATTTGAAGCCGCCAAAGACCCGCATGACATCGGGTGAGATCAAGATGGCGATGACCATGGCCAGCTGCAGGTCGGTGCTGAGTTTGCCGGTTTTAGCGGGGGAGATAGTCACCTCGCTGGTGACCAGGTAAATAATGACAAAGCCCAGGACGGTGAAGAGGTCCTTGCCGATGATGATGACGACGACGGCGGAGGGCAGTTCCATGCCGGAGACGGCGGTGGGTCCGGCGGACAGGAGCAGGCAGGTGCAGATTATCAGCAACTTGTCGGCGAGGGGATCCAGGAAAGACCCCAAGGGGGTGGCGGAGTTGAGCCGCCGCGCGAGGAAGCCGTCGAGGGCGTCGCTGAAGGCCATAAGCAGGAAGATGGCGAGGGCGCCGTAGCGGGACCAGGGGGAATATTGGGGGTCATTGAGGTGGAGCATGGCGATGACAAAGGGGACGATGAGCATGATCCGGGCCACGGTGATGCGATTGGGCCATGACATTTTTAGTTTGGGCATTGGTTTGACCTATACATTAAAAAGCAGCAGGGGCTATACCCATGCGACATGCTATTCGATTAATTTCAAGAATTCCCGGGCGGTGATGGTTTTGACGCCGAGTTGCCGGGCCTTATTTAGTTTGGAGCCGGGATTTTCGCCGCCGACGACGAGGTCAGTTTTTTTGCTGACGCTGGAGGTATCTTTTCCGCCAAGACGGCGGATTAATTCTTTCAACTGATCGCGCGTATAGCCTTCGACGCTGCCGGTGACGACGACGGTTTTTCCGGCGAGGGCGGCGGGGGGGGGGGGGGGTTTGGGGGGGC
>LJUC01000101.1 GCA_001303695.1 Phycisphaerae bacterium SM23_30
AATCTTACCCATCTTAACACCTCTAGCCCGCCAAAATACCCCCAATCACCGCTAATTTCACAAAGTTTTTTGCCTTTTCTCTATGCGGTTACGACGTTCTCATCAGCTTTTTCAGTCTCTAAGTTGTTTTATTTAATCTTATTTAGGGCAGATACTTATAATTCCCACCTGTTATCAGAGAATTTAATTGACAAAAATCCGGCAAAGCCTTAAATTATTTTAACAGCACCCATAGGGGTGCTTTTGTTTATTATAAAGGTCTGTGGGAAAGCGAGTTATGGCTGAAATTGTCCTTGACCGGCTAACCAAAGTCTATCCGGGCGGCATTACCGCCGTCTCCGACATGAATTTGACCGTCGCCGACGGCGAATTCGTGGTCCTTCTCGGCCCCTCCGGCTCCGGAAAAACCACCACCTTACGCTTGATCGCCGGCCTGGAAAAAATTACCAGAGGCACCATAACTATTGAAGGCACAGTGGTTAACGAATTTGATCCCAGAGAACGCAACCTCGCCATGGTTTTTCAGAATTATGCCCTCTATCCCCACATGACCGTCTATAAAAACCTCGCTTATCCCCTGAAATTCGCCAAAACTAATCACCCGCCCCGTAAACTAAACAAAAAACAAATCGAACATAAAGTCAAAGAGACTGCTAAATTACTGGAAATACAAGACTTGCTTGATCGTAAACCCTGCGCACTCTCCGGCGGCCAGCGTCAGCGCGTCGCCCTCGGCCGCGCCCTCATCCGTCAACCAAACGCCTTCTTATTCGATGAACCCCTCAGCAACCTCGACTCAAACCTCCGCTCCGCTATGCGCGCCGAACTGAAAAAAATGCACACAAGCCTCGAAATGACAACTATATACGTCACACATGACCAGCATGAAGCCATGACCCTTGGCGATCGTATTGTGGTTATGCGCCAGGGATTAATTCATCAAATAGGAACACCGCTGGAGGTTTATGGGCAGCCCGCCGATAGTTTTGTGGCCGGTTTTGTAGGTACCCCGCCCATCAATTTCATCAGTGGAATAGTCAGGTGCAAAAAAACCGATATAAATGTAAAGTATGATTTAACAATAAATAACGAGCGTGATGACTCCCAAACGAGCTCCTCTGCCGAGGATGTGCTTTACTTTGAACCGCGGGGTGATTGGTTTAAGAACAGTAACGAAATTAAAAAAGTCCCCAGATTGGGCCTGCCAAAATCATTACATGGAGCTTTGGAACCATATATTGATAAGGAAATAATACTGGGAATACGACCAGAAGATATATTGCTTCAGGAACGAAATGATATTAAAATAGACGAAGGAATAAACGATATACAGCACATGGTAGTAACGGCCACCGAGCCTCTGGGCAATTGTCAGGACGTGTACCTGAGTTTTGGTGATGAAGTCCGGTTGGTGGCTCGGTGTGACTGCCATGTAACTTTGAGTAACGGCCGGCGTGTGGCGGTGAAGATTGATATGAACCGCATCCACATGTTTGAGCCGGGAGAGATAGGTAGAAGCGTGACTATTAATGGGATGAACAGCCGTGTGGGCTCATAGTCCCATGCCCGCGGGTAGGGTCCTGTCGGCAGGGCCGGCGGCATTATGCCGTTACCCGTTTGAGAGTGGTTTCCCACGAGGCAGGACCTTTCGGCAAACCGACGGAGCAGTTGTATGGTTAACTGATTCGGGCGCCGGCGAGCCGGAGCTGCCTTGAGGGCTATTGTACACAATGGTTCGAAAGTGGGTTACCGAGAAAGGGCCCACTTTTTTATTTATGGGCTAAAAAGATCCTGGAGTATCGATGAATCAGGAATTGTTACGAATCGTGGACAGCATGGCGCGCGATAAGAACATTGAGCGTGAGATTATCTTTGCCGACCTGGAGGCGGCCATGGCGTCGGCGGCCCGGAAGCATTTCGGCACGACCGAAGAGGATATTCAAGTGCAGATTGATCGGGAGACAGGCGACATTAATGCGTTTTTGGGGGGCGAAGAGATAGATGTTCGCAAGCTGGGACGGATTCCGGCGCAGACGGCCAAGCAGGTGATGATCCAGATGATCCGGGAAGATGAGCGGGGCAGTATCTATACCGAGTTTCAGGAACGGGTCGGGGAGATGGTAACGGGAACGGTGGGTCGTTACGAAGGGGGGGCGGTAATCGTGAATCTGGGCCGCACGGAGGCGATTTTGCCCCGGGGCGAGCAGATACCGGGCGAGTCTTACCATCCGACCGAGCGGGTGCGGGCCTTGATCGTGGAGGTGAAAGAGGCACCCGGTCAAGTTAAGATAATCCTGTCTCGGACGCATCCTGATTTTATTCTGCGGCTTTTTGAACAGGAGGTGCCGGAGGTATCCGAGCAGGTAATAGAGATCAAGTCATTGGCACGGGAGGCGGGCTATCGGACCAAGGTGGCGGTAAGCAGTCTGGACAGCAAGGTGGACGCGGTGGGGGCGTGCGTGGGGGTACGGGGCAGCCGCATCAAGAACATTGTGGATGAGCTGGGAGGAGAAAAGATTGATATAGTGCGTTGGAATGAATCGTCTCAGGTATTGATCGGCAACGCCCTGCGGCCGGCGGAAGTCAAGGAGATAGCGCTTTGTTTTGAGTTGAATCGGGCGACGGTGGTGGTGACGGAGGATCAGTTATCGCTGGCGATCGGCAAGCGGGGTCAAAACGTACGTCTGGCGGCGCGGTTGACCAACTGGGATATAGACATACTGACGCCGCGGGAATACAGCAGCGCCATGGAGGTGCTGATCCAGACATTGAGGGAGATCGAAGGAGTTGACGATACACTAATTGATAAGGTGCTGGCGTTAGGTATAGTATCGGTGATGGACATGGAAGAGGTAGGTCCGGAGCCTATGGTGCAATCCTTAGGTTTGAGAGAGGAGCAGGCGTCCCGGATGGTGTCGGCGTCGGCGGCAGAAGGCCGCCGTCAGACGTCGGGCAAGGAGCAAGCCAGGGCCGCCCAGGAGGTACTGGCCCGGGAGCTGCAAAAGGAGGAGTCGGCCCGCAGGGGCGCACTAGAGGAGGAGGGCTCCGAGATAGCCGTTTCGGGGGTGGAAAAAGAGGTTTTGGAGATAGAAAAGCAGGACAAGGGGAAGACTGAGAACTAAAGGTAAAAGCGGAAGTTTTGCAAAATAGACACCATGTGGGTGATTTTCGGTTGAGTTTAGGATTCGATTTGGAGTTACAAGGTTGGCCAAGCGGGTATTTCAGGTTGCGAAAGAACTAGGGGTCAAAAGCACGGCGATCGTAGAGAAGTGCCAGGCGGAGGGTCTGGATATAAAGAATCACATGAGCACGCTGTCGGCGGGTCTGGCGGCGACGATCAGCGAATGGTTTAGCGAAGGGGAACACGCCACTACGGTGGAGACGTCGGCCCGGGTTGACTTAGAGAAGGTTAAAACGAAGGTACCGCGCAGACGTAAAAAGAAGGTGAAGGCGGCGGCGGAAGTGGCGGAGGCGCCTGCGGCAGCGGAATATCCAGGGGCGGCGTTTCCGCTGGAAGCCCAGCCGGTGGAGGCCGCCAAGGGCAAAGCCAAGGTTAAAAAGGCACGAAAGCCCCGGCGGTTAAGTCCTAAGGAAATAGCAGCCGAAGAGCGTAAGGCACCCGCGGCGGCGGCAGAGGAGAAGCCACCGGAGGCGGAGGTGGCGGCCGAGGCGCCCGCAGCGAAGCCGAAGAAAAGGGCTAAAAAGCCTCGTAAGAAGGCGCCGGCCGCCAAGGCGCCGCCGGCCGAGCCGGAAAAACCATTGGCGCCCGAGGAGAAGAAGGCCGCTCCCGAACCAGAGGTTAGGCCTGCGAAGCCCCATGTGCCTGCGCCGGCGAGACTTCAGGGCCCCAAGGTAATTCGCGTGGAGCGTGCCGATGCCGGCGCCCCGCCCCGCCGGCGTGAGCCGCGGCGTCGCACGATTGCGGATCTATGGCCCAAGGAAGAGACCCCCGCGAAGGAGGCGCCGCCCAAGGAAACAGGCCTACCACGTCGCGGCCGTCGTCGTGCAGCCGTTGGCGACGAGAGGCGCGGCGAACAAGAATTGGCGCGGCGCGGCAAGCCCCGCACCCGCAAGCGTCGGGGCGGTCGGGGTTATGAGATCAGCGAGGCGCCAGGACCCCACGAATGGGGAGATCGGGATCTGCAAGAGAGGGAGGAACGTCTGGCGGCGGCCTCTGGTCGGAAGCTGATAGGTCGGGCGCGACGTCTGGCGCGGGATGAGGAGGCGTTGGGTGCGGGTCCGGCGGTACAGCGGCGTCGGATTGAGAAGGCGACGGTCAAAGAACCGATCACGGTGAAAGGGCTTTCCTCGGCCATAGGGGTTCGGGTAAACGAGATTATACCGAAGCTGATGCAGATGGGGGTGATTGCGACGGTTAATCAGGCGCTGGATGCGGATGCGGCGATGACGGCGGCGTTGGAATTTGGGGTGGATTTAACGGTGGAGGAGGAGGTATTACTTTTAGATCAGCTTCAGCAGGAGTATGATAAAGAGGCGCCTTCTTCTGCGTTGCAAACGCGACCCCCGGTGGCGGCGTTTTTGGGTCACGTGGATCATGGCAAGACCTCGTTGTTGGATCGGATACGCAAGACGCGGGTGACCGATGAGGAGGCGGGGGGCATAACGCAGCATATCGGTTCATATTTATACGACGACGGCAAGCGTCGGGTGGCGTTTTTGGACACGCCGGGTCACAAGGCGTTCACGGCGATGCGGGCCCGGGGGGCGAACATGACCGACATTGTGGTGTTAGTGGTGGCGGCGGACGACGGGGTGATGCCGCAGACGGAAGAGGCGATCAGCCACGCCCGGGCGGCGGAGGTTCCGATCATGGTGGCCCTTAATAAGGTGGATTTACCGAACGCGGACATCAATCGCGTACTGGGCCAACTGGCGGAGAAGGAACTGGTGCCGACGGAATGGGGGGGAGAGACCGAAGTAGTACGGACCAGCGCGTTGACGGGCGAGGGGATTGACGATTTGATCGAACACTTGGATTACGTGGCGGAGCTTCGTCATTTGAAGGCGCGTTTTGAGGGTCCGGCGACGGGCTGGGTGGTGGAGGCGGAGATGACGACGGGTCAAGGGGTGGTGGCGCGTCTGCTGGTGAAGGGCGGGGTATTGAAGCCGGGCGATATTATCCTGAGCGGAGGCTCCTGCGGTCGGGTGCGGATGATGGTGGACGGGACCAAGAAGCCGTTGAGTGAAGCGGGCCCGGCAACCCCGTTGGAGGTAACGGGTTTTGACTCGGTGCCGATGGCCGGCGAGAGGTTTTACGTGGTGGAGAACATATCGCGGGCGGCGGCCATTGCGGATGAGCAGCGGGCGCGACAGCGTGAAAAGACCCTGGGTCGCAGACGACTGGTGACGCTGGAGAATCTGTTCAGCGAGATCGAGGCGGGTCAGGTAAAGGAACTAAAAGTCATCATCAAGGCGGACGTCCAGGGCAGCGTGGACGTGCTTCGCAAATCGATCACGGAGATGAACACGCCGGAGGTAGCGGTGCGGGTACTGCACGCGGCGGCGGGGGGCATCAGTGAGAGCGACGTTCTGCTGGCGGAGGCCTCCAACGCGATCATCATCGGGTTTCAGGTGGTAGCGGAAGAACACGCCCGGATACTGGCGGAGCGGGAGGGGGCGGAGATTCGGCCATATCGGGTGATCTACGACATAACGGACGACATTAAGAAGGCGTTGGAAGGGATGTTGGCGCCGCGGATCGAGGAGAAACAGACGGGCCGCCTGGAGGTTCGTCAGGTATTCAAGATATCACGGGTGGGGACCATCGCGGGCTGCTACGTGATGGAAGGAGCGATACAGCGTTCGTCGCTGGTGCGTTTGATCCGGGAGAATATAGTGATACGGGAGGATATGAGGCTTGATTCTTTACGGCGTCATAAAGACGACGTCTCCGAGGTTCGCGCCGGTCTGGAGTGCGGGGTGAAGCTGAGCGGTTTCGACGACGTGAAGACAGGCGATATAATCGAGGTATTCGAGCAGGTGGAGATCAGCCGCAGTTTGGAGGTGGAACAGGAGCAGCCGGTGTAAAGCAGACCGACGATTTAAAACGGACAACGTATAACCGACAACGGCCAATCAAAGGGGAGGGAGCAGGAGAGGAATGTCAATGGGCAGCGGTTAAAGTTGCCGTCAAGGAAACAGGGCGGCGTGGAAGATAAAGAAGGGAAATGCTGGTAGGAACGTTGCAAATGCAGGTAGGGGTATTTGACGCCATGACTTTGAAGGATAAACGTCGGGTGATCAAGAGCATCAAGGATCGCATCAGTAATAAATACAACGTATCCATCGCCGAAGTGGGCGACGCCGATCAGCTCCGCAGTTCGATTTTAGGGGTGGCGATGGTGGGGAATGATCGTCGTTTTCTGGATTCGGCCCTGAGCGGGATAGTGGAATATGTGAAGAAGGCGCCCAAGCTGAGCCTGATAGATTATACGCTGGAGACGGGATAAGCAGAGATGGCATCGCGTCGTATGGAAAGAGTGTCCCGGACGCTGCAAGCGGTATTAAGTCAAGTGATTCAAAATCACCTTTCCGATCCTCGCGTGCGGGGATTGATCAGCGTGACGCGGGTGAGTTTGGCGTGCGATCTGCGGAGTGCGCGGGTATATTTGAGCGTTTTGGGGGTGGATGAGAAGCAACAGCAACTGAGTTTGCGGGGGATACGTCACGCTCGGGGCCACATTCAACATCTGCTGGGGCGTCAGGTGTCATTGAAGACGTGTCCGCAGTTGCATTTTTACCTGGACGACTCCTTAAAGAAGGGTTTTGAGATGGTGCAATTGATCGACCGGGTGGCGGCGGAATTTTCCGACCCTGAGGTTGACAAGCGGGCGGGCGAGGCGGCGGCGCCGATGGAGCATGAGGATGAAAGACAGCAGTGAATACGCCGCCCGTCTTGCGCGTTTGTGCAATCGATTACAGCGCAGGGGGGGCAAAGCGTCGGTACCGGAGCTGCAGGACGTGACGACGGAACTTTTGCTGGGATGTTTGTCGGGTTATATGACCGAGAACAAGGCGCGGTCGGCGCTTAACAAGCTGCGGAGCAACTTTGTGGATTATAATGAGCTGCGGGTGACGCGGCCGGCGGAGGTGGTGGAGATTTTAGGCAGGGGTTATTCTCAGGTTCGGCCGGCGGTGGAACAGATGCTGTGTCTGCTGCGTTCGGTATTCGATGAACAGGACCATCTTGATCTTGAACATTTGAAGGAACTGGGCAAGCGGGAGGCCCGCAGTTTTCTGGAGGAGCTGGAGGGTTCCACGGTTTATGTGGTGTCGCGGGTGATGCTGCGGGGATTGCAGGGACACGCCTTTCCCCTACACGATCAGATGTTGAAGATGCTGCGGGGGGAAGAGGTGGTGGAGGAGACGGCGGATGAGGCGACGGTGCAGGGATTTTTAGAACGTCAGATATCGGCGAAAAAGATATTGAAGGTTTACACGCTTCTGCGTCGTCACGCGGACAATTTCAAGGGGTTGCGGGCCGCGAAGAAGACGGGCAAGACGGCCGCCCGCAAGACCGCCAGCAAGAGGAAGAAATAAGGTTTTGGCAAGATGGAAGTCCGGCATACCCGGAAAAATAATCAAGGAGAGAATGATTGGAGCAGGCATTAAAAATTGGTTTGCCCAAGGGTTCGCTGCAGGAGTCCACGTTTGATTTGTTTCGCCGGGCGGGTTTTCAGATCCAGTTATCGGCGCGGAGTTATTTTCCCTTGTTGGATGATCCGGAGCTGGAGGCGGTGCTGTTTCGGGCCCAGGAGCTGAGTCAATACGTGGAGGACGGGGTGGTGGACGCGGGGATAACGGGTGAGGATTGGATTCGGGAGAACAAGTCGGACGTGCTGGAGGTGTGCGAGTTGATTTATTCGAAGAGCACGTCGCAGCCGGCCCGCTGGGTGCTGGCGGTGCCGAATGAGAGTGCGGTGGCAAAAGTGGAGGATCTGGAGGGGGGCATCATCGCCACGGAGCTGGTGAACGTGACGAAGGAATATTTCGCCCGGAAGAAGGTGAAGGTGAAGGTGGAATTTTCCTGGGGTGCCACGGAGGTTAAGGCGCGGCTTTTGGACGGGATTGTGGAGATTACGGAGACGGGTTCGAGTTTACGGGCCAACAATCTACGGATAATCGATACGGTGACGACGAGCACGACGCGGCTGGTGGCCAACCGGGCGGCGTGGGGCGATGCTTTCAAGCGGGAGAAGATCGAGGGTTTGGCGCTTTTGCTGCAAGGGGCGCTGGAAGGCCGGGAGAAGGTGGGCTTGAAGATGAATTTGCCGCTGTCGAAGCTGGACGGCGTTTTGCGACTGCTGCCGGCGGAGAAGTCGCCGACGGTCAACTATTTGGCGGATAAGGAATATGCGGCGTTGGAAGTGGTACTGCCGGAGCGGGCGGCGCGGGATTTGGTACCGAGATTAAAGAAGGCGGGGGCGTCGGGGATATTTACCTATCCTTTGAACACGGTGATTCCTTAAAGAGGGCAATATACCGATTTTGTTCCATTTTGGGGGGCGTTTTTTTATCAGGCAGGTAATCAGAGTTCGAGGATGTCCTGATATATTTCGAGGGGCTGGGATTCGAGGGGTTCGCCGTAGTCGTCGAGCCAGTAGGCTTGAGGGTTGCGATCAAAGACCATGAATTTTTCACTGTCCACCTCGGCGGCGGCGCGGTGGTATTTGAAGAAGATATGTTTTTCGGTGAGGCCCATGATTTCGACTTTTCCGGTGCGGTGGGACATGACATAGCGGGCGCGTTTGGCCAGGCCGGAGATGCGGGCTCTGGCCTGGGCGAAGATTTGATAAGCTTCTTCGATGGGGAGGGTGTAGCTTTTATTTCCGGAGGCGGGCCGGCACTGGAAGACGTAATAAGGGGGCACGCCGATGAAGGATAGTTTGCGGAACAGTTCGGCCAGGGTGTCGGGTTTGTCGTTGATGCCGCGGATGATGGGGGTCTGATTGGCGACGACGGCGCCGGTTCGGCGGACGGTCTTGAGGGCGTCGCAGGCGAGGTCGGTGAGTTCGCGGGGGTGATTAAAATGGACGATAAGATATAATTGTTTTTCGGCGGCGGCACAAGTATGCATGAGCTGGAGGAGGGAGGGATCGTGGAGAATGCGGTAAGGATTAAAGGCGGGCATTTTGGAGCCGATGCGGATGATTTTAAGGTGGGGGATGCTGAGCAGGGGGTGGATGATTTTTTGGAGTTTTTTGGTGGAGAGGGCCAGGGGGTCGCCGCCGGTGAGCAGGACGTTGGTGATTTCGCGATGCTCGGTCAGATAGCGGAGGGCGGCGGTCAGGTCGGAGAGGATGTCCTGTTTTTTGTTAAGGAAGACTCTTTTACGGAAGCAGTAACGGCAGATGCCGCCGCAGAGGTTGCTGACCAAAAGCAGAGCGGTAGAATTGTATTTGTGTTCCAGGCCGGGCAGGATGGTGTAATTGCGTTCGCCGGAGGGATCGAGATCGCCCCATTCTTCCAGTTCGTGCGGATGAGGAATGATGAGCTGACGAATAGGATCGTCCGGATCGGACCAGTCAATGAGGGAAAGATAATAATTGTTGGAGCGGAAGGGGTATTTAGCCGTTACCTGAGCCAAGCGGTCGCGTTCCTGCGGGGAAATTTGGGGTATATTTTCGATGCGGGTAAGATATCGAACGGGGAGAGATGGATCTTTTCCGGCTACACAACTTTCCCGGTTGTATTTAACCATACGTCTTTCCTCCGGTTAATTGCCCCACCGAGCAAACCACAATCTTATTATAATCATAACACGAGATATTATCAAGAGAAAATTCACTTTAGATAAAATAACTTATGCACTTTTAACAACTCGGATAAATCCTTGCGGGTTATGAATTTGCGAAGGAAAAAAATTTTTTATTAAAAAAATCGGCGCCTTTTATCTGGTCCGCCCGTTTAAAATTTTTTTGTTAACATATCCGGTAGTTATAATTAGCGGCCCTAAAAAAAGACACCATATATGGTGTCTTTTTCCGTGAAACATATAACAAAAACGATGCTAGCAGTTATCAGACGTTAAAGAATTATTCAGGGGCGTTGGGTTTCGGCGGGGGAATTAAATATAGGGAGGGAGTTAAGCCGGTTTTTAAGATGATTTGGGCGTTTTTTTAATTCAGGAAAAGTTGCTTAAGGGACTTTGCCGGCCGGGCACGAGGCGGCGGATTTCAAGATTTAATATATCTATAATATATATTTACCGGGGCGGGGGGTGGACGAGGATGTCGCGGCGGAGTTTAATTAGTTCCCGGAAGGCGCGGAGGATGACTTTGATATTGCTGCCGGTTTGTGCGCCGGCGGTGCGGGGGAGGTGGCGGACGCCGATCTGGCCGAGGGAGTAGCCGGCGTGTTTGGCGCGGGCGAGGATTTCGGCGTCGATGAGGGCGCCGGTGGATTTGAGGGGGAGGTGATCGAAGATTTTTCGGCGGTAGAGTTTG
This sequence comes from Phycisphaerae bacterium SM23_30, assembly GCA_001303695.1. Lineage (GTDB taxonomy): Bacteria > Planctomycetota > Phycisphaerae > Sedimentisphaerales > SM23-30 > SM23-30. The sequence goes on from LJUC01000101.1 coordinate 10,467, forward strand.
AAGGCGGAGTCCACGTCGCGGGCTTCAAAATGTAGTAGTTTTTTGACCAGCCACCCCCAACCGGCGGCGTTGATCTTTCGGAGGAGGCCGTCCTGACGGTGGAGGCGGTAGCCGTTGACGATGTCGTATTTACCGGCCAGAGGCAGCAGCAGCTCCAGTTGGTTGAGGTCGAACTGGCCGTCGCCGTCGGTGTAAAAGACCCATTCCTTGGCGGCGTGGCGGAAGCCCGATTGCAGGGCGGCGCCGTAGCCGCGATTGGGGTGGTGATGGACGGCTTTGATGCGGGGATTTTGCCGGGCGAGCCGGTCGGCGATTATTCCGGTGCGGTCGCGGCTGCCGTCGTTGACCAGGATGATCTCGTAGTCCAGACTCAAACGCCGGAGAACTTCGACCGCTTGTTTGACGAGGCGTTCGATGTTTTCTTGCTCGTTGTAGAAGGGGAAGAAGACGGTAAGTTCTTTAACGACGGTATCGACGACGGACATAATATCGCTCCTGGAAAACCAGATATATTAAACCATCGATTACCCGGATTATCAATATTATTTGAACCTTTAAGCGCGCGAGGCAAAGGATCGCCCTACATAACGAGTGTGTTAAATTCGGATATCTTATATCCTTTTAGTCAACTCGATATATCAAAGCCGACTTTCCCTCCCCGGCGGTTTCAGGGCATTTATAGTGGAGTTACACGGATAATACGCGTTGTCTAGGTGTCAATTTCATTACTCGTTTGCCGGTTCATTGCCTGATTACACGGATCGTGTCGCTGCCGCTGAAGCACGCACCTGTTAAAAGCTTGCCCTCGATAGTGATGGTAACATCATCCAAGAAGAGATTAGGCAACAGAGCCGCACGGTCAAACTTCACGGTGAGATCAGGGATTCCATCCTGGTCTCGGTCGCCGCGGCGGGGTATGAAACCGAGGTCTGCGGGCTGGACATATTCGGATGAAGCGCTCAGGCCGATCAGGGAGGTGATTGCCATGGTCGTTATATCAATGTCGTTTACGTCGTAACCTTCGGGCAAGGTAATATATGCTGTTACCCATCGTCCCCGACTTTTTCTATTAAGGATATCGGGATCGAAATCAACCAGGGCCTTCACTTTAAGGGGCGGCGCGACGGGGCAGTCATAGAGTTTTACACAATCGATATATCCTCGGAAATAGTCATGGGGCCGGTTGTGCTCACCCGCGGCGCCGATGACTACGGGATAATAAGAACCTAACTGATAGCCCGGAGGGGGCGCCGCCCGGGAATCATCTAAGAATCCGTCCCGGTATATTTTTAAAAGGGAGCCGTCGCAGGTAATCACAATTTCGTGCCAGTTACCGTCATTGACCGGATAAGCCGCATTTGTTTCGACCATCACCGAGGAATCATCCGCCATTTCGTGTCCTCCCCGGATTTGGCCTTCAACGCCGCTGTCAACGAAAAGCATAAAATTGGTGTGATAGTTTCCCCCGGATCTGCCTCTATTGAGTAAATAGACGTTCGTGGGGGAGGTATATTTAATCCGGACCTGCACCGTGTATTTATTAAAAATATAGGCCAAGTCCGCCGAACTATAGAAGGCTTCGAGGTAGTCATCGAGTCCATCGAAGTAAAAAGCTCCTTCCACCCAGGTCGGATTTCCCTGCAGGGCGGCATCATGGCCGTTACCGGTGTCGTCGTGACCGGGATCGTCGGGATTGTCAAAACTCCAGTGAGCGACGGGGGTGCATGTTTGCTGTTTATTAAGGCCGGTTGACGATCCCATCGCCGCATGATCGTGAGGGCATCTCCCGTAAAACATCCGACAGGTATTTTCACTCGAATCGAGCTTTACCAATCCGGTAATGGCTGTATCTCTTTTGCAAGTTTCGGAAACCGGGAAAAAGGATTGAGGCTTGCGTACCTCTTTAAAATCAAGACCGAAAACAACGATCGTAAATACACAGATTAATATTATCGAAAAGATGCGTTTCCAATTTATCATTTTATTTCTCCCTTCGTGTTTTTCTTATCTCTCAACTACATGGCGATTTAACCTGTATTTGAGATGTGAATTTATTATACCTGAATATGACCAAAATCGAAACGACTTTTCTTTTTCAGGTCCGACCTTTTAAGACGAGTTATAGACGTATTTTATCTCCGGCCGGTTTTGATTTTTTTTTCAATTAACCCGGTCATGTCCCCACGGTATCGAGTTAGATGCGTGGGGCAAAGCGACCCTTAATCAACGGTGGTTATTTTTCGAGGTAGGGGGGCGGGCGAGGATGTCGGCGATGCGCTGGGCGGCGCGGCCGTCCCAGAGTTGGGGCTGAGCGGGCTTGGAGAGGAATCCGGTTTTTTTGATTTCGGCAAATACCCGGAGGATACCTTCGGTGGTGAGGGGGACGAGGCGATTGGTGCCGTGAGTGATGGTGACGGGCCGCTCGGTGTTTTTGCGCAGGGTCATGCAAGGGACACCCAGGATGGTGGTTTCTTCCTGGATGCCGCCGGAATCGGTCATCACCAGGGCGGCGTTGCTCATCAAGCAGAGAAAATCGAGATAGCCCACCGGCTCGATCAGGAGCAGATTTTTCATCGACTCAAGGCGTTCGGTCAAGCCGGTTTTTTGAAGGTTTTTGCGGGTGCGGGGGTGAGCGGGAAAGACGAGTTTGATCTCTTTCTGGATTTCATCGAACGCCTTTACGATGGCGGCGAGGTTGTGCGGGTCGTCCACGTTGGGAGGCCGATGGAGGGTGATTACGCCGAAGGTGCGGGGCTGGAGGTTTAGACGGCGGAGGATATCGGAGGCGCGGGCTTTTTCGCGGTGGGCCAGGAGGGTATCGATCATAACGTTGCCGACAAAGTGGACCTTGGCGGCGTCGATGCCTTCTTTTTTGAGGTTGTCGATACCCGACGGTTCGGTGACAAACAGGAGATCGCTGATGGCGTCGGTGAGGAGTCGATTTATTTCTTCGGGCATGGTGCGATCGAAGCTGCGGAGGCCGGCCTCGACGTGGGCCAGTTTGACGCCGAGTTTAACGGCGGTCAGGCCGCAGGCGATGGTGCTGTTGACGTCGCCGACCACCATGACATAATGCGGCTGGAAATCCAGCACCACCGGCTCGAAACGTTTCATAATTTCGGCGGTCTGGGCGGCATGAGAGGCGGAACCGACCTCCAGGTTGATGTCGGGCCGGGGGATGTGGAGCTGGTCGAAAAACAAGGCGCTCATGTTTTCATCGTAATGCTGGCCGGTATGCACCAGCAGGATACGGAACGCGCCCCTGGCCTTCAGGGCGCGGATGACGGGGGCGATTTTCATGAAGTTGGGTCGAGCGCCGCAGACACAGATGATTTTAATCATTTTAGGGGCCTTTTGCGAGGTGTGAAACTAGGGATTCGAGGTTTATGATACAGGCGTCGTATCAAGGGCTCAATCTGTAAATTCCACTAAGTTTGCTTTCGGAGCCAGGCGACGAAGCGGGCCAGGCCTTCGGGTAAATCAATTTTAGGGTCATAGCCCAGTTCGGAGCGGGCCTTGGAGATATCGGCGTAGGTTTGTTTGACATCGCCGGGGGGGACGGGCAGGCGTTTGACGAGGGCCTTTTTGCCCAGGGCTTTTTCCAGTTCGCCGATCAAATGGTCCAGTCGATACGGTTGAGATTCGCCCAGGTTATAAATATGGTACCCGGCGCAACGGTCCATAGCCGCGACGGTACCCTGAATAATATCATTGATATAAGTGAAATCACGGGCCATGGAGCCGTCGCCGAAGACGGGAATGGGTTTGCCGGCCTCCATAAGGCGGGCGAATTTATGGATGGCCAAATCGGGCCGCTGGCGGGGGCCATAGACGGTAAAATATCTCAGGCAGTTCACATCAATGCCGTAGAGATGATGGTAGGTATGACATAAAAGCTCGGCGGCTTTCTTGGTGGCCGCATAAGGAGAGATGGGATGATCGACGGGGTCGGTCTCGGCGAAAGGCACTTTTATATTGTTGCCGTAAATGCTGGAGCTGGAGGCGTAGATGAATTTTTTCACGTGGTGTTTGCGGGCGGCTTCCAGGACGACGCCGGCGCCGCGGATGTTGACATCGGCAAAACCCAGGGGATCGTTGAGGGAAGGTCTCACGCCGGCCAGGGCGGCCAGATGTGCGATCATATCGAAAGGGGATTCAGCCAGCACGGCGTCCAGGCACGGGGCGTCGCGGACGTCGCCCTCTATAAGTTCGAAGTGCGGGTGGGCGAGGGGACGGCGGAGGTTGCGGCGCTTGATCCGGGGGCTGTAAAAGTCGTGAAAGTTGTCCAGGCCCACCACATGGTCGCCGCGGTTGAGTATTTTTTCGCAGAGATGCGAACCGATAAATCCCGCGGCGCCGGTTACTAGTACCTTCATATCAGATCCTGTCTTATAGTTGGAGTTTTTTAGAGCTAACCCATAGTCAGTCTTTGCGTTGATAAATGAAGATCCGGGCCGGGGATTGAGGGGCATATCCCGCGGCGTCCTGATCCCAGTAGTATTGCGATTTTTTCGGGTAGAGAAAAACATCAACGACGCCCACCTGCCGGTAATATTGCCGGGGAAAGTCCTGAAACCACTGCTGCATCTCGTCGGGGGGCTGAATTCCCCAGGATATGTCTATAAGCACTAAGATCAGGTATTTAGGCCGGGCGGCTTCCACCTGGCGCATCATTTCCTGCTGCATGTCCTGTGCGTGGCGGTGATCCCGGACCATTTCGTAAGTATAGATATACCTGCTGGCAGAACGACACCGGGTGTAAAAGTAGATCTGAGGTTCGGACCCGATGACGGCGAGGCGATCGTTATGATCGGTGTGCCGCTGAAGGTATTTTGCGATTTCCAGGGATTCGACAAAGGGATTGCCGGGATAGGTGGTGCGGGACACGTCGGCGGGGCTGAGGAAAAACAGGAATTTTCGTTGTTGATAGCCGGCCTGAAACAAGATCACCCCGGCCAGAAGGAGAGGGATGGCTTTTGACATAAGAGCCGATTTATAGGGGGCAAAGAGGGCGGCGACGCCGGCGGCGCCGAGGCCGGCGAGCAGAGAAACCACCGGCAGTAAAAATAAAAAATAATGGGGACGAAAATAGAGACCCGGGCAAATAGCGACCAAGGAAAAAAACAAAAATCCCCCCACAAAGTCCCGGCGTTGACGGAAAGACTTATTTAACCATAAACTAATCAATCCTATGCCCGCCAGAATCCAAAGTAGAGGGGCCAGGTTGACCACATCACTTATACGGGTAACAAAAACGGCATACCCTTTCGACAGGGATAGACCGGCGGCATATTCCCGGGCATAGCCGAAGGTCCAGAACCAAAACTTTTCAAAGGCGCCGGCGGCGGCGAGAATGCCGCAGGTGATTAAAAAAGGCAGCAGCAGCACTATGATAAAAAGGGTAATCTTAATTATGGCAGGTTTCCATTGAAAGGGCTGCCGGCGCCATTGGCGACAAATCAGATACAAACCGGCGAAGATGATAAAGGCGGCGCCGTGTTGTTTCATGAGAAAGCTCATGCCTAACAGGGCGGCGGCGAGGAGCAGGGGCCAGAGTTTTTCCGTATCAAGCGCCCGCAACAAAAGGACAATACCGCCCAGGGCCAAAGGGAGCACAAAGTGTTCGGCATTGGCGGAGATACCATGCACGTGTTGGCCCAGTGAAAGCAGCGCCAAAGCGACGGCGGCGGCCAGGCCGGTCAGGGGATCGAAGAGGCGTCGGGCCAATAAAAACATCAGAACAACAGTAAGGGCATTGATGATTAACAGGCCCAGGTGAATGGCGGCGTGTGTCTGGCCGAAAAGGGCCAGGATAACCGCATAAGCGGCGTAGATGCCCGGCATTTTCATGCTATAGACCTGGGCATAAGGCGCCTCGCCCTGCAGAAGCAGCTGGGCGGCGTAGGCGTACTCACCTTCGTCGCGCTCCAGCGGGGTGTCCAGCAAGCGCCAACGGAGCGCCGAGGTACACAGCAAGACTGCTAATAACACGATCCAGGGCCAATATTTACTACGCGATTTGGGTGGTTGGGGGGGGTTTTTAGCAGGTTTAGTTTTTTTCATGGGGCAAATTACAGCAGGGCAAAGTTCATCCTACAAGAATTTTTCCGTCAATAAGTGCGGCTTCATGTCGGATGTTAATTGATTTTGCGATAAATGACGACCCGGCCGGCGTCAAGTACGGTGCGGAAATGGTGTTGGGCGGGGTCTTCGCGGTTTTCATATATGATGTCAGGGTAATCCAGGGTGATTCTTTCATAATAGTCGCTGCTGTTTAGAGGCAGGTTTTGCACCAGGTAGAGGCCGACTTGCCGGTCTTTTTCGCATACCAGGTTTTGGCGTAAAATAACCCATTTCGCCTGCCGGGCGGGGGCGAGGTCTTCGCCGGTGAGCCCGCCGATGATTTTCATGTCGGTATAGAATTTCAAGGGCATATCGCCGTAGGTGATCGCCGCCAGGTCGTCATGGTTGCCGTGTTCGTTTAAGTATTTTACGATGCCTTCGAGGGGTCCGTCGTAATCGTGGGTGATTTCGTAGAGAAAATCCTTCATCGAGCCGGTGACGAGTAAGGCGGCGATGAGCGCCCAAGCCAAAACTTTGTTAATCCGAGAAGAGGCATCCACCAGCCAGGCCGTCAGGATGATGAGAAGGGGTATCAAGGGGGCCAAATAGCGGAAGAAGGGCGCAGGACTGGCAACCGCCAAAGCCGCTAAATTGCTGATTAAAAATAATAAGACCAGAGACAGCCTCGACCAAAACACGCGGTCGCGCCGCAGGTCGATAAAAAACGATTTGTTTTTCAACCAATTGCCGCAGGAGGCGACGGGGATAATCAGCAGCAGTAAAGGGTGAAAAACGTACCTGCCGATTTGAGAAAAATACTGATAAGTAAATTGGGCGATTCTTTTTAGATTAAAAAAACCTTCGTAGCGTTGGCCGTATTTCATACCCGAAAGCCAGACAATCCAGGGAACATTGATCAAAACCACCAGGGCAGAAAGCAACAACAGCGTGCGCAGACGGTCGCGGTGAAAAATCAAGGCGTGCAAAATCGCCGCGGCCAGTAAAGTGGCGCAATAAAGGTAGTGGGTGTGGAACAGGGCGAGGGAGGCGATGATAAATGCGAGAGAGGCGATTTTTTGTTTATGAACAAGGCCCAGATAGGCGTACAGGGCCCCCAGAGAAAAAAAGGCGGCCAGGCTGTAGTAGCGGCATTGTCGCGACAGGATTAAATAGGGAACACAAATCAACAGCAGCAGGGCGGCGAGAGCGGCGATGTTTCTGCTTTGCAGGAGTTTTTTGCAGAAGGCGTAGGTTAGAAATACCGATGCGACGCCGAACAGAGCGAAGGGAAGGCGGGCCGCAAAGGTGTTGTCCGGCAAGACGGCGAAAAATCCCGCCAAGAGATAAAAGGGCAGCCAGGTGTGCCATCTCCAGAGGTAGTTTTGGCCGTACTCGGCCTGTAATTCCTGGGAAAAGAAGTTGCGGCCGTCATAGCCTTTGGGGACGCCGTAATCGAGAATGGTCCGGCTCAAAAGGGCGGTTTGCGCTTCGTCCTGCCAGAGGTACTGATTGCCCAGGTTTGAAAGGAATAGTAACAAGGCGGCGGCCAATATGAAGATCAGGAAAATGAATTCGGCTTTCTTGTCGGATAAACGAAATTCGCCCGTGACCGCGGCTGCTTTTAAGGTAACATGTTTTGAAATTTTATGACCTTACGTTGAATTTTGAAAACTTATTAAAATCAATGACCCAAACGCTCAGGGTCGGCCGATGCTGTGGTATTCGAGGCCCTGTTTTTTGACATAGGCGGGGTCATAGAGATTTCGGCCGTCGAAGATGACGGGGCGATGGAGTTTTTGGGCGATCCGGTCGAAATCGGGGGTGCGAAATTCCTGCCAATCGGTGCAGATGACCAAAGCGTCGGCCCCGTCGAGGGCGTCGTAACTGTCTTTGACCGTTTCGATCCGGTTATCGAGGGCGACCCGGGCGGCCGGCATGGCTTCAGGGTCGTACGCCCTGATCTTCATGCCGGCGGCAAGGAATTTTTCCGCACAATAGAGGGCCGGTGATTCCCTTACGTCATCGGTGCGGGCCTTGAAGGCCAGGCCCCACAGGGCGAGGGTGGTCCGGGCGGCCCCGGCGCCAAAATAGTCCAGGATGCGCCGGGCGAATCGATCCTGCTGGGTGAGATTGGCCTGCTGAACCGCCCGGGCGATGGTTATAGGGCAGTTTTGCTGTTCGCCCATGTGGATCAAGGCGCGAATGTCTTTGGGAAAGCAACTGCCGCCATAACCGAGACCGGCAAAGATAAAGGCGTTGCCGATCCGCGCGTCGCTGCCTACCCCCGCCCGGACCATTTCGATATCGGCGCCGAATTTGTCACACAAGGCCGACATCTCGTTCATGAACGAGATGCGGGCGGCCAACATGGCATTGGCGGCGTATTTGGTCATTTCCGCCGAGGCCGGGTCCATCATGATGATGCGGCTACTCTTACGCATAAAAGGGGCGTAAAGCTGCTTCATAATCTCCATCACCGCCGGGTTAGTGGTGCCGATGATGACCCGGTCCGGCTTCATAAAGTCTTCCACGGCGGCGCCTTCCTTGAGAAATTCGGGGTTGCTGACGTAATCGAAGTGTTTTTCGGTTTTGTCGGCCATGACCCGGGTTACTTTCTGATAGGTGCCCATCGGCACGGTGCTTTTGGTGACGACGATGCGATAGTCGTTCATAAATTCGGCGATCCGGGCGACCA
>LJUC01000102.1 GCA_001303695.1 Phycisphaerae bacterium SM23_30
AACTTCCAACAGATACCGTTTCCGAAGCCGGGGAAAGTTTGTTGCAGAGCGCCAAAGACAATGCCGCCATGACGCAAAGCGATTTTTCCGGTTCCTATTGGAAATGGATATTCATCCTTGCCGCAGGTGCTGTAATTTCCCTGGCGATGGTGAAAATATTTGTTACTCAAAAGAAGAAGGGATTGTCACATGATCAGGCCCGGCCCACATGAAAATATCATGAAAGATAACTATTATAAGTGTTTGCTGGCGATTTCTCTTGCCCTCCTATTTCCCGGATGCCGCGATGAATCCGAAGGATTATACTCCTCTCCTTACGAAAATTTTCAGTGCGCCCATTATTGCGTCGATTATTGTTGCAAATTATTAGGCGTTCCCATACAAGAGGAATACATCCTTGAATTACTTCCTCCCGAAGAAGACGGAAAAAGTATGCTGGATATCAAGAAAGCCTTGCAAAAAATAGGTCTATCCGTCCAGGGAAAAAGACTCCGGTTTCAAGATCTCCCTTCCTGCACCTTCCCGCTTATTGTCCCCATGTATCCCGATCACTTCCTGGTGGTCACCAATGCAACTTCTGAATATGTGGAGGTGTTTGACAGTACGAATCATTGGCGGAAATCGCCCAATGAGTTGTTCGAACAGGCATGGGGCAAGATGGCGTTGTTCGTGGAAAAACCCCCATCGGATCGCCCCTTACCCGTCTATATGAACCGACCTGTCAAGAATAATCCTTGTATTCAGTTTGATACTTTGATAGTTCATGCCGGGGATGTCGAACAAAAAACAAATCATGTTGACTTTGAGTTCTCTTTTGAAAATATCGGTAATAAGGACTTAAATATCATTAAAGTCCACTCAGATTGCAAATGCACCGTGGCCGAAAAACCCGAAAGACCCATTGCTCCCGGCCAAAAGGGCAAAATTTCCCTGCACTATACCCCCAACTCTTATGGCGGGTTTTTTGTACATCAGGTATTTGTCCAATCCGATGACCCAAAATTTCCCATTGTCAAACTTATTCTGGCCGGTAGCAAAAAAACGAAGGTTTTTGTTGAGCCATTTAATCTCGATTTCGGCAATATCATCCCCGGCAACGCCGGACATACTTGTTGTTATATTCGCTACAGCGGATTAGATGCGCTTGAATTGACCTCTCCCCACATTGATATTGAAAACATTGAGCTGGAATTAAAAAAAATTGATAAAAAATTTCTCAAGGACTTGGTGCCGGATTATAAATTCATCGGAGACCCGCGCATCCTTAATCGTTATCTGATTGAAGTCAAACTGGATTGCCCCAATCATAACTATGGACCATTACAAGGCCGCGTTGAGATTGATACCAATTTGGACGAATACCCCCGCATTTCCATTCCCGTCACCGCCAATATAGTCCCCCCCGTCAAAGCCCGCCCCGGTATAATATTTCTCGGCGAAGTGCTGCCGGGCCAACCGGTCAATTATGATATAACCATTTCTTCCCGCAACGAGGGCGAATTTTTAATTAACACGATCGATTTCAAAGATGCGGGTTTACGGTGCCAATACGAATCGTCGCCCGGCACCAAAAACATATTGCATTTCTCCGGTAATATCCAGAAAAGTTTAAAAGCAGCCTATAATTCTATTACCCTGTATATTACCCTGCCGCAAACCCGGGAAAAATTCCATATCGATATTCCGGTCTATGCTTATATCAGAAACGTCGGAAACTAAAGTGCCGCCAGCATGTCGGCGGTCTGGGAATATGGGGTACCGATCATGCTGGACGGCCTGTTAAAACCGTGTGTTCTCCCCATCGAAGCGTACAGCATCCCCTTTTTAATTTCCCTCCACGATCAGGGTGTTTGGAGACGGATATACCTCATTAATTATATTTCTTTTTTATAGGGATAAATAGTTACCGTATTATCTAAAACCTCGATCGGCCTCATATAGGGGGGCAAATCTGCCAGTGTTTTCTCCAGTTTGTCAATAGCGGCTTCCTCCTCGGCTAAACTTTGCTCGTAAGATTTCAAAGGCGCCGCCAGTTCTTTTTCTTGCTCACACAGATGTACAAATTCTTTGGCCTTTTCCAGCGAAACCTGGGCCGCCCCCTTCCGCGCCAAGGCCCCGGCCAATTCGATCTTATTGGCCATCTCTATTTGAAATAGCGCATTGGTGATGCTCTCCAGGGGCTTTTTCCTCTTTTGATTCTCATCCCGCTGTTGCTCGATCATCTCCAGTTTGGCCCGGATGCCCACTATATCCACTTCGATCACATTGATTAAATTACTCCACTCAAAAATACTTCTTCGCGCATCTTCAATAGTTTGATAATAAATGGTGTTTTTGAAACTCTCCAGTTGCTCTTCGATGGGTTTCTTCTTCAGGCGCAGTTCGGCAATGCTTTTTTCCTGTTGGGCCGCCCTTTCCTTTCTTTGTTTCAATTCTTGTCTTGCCTTCTCTAACCTCCCGGCATTCTCCTTATCCAGCACTTCTAGCAACGCTTGAGCCATCTTCCGCGCATCATCCTCCGTCCAGCCCGGCAAATAGTATTTTTTAAAAGGATCGCTCGAACTGCCTATCGGCCAACCCGGAAAATAACTCGGTCGATTCATTGGATCCGCTTCTAAAGTAATTCTAATAATACCTTGCTGCTGTATTGACATGGACCTGGTCTTGTATAACTCACTCTTTGGCACTAGATTGTACCAACCGTCCAGATATGGATTTTTATCATGGATTATTATTACCTCCGCAACATAACTCCCCGGCCGTGGTTCCCTGGTATCGTGTAAAACGGTTCTATTTTCCGTCTCACTAAAAGGAACAGTCGATACCTTAAATTTCAATTCTCTCTCTGTGGTTTCCTGCGGTTGCGCGATGCCCGCCGATAGCGTAGATGTGAGCACTACGATCATTGCGATCACATCTTTTTTCCCCGTAATCATTGTTTAACACTCCTTTCAAAAAGGGATTTTAGTTGCCCTTTGGCTTGCACGGAAAAACCTGTATCGGAAAAGTTCTGGAGAATTTCCTGATAGTGGCTCTTGGCATATTCCTCCCCCCCCGGTTGCTGAGCCAGCAAATCCCCCACTGCTAAAAGCTGGGCGGCTTGCCCCGCCCTGCTGATTTCCCGTTTGACCTGAACCAGCATAGAATCTGCCGGCTCCGAATGGCCCGGACCCGTCAAAGTAAACCAAATCAGCCCCCCCCACAATGCCGCCACCATGCTCGCCGCCACCGCAAACCTAGCTGGTCTCCCCGCATCGGGTTGAGCTTCAAATATCCGTTCCTTAAGCCCCCCCGGCGGCCCCAACGGCCGGTATCGCTTCAGTTTCGCTTCTATCGTTTTATCATACTCATTCATAATAGACTTCCGGGGCCTAATCACCCGGCCCCAAAACATCTCTCAATTTATCCATCGCGTATCGATATCGACTGGCGGCGGTGTTCATCGACACCCCTATCATCTGGGCTATCTCTTGAAATGTCATGTTCTCATAAACCTTCATATGCAGTACTTCTCGCTGCTCGGCAGGAAGTCTTGCAATGGTATCCTCGATTAACCTTTGTTCATCATCGGAAATTATCTTTTGGTCTAATCTTTCCAATAATGGATTAAAGGTGAATCGTTTTACGGTACTATCTAATCGCCGCCGTTTCTTAAGCATCCTATAGCATTCGTTCCGGACCGACATTCTTAAATAATCGTAATGAGAATTGATTTCCATAATCCGCTTACCCAACTTCAATATCTGTAAAAATGCTTGTTGCACCGCATCTTCCGCCGCTCCATGATCCGCCAGTATCATCAGGGCATACTGGTATAAACTGTTGGCGTGCTTATCATAAACCTCCTCTAGTGCTGCTCTGGGGTCGCCGTCAAATCTTTGCGTTCTTAGACCCACGCCTTTTCCTGCTTATTTTCTATACCGTCTTAATATAAGAAACTTGACCTATTTATTTTTGTCTAAAAAAAGTATAATATATATTATTATATTTAAATACCTCAACCTTTTATCTTACCTGCCTTTCCCATCTTACCTATCTTACCATCAAACTCATAAATTCTGGTTATTCTGACAGATAAAGATGCCGTTTTACCTCATTATCCGATTACTTTTTCCCGATTCTTTTAACTCTGACCCGCCCTCTTGCCCCAATGACATTTTTACTTTTTTTCTTGTTAAAATCGCTGTAAGTCATTACTATTAACCACGAAAGGATCGCTTTCGATCCATGATTTTGCCTGTGGATCCCTGCTGACAGGGAAAATTGAATTTTGGGGCCGTAGCTCAATTGGATAGAGTATCGGACTGTCGATCCGAGGGTTGCGGGTTCGAGTCCCGTCGGCCTCGTTTGCTAAACTCAGGGCTGTCAAGCTGTTACGCCGGGCAGCCTTCCCTTTTGAAGGTTTCAAAAAACCAATCTGTGCTGTAAAATTGCGCTGACAACCCATCGACGGCAGTGAATCGACGGCTATCCGCTGTCGCTCCATAATCAAACCGGCGTGATGCTCCCGATTCACTGCAGGGGAAAGGCACCCCAAGACCTGCATAGGCGGCCTCCAGAGAAATATTTAATGGAGAATCTCGATTACCCGCCCCGGTGTAAAACCAGGGGGATTGAACTTTTCAATTGTCCGTTTTATCAGCCCCCTCGGAGGCGTATATTGTTCCATGGCGTGAGACCAGGGTATGAAATCAGGGTGATTCCCAACCCTGAGATGTTATTATATCTTGAAGGTCATTTTCTAAACGATTAAACGCCGGCAATCCTCTTAACGGCGTAAAATCCTCGATGTAATCCGGTACACGATGAACCGCCAGTCCTAAATATCTATTTGTAAAGTCTTTCAGACGGCGACCTGATAAACCGCTGGCTGCACGCAAGAGGTTATGAAGTATTGCTTTGGGATCAGGCAACTGCTCTAAATTGTTGAGATTCGGTAAAGCTAAGGATAGACTTCCTTGGGGATTTCCCGCTGCTTTTCTGACAGCGTTTTTATCAAACAATAACCATGCCTCCATCATGCGCACGGGCACAACACAAATCGAGGGTGGAATCTGAATATCGTTCTCTACTTCTTCCAGCGCTTGCCCGATCTCGCGGTATCGGTTCTGGGGATTTTCATTTTCTGCATCACGGTGAACAAATAACAGATCACAAGGATAAAGATCGAGGGCGGCTTTAATTTTATCTGCTAATCTTGCCGGCGGTTTGTGCAACTTTCTTAAATCCGCCCATTCAAATTGGATTGCACGATCTCTAAGGTGCTTGCTTAACAACCAGGTTAATAAAGGTAAGAGGGCTCTATTGGAAGGTCCATCAGAGACTAAAGTATATTTGATTTCTGCCAATTATTTTTGCCCCCAGGGCATTAAAAGTTGCTTTGCGTCTTCTCTGTCAATCACTCTTCTTGGCTTTTTTCGTGTTGATCTATCGTCTTCTATATCAGAATATTCATCTTCTGAGAGTACCGGGTTTAAATAGGCGAGCAATTTTCCCTTTGAACAAATGTGTTTTTTTTCAGAATAGGGCGGCTTTTTCTCACGCCATGTTCCAGGCAAGCAACTGAATTGCACCCCTCGAAATCGTTTATTATTATTCGCTACTTCTTTTAGTTCTGCAACTAGTAAACTATCTTCGGCAACTTGTTGCACAACCGCGGGAGAATGCGTGTTGATAATGACCTGTCGCAGAGGATTATCCGGGCCGATGGGCTCATGAACGTCGGTTGCTATATCATTGAGAAGTTGAATCATCGCCGGTATTCGCTCGGGGTGAATCCCGTTTTCCGGTTCTTCCAGGCAAAGAGCCCCCTGAAATTCCGGATCCTGTGCCAAAACCGCCAGTGCTAAAAATCGTAAAGTACCGTCTGATAACGATCGCGCTGCATAGGAGGTTTTGTCCTTCCCGTTGATATACAACGTTAATAACTCCCTCTTTTCGTCTCTTTCGATAGAAAGATCATATACATCCTCTATAAGCTGGGCCAACCTGTTGGCAATCTGTGAATACACTTTAGAGCTATTATGACAGGCTAATCGATATAAGCATGCGGGAAGGTGCAAACCGTTGGAATCGAGTTTGGTCGGTGCAGAAAAATCATCCGGTTTTCTTAATGCCGACGGTTCTAGTTGCAGAAGTCGCCATGATTGCATTTCCCGGCGGGCAAGCAGGGCCGTGGGGCTTTCTGATGCATTGGTTGCCGAAAGTATAGTACGTGGCAAGTTGGCTGCTTGGGCTAGCGGTCTTCCACGGCTTCCGCCGTCTTGATGTAATTTGATTATTCGATTATTACCTTCTTGTACGGTGGATATGAAAGGTCCGCCAGACCTTTTCCCGATGACCGCCGAGTCTCGCCATTTAGATGCATTATAATTAAATAATAAATGTTTGTGTGCTTCAGTTCGCGATATATGAACTAATTCCTCCTTGTTAAGCTCAAGCGCTCCCAAAGATCCAAAATTATCATTCTTACGATAGGTTAACGCGAGTGAATATCGAAGAAAAGTGATTGTTGCTTCAGCCTTTTGTCCCAGATCATCGATTCCTTCTTTTGGGATGATCATCTCAGCTTCAAAGGTCATTTTATCCATGTATGTATTACCATGTCGATGAAATAAGCTTTGCATGTCGGCTGCCCTGCCGCTTTCGTCGCGAACCGAAAGTGCAGCCTCAATTAACGGTTTTTCAGCCAAGGCACTTAAAAATCTTATGGCATCAAATAAATTTGACTTGCCTACACCATTAGGACCGGCAATACAAGTAAAAGGCCCAAACCGTACATCTACATCGACAAGGTTCTTGAATCCGGTAACTTTCAGTCGTGTTAACATTTGCTATTCACCGTTTTGAAGAAAGATTGATGAAAAAAACTACTGATGATATTATACTGCCGGAAATTGGAAAATCTATAGTTTTATATGAAAAAACGGCCATGATATCCCCCCAACAGGCGATTGAGCTTTATCAAACCGACGATCTGGCAGATCTGGCGCGGCGGGCCGCCGAGGTGGCCCACCGTCTGCACGGCTCGGCCGTCCGCACCTACGTCATCGAACGCAATATCAACTACACCAACATCTGCCGCACCCGCTGTCGCTTTTGTGCTTTTAGCGTCTCGCCGGGTGACGAGCAGGCTTATGTCCTGACTGACGAGCAAATCGCCGCCAAAATAGAACCACTGATGGCCCTCGGCGGCACCCAGATCCTCCTCCAGGGCGGCTGCCATCCCGACCTGCCCTTTAGCTTTTACGAACAGATGCTAGACAATATCAAACAGCGCTTCCCCCGTCTGCACATCCATGGCTTTTCTCCGCCCGAAATCGCCTTTTTTTCGGAAAAATTTGAAATGACCATTCCGCAGGTAATTCAGCGGCTCCGGGCGGCCGGTCTCGACACCATCCCCGGCGGCGGCGCAGAAATACTCGTCGATCGCGTTCGAAGATTGATTTCCCCCGCCAAATGTTCCGCCGACCAGTGGCTTGACGTCATGCGCCAGGCCCATCGTCTCGGCATGTACACCACCTGCACCATGATGTTCGGTCACGTCGAAACCCTCGCCGAGCGTATCGAACACCTCGAGCGCCTCCGCAGCTTGCA
Organism: Phycisphaerae bacterium SM23_30; assembly: GCA_001303695.1. Classification (GTDB taxonomy): domain Bacteria; phylum Planctomycetota; class Phycisphaerae; order Sedimentisphaerales; family SM23-30; genus SM23-30. The sequence continues at coordinate 7,597 of LJUC01000102.1, forward strand.
GGCTGAATCCTGTACTAACCGCCAAAGTAATCCCGAGGCGGGTCATTTCACCGCCTTTACCTGCTGGCCTTTTCAGCCCGGCAACACTCGCCTGGCCCGGTCAGGTCACTACGATCCTGCCGCCGATGCAGACCGCCGGTGCGAGCAACTGCATTTAGCCGGCGCCTTCGAACAGCTCAAGATGACCGCCCTGGCCCGCATCTACCTCGATAATATCCCTAACCACCAGGCCTCCTGGGTCACTCAAGGCCCCAAGATCGGCCAACTGAGCCTTCTCGCCGGCTGTAATGACTTCGGCTCATTGATGATGGAGGAAAACGTCGTCGCCGCCGCCGGCGCCGCCTATCAACTCCAGCTAGATCAGCTCCGACGCCTCATCCGCAGCGTCGGCTTCGAACCCGTCCAGCGCGACTGCTATTATCATCGAATATAAATATCTTGGGCAGCACCTTTCCGGCACGGCCGGAGAGCGGCTTTTGTTCCGGGGGGCTGCCACAAGCGAAGCTTGCCGAGGGCAGATCCGGTCAATTCAAGAAATCCCTGATTATTGGCCGATGATAAACCAGTAGTACTGATATGGCTCCAGCAGCAAAACGTCCCTAAACCTCACCTTCAGACACGGAGGTCAACATGGCCGATCTGAATGTTATCAAGGAAATCGCCGAACAGGTCCTGGCGATCCCTACCGTTAAAGGCATCCCTGATCGTTATTTGATTGATCGAGCTTATCGGATACTGCGGCATTGCGGCAACATCGCTCAGCTCAACGAGGTCCGTCGCTTTCAAATTGACCACCCCTGCCTCAATGTCGCCGTTTTGTTCCACGATGCCGGCTTTGCCTGTTATGCCAACCAGGCCGATCGCGCCGCCCGCATGGTGTTGGCCGATTTGAACGACCGGGATATCCGCGATTTCTCCACGCAGGTTATTCATGAAAAGCTATCCGAGCTGCTTAATCCTCGCCAGATGGAAAGGGTTTGCAGTATCATCGCCGAGTCCGGCAGCCGTTCCACCTATCTGATCGAGGCCATGATCCTTTCCGACGCCCGCAATCTCGATGATATGGGCGCCGTCGGCCTCTTTAACGAGATGCGGCGTTATGTCGTGCATGGCTATGGCGCCACCGAGGCCCTCGCCAGCTGGAAACGCAAAATCGATTATGATTACTGGACCGCCCGTCTGCGGGAAAGTTTCCGCTTTGACAGCGTCAGAAACATCGCCCGGAAACGCCTGCAGATCGCCGAGCAGTTTATGGCCCAGCTCCATACGGAAAACCGCGCCGGCGATCTGGAAGACCTGCTGCTCGAACAGCAGTTGGCGCCCTCGGTTAACACTCCCATCGTCCCAGCTTCCCCTTGCGGTCATACCATAGAGGAATTGCCGGCCCTACCAAAAAATAGAAGGCAGGCTAAAACCTGCTCCTGAAAGATATGCTAATCCTGCACGCCCGTAGTGTGCTTTCTGCGGGTTCTCCCGCCCTCCCCGACGGCGCCGTCTCCGTCACTCAAGACCGCCTCGCTGCTTGCGGACCTTACTCTCAACTTCGACGGCAATTCCCTGACGCCGAGGTGATCGACCTCAACAACTGTGTGCTTCTGCCCGGCCTGGTTAATGCCCACACTCATTTGGAACTTACGCCCCTTAAAAACCGGATCTCCTACCAGGGCGATTTCTTCGACTGGGTGGCCCGCTTAAGCGCCGCCCGTCGTCAGATCGAAGGAGACCTGGATACCATCCTCACCGATGCCGTCCGCCAATGCCTCAAAGCCGGCGTCACCACCGTGGGCGACATCTGTTTTCGACACCGCGCCTGGCGTCACCTGGCCCGCCAATCCATTCGCAAAGTATGTTTTGCCGAGGTCTTTGGCATAACCGCCCATCCCGATGCACCTGGGCCATACCTTGAAAAATGCATCGCGGAAACCCAAATCAATCCCTTGCTGAGCCTGGGCCTCTCTCCTCATGCCCCCTATTCCGCCGGCCCCCGCGTTTACCAGGTTGCCGCCCAATTGGCCGCCCGAGACCGCTTACCTTTAACCACCCATCTTGCCGAAACCCCTGACGAAGTCGAATTTCTCACTACCGGCGCCGGTCCTTGTCTCGACTACTTGAAACTCATCCATCGCTGGGATGGTTCCTTCCGCTGCCCCCGCCGATCACCTGTTGAGTATTTCCTTTCCCTTGATCTGGCCCATCAGCCCTTCCTGCTGGCCCACGTCAACTACCTGAACGACGACGAACTGCACGCTTTAAGCCAAACCCCTCACAGTGTCGCCTACTGTCCCCGCTCCCATCAGTTCTTCGGTCATCCCCAACACCCCTTTCAACGCCTGCTCGCCGCCGGCGTCAATGTCTGTCTCGGCACCGACAGTCTGGCCAGCAACCAGACGCTCAGCATCCTGGACGAAATCCGCTTTCTTCATCGGCATTACCCTGATTTTCCCGCCGCCGATCTGTTAAAAATGGCAACCATCAACGCCGCCCTCGCCCTGGGACTAAAGGATGTCGGTCTTATTGCCCCCGATTATCAGGCCGACCTGATCGCCATGCCCATAAAACAAACCCCCGACGATCCCCTCACCGATATTCTGCACTCAGATACCGAACCGGTCTTCACTATGGTCGCCGGCCGCGTCCTTCATCAGATTCTTTAGGATGAACCTCTGACCTGCACTTTGACTCACCCTACGCCAAGTCGGGGAATAACTCCCCGAATGCCAGTTAAAAATACCCTCTTGAGAGGGGATTGGGGAGGGTGTTAATTTCGGCTTCGTTTATCTTGCGGTTTGATGTAACCGGCCCGGTTAAAATATTCCAGCGCTTCTTCGATACCGGTAAATACTTTGGTGGCGGTCTCAGTGATAAAGGGCGAAGGAATCGCCCGGGCCCGCCAGATAACATATACCTCCTTGGTAGCCTCGTGAGCGTGTTGCAGCTCCCGTTCGACGCCGCTGGAAAGCCCGGGTTTGCCGTCGGTCAATTCCGGAATATAACTGATGATCATCTCCGCCTGATCGATCAGCATAAAATCACGGGCGTATAATTGGGCATGGATGTCGCCCGCCACCTGCATGATTTCCGCCACGTCGAAGCGCAGCGGTTGGCCCAGCCGTTCGATTTCTATCACCTTTTGTCCGCGTTCCGAAGCGGCCAGGGCCTTCTGATACAGTTGATATTCTTCCATGTCCGCCGGGTCAAAAACCGTAAAATGTCGTTTTGTCTCGCGGCGGAAATGCTCGATTTGCGCGCGGATTTCAGGTAGATTCCCCACGTGCGTCATGGGAAAACTAATATAGACCTTGCGTATGGTCGGCCGAAAAATCAAGCGATAGAACATCTTGGCCGTAACCTGTTCGCAACCCACCGCCATGGTATAAAATTGGGGCGCCGAACCCGCCGAGCCGACGGATTTGCCCGACCCCAACGCACCGACCGGATTGTTATTCGATAAGGAACAGCCCATCATCATCAACTCCGTCGCCAGCGTCTCTTCTTCCCGCCAGACCAGCAAATCTTTCAGCGAATGATCCGCCTGATGATCGCGCAGCAGCCGGGCATGCACCGCATCGACCGTATCCATCAAACACACGTACACGTCCGCGCCGAATTGAGCAAACTGGTCGAAATCAAACGCCGGAAACAATCCGTGTTTCCAGCGGAAAGTGGCGTGCGTGTTGATAATTATGTTTTCGGTGCGTTCGGTCAGCGATAAAATATCCTTGATGACGCTGCGCCGCAGTTGGTGCAGCCGCGCCAAAGGCAGATCCAGTATCCTCCCCGACGCCACGTCCGGGGCCTCCGCGTACATCCGCTCGCCAATGTGACAGACCTGCACCTCCTGGCCGGCCCGGGCGGCGATCTGACGCACCTGCTCCAGATAAGGACCTTTGTCCAGCCCCACCGTGCCTGTTACGATGGTTCGCATGCCCATATTGTGCCATAACGCCTATCGTCTTGCCAGCTTCAAATCCTAAACTATCCCCGAAAACCTCTTTTCAGGCGGCATGCCCACGTCATAATCAGCGCTATGGGGAAAAATATTTAATGTGATTTCCGTCAGGCATATTCTGCTCGCCCTTGGAGCTGTCCATTTAAATCATATCTCCTCATCCGGCCCCATAACCAGGTATTTGACGGGGCTGCTTGGTTTTTGGTATAATGGATGATTATGGCCCAGGCCCAATCGGAACAGCAATTTAATCCGGATATCGACGAATTGCTGCCCAGCGATCTGATCAGCGAAGACGAAAGGGTTATTTTCGCCATCAAGCCTTCTCTGTGGACCATCGTGTTTTTGAGTTTTCGCACCGTGGTAATCGCTTCGGCGGTGACCGCGGCGACGTTACTGCTCGGCCCCATGATCCAGTTGGGGCGTCTAACCACCTATATCGTCGAGGCTTGCGGGGTTGTTTTTTTAGGCCGCATTGGTTTTGCCCTGTTACAGTGGGTCAGCCGCAGTTACGTCCTCACCGATCGCCGCGTCATCCGTATTCGCGGCGTCTTCACCATCGATATCTTCCAATGCGCCCTGGTGAAAATCCAAAACACCTTTTTGGTCCTCACCCTGCCCCAGCGGGTTTTGGGGTTGGGCAACATCGAGTTCACCACCGCCGGCACCGGCGCCGTCGAAGCCGTCTGGCGCCACCTGAAAAACCCCCTCAAAATTCACCAACGGTTGATTGACGCCATGAACGCCGCCGCCAATCAACCGCCCGCCAACAAAAAATCCAACCAAATCAACCCCCCCTGATCTTCAGCCTGATTACCGCGGGGAAAAATCTATTAAAATATCGAGAATATCGAGCCCCCGGTCTTACGCTTGGGCGCTAAAATCCTATCATTTGCCATTTGATTTGAATATAAAACATAACTGTCCCTCTCTTTCCCCATCCTCACGCAGGCATTTCTTCTCTTATCCTTTGCGACTTGACGCCTTGCTGTGGAACTCGCGTTGCGATGTGTC
>LJUC01000103.1 GCA_001303695.1 Phycisphaerae bacterium SM23_30
CCATTCAGAGCTTTGCCCTGCCTAAAAAAACCTCGATGTGCTTGCGGCTAGGAATTCTCTTAACCGTAACAGGAAAATGTCCAATTCACGTTGAACCAGTACACCATTTGCCCCGTAAGCATATAATGAAAAGTCAGGCCCAAAGAAAAAATATCTGTTCGTTTATCTAAATTTTCACCCAGGTTTTGCTCTGGAGACATGAAACCTGGTGTACCAGCGGTTGCTTCTTCTGTTTGGGTAGAATCGTCGATTTGCCCAGCTATGTCCTGGGCAATGCCAAAGTCAGTTATTCTTACTCTTTCCAGATGATTTTGTAAGAGTATATTGCTGGGTTTAATATCCCTGTGTATGATGTTATTTTCATGAGCATACTGAAGAGCACTGCATGCCTGAAGCAGAATGCGTATAGCCTCTGAAGGTTCAAAAAAACCTTCTTTTTCAATCTTTTCCTTGATCGACTTTCCCTGCACGAATTCCATGGTGAAGTATTTCGGATTAGGAGATTCGTCGATATGAAAAACGGGGACGATATTAGCGTGGCTGAGGTTCGCTGCCAATACCGCTTCACGTCGAAAACGTTTGGCTATGGAGGGATTTTGGGCAATATTTGAGTGAAGAACCTTGAGGGCAACAATACGTCTAAGAGATTTTTCATAGGCCTTAAAAACGATACCCATCCCGCCTTGTCCAATTTCATTTAAAATTTTATAATCATCTATGAAATCTCCCATGGCAATATGTTCAGGATCAAAAGTTGAATGGTCTTTAGATGAGCGCTTTTCCCCATCCGCCTCACTGAACGTGGGCATCTCATTACTTTCAGGTGGTTTTGTCATTACTCACCCTCTTCATCATAATTTTTACTACAGGATTGACGGGCATTTTCGAAAAGACGCATTAAATCTTTGGAGATCCACTCCTGTTTGCACAATGATTCAAAGGAGCGAACTAATTCCTTATAGGAATTTTTGGTAATTTTACTATCATGAAATACTAAGGCGCCGGCAATGGCCGCATAGTAAATTGTCAGAGCAACATCCCGCAAAATGTCTGATTTTAAGCTGGTAGAAGTTCCAAAATCCTTGGCATAGTCCTTGATTTTCTTAAAAGTAGAAACATCTGTATTTGAATCGAAGAGTAATTTTCCTAATGGTTCACCGGCAACTGAAGTAAGCTCCTGACATAAAGGTATGAGTATATCAGGTAGAACAGAAACCTGGGCAGGATCGACCGGCAGTGACGTTGCCAATAAGTCGAGAAGCAAATCCGATTTCTCTGAATCAGCTGTATGCTGATTTTCCATCGGTTCTTTTTTTAGCCCCAAGCCTAAAAGGCGGGTTTTTTGCTTCTTGTTTAAGTCAAACAATTTCGATCTGTCATCCATTTTTATATTCCATAATTAATTTTGTTATGTTATTTATTATTCTCTGGATGATCACTAATCTATTATTTACTAACACGTTACAGCTCTTTACTTAAACATGCTCTATTAATATATACGAACATTAGGACACTATCTTGTAGAGCTATTGGAAAAAATATTAATAAAATGACTGATTTCGGAGTTGATTTCGGCATCCGAATCTACCAGAGGTCGTAGTCGACGTCTTAATATTTTACGAAAGCGTCCTTTGAGGTTAAATATCATATTATATGCCCTATTGGCATTTTCTATTCCGTGTTCGGTACAGATATTTTTCATCTGCATTTTATTGCTATTTAAGTCCGGTTCGAGAAGCCAACATCGAAATAGTTCCCAATGTACTGTTTTTTCACAGCGAAAACATTCCTCTTTCAATTCCAGTAATGATTCATGAAGAAGCCCTTCCGCCCAATCACGCTCAAATTCGGCTTCGGGATCTGTTCCTCCACTTAATTCAGGTATCTCCTCCTGGGGTGGCGAAGGTCTCCCTCTGTAAAGGTCAATAACATAATTATTCAAACTGACTAGTAAAAATGTACGAAACTTACCCCTGGATTTATTCGCCTTTTTAATCAAATCCTGGCCCAGGATTTTCTCTGAAAAGAAACTTTGAACCAAATCCTTGGCATCCTCGTTGTTAAATCCTCTTCGTCGCAGGTGTAAATATAAAGGCCTCCAGTATTTCTCGGACAATTCCGCCAAAACAGCTTTGGATAACTGCTTATCCGTTATTTTTGTCCATTCCGTGGCGGGAAATTGTATATTTGAACCACCCACTGAGGTTTTGTCGTTAACTTTACCCATTTATGTACATCCGGTTAAGACAAACCTGGCTTTTGTTCATAAGATTTATTTTCATTATTAATTGCAGGCCATCGGGATCAATATTGAGATATCAACCACATAGGTTTTTTATGTCTGCTTAGTTCCTAAATATTTATTTATTAACAAGTTATGGCTTATGATCTATGATCTCAAATATACCCATATTATGACATTTAACACATCTAATTTTACTGAGGTTAAGCCTTAAAAAAAAGAAGAAATCCAGGATTAAACTTAAAAATTTTCTAAGTACTATTAAAAGATTCTTATCATTTCTTCGTAGTTTATTACAGACAGTGAAAGGCTTTCTTTAAGGTCGAAAATCAGGTTTTTTGTGGAAATTCGGAAAAAATTCATATGCTTACTTCAACGAGTACTCGCTTAACGTGGTAAAAATTTTACAAAATCCAAAATATTAAATTTATGGAGGTGTAGCAATGGCAAGAGTTTTTAGATGTTTTCTATTAATCGTTGTTTGTTGTGTATTTACCGGAGTTGCTTATAGTCAAACATTAAAGGAAGTTGCCAGCATAACTGTACCGTCGGAATGGGAATATTGTTCCGACTTGGCTATTGCCGGAAACAACATGTTTTTGGGTGTGTATAATCCAAACGGGGCAGCATGGGTAGGTTTTACCGCGGGAACCGGGGCAGATTGGGAAAATCATGATATCCTGAGTTGGTCGTTTAATACAAGTATTAATTATGGAGACTTCGGTTCCACTGCAGGGCTTTATTTGATAGGTAATGCTACAAGGGAAGGTGATCGGCTCCGCCTGACACCATCTTTGCAGGATAAGGCTGGTGCAGCCTGGTATGCCGAAAAGCAAGAAGTTTTGGCAGGATTTGAAACAATTTTTCAATTCCAGATCACCGACACAGGTGGCAGCTTGTATGGAAGCGGGGGAGATGGCTTTGCCTTTGTTATCCAAGGTGACGGTGGAACAGCTTTAGGCGGGGCAGGGCATAATATCGGTTATGGAGGCAGGGAGATTGCAGGAGGAATCACCAATAGTGTTGCTGTTGAGTTTGATACATGGGATAACAGCGGTTATCCTTTTTATTTCCCGGACGGAGGAAACAATCACATCAGTGTACAGAGTCGAGGAACAATGCCTAATGATCCGAATCATGATTACTCCCTCGGATCAACTTCAACCATTCCGGATTTATCGGATGGGAATGTGCATACCGTAAAAATTACTTATGTGCCAGGTACTATGAGGATTTATCTGGATGACTTAAACACTCCTGTTTTGACGGTATCTATCGATCTAAAGATGAAATTAAATTTGGATTCGGCTTTATTGGCTTATGACATAACCGACCATGAGAATCCCACCCTAAATCCTGGCTCAGAGATAAAACCCGCAATGCTGCCTCAATTCGGGCCGGTTGAGGAAATAAAAATAGTCGGAAATTTGGCCTATCTCGCTCATGGATGGCTTACCATCGTTGATGTGTCTGATCCGAATAATCTTGTCCGGCTTTGTTCCTGCAATGAACACGGACCTTACACCACCGCCTTTATCGGGTTGGATGTTTCCGGCAAATGTGCCTTTATGGCCGACCACTGGCAGGGATTAAGAAATTTTGACGTTTCCGGCCCCTGCCCGCCAATAGAATTGGGCAGTATTTCTTTTCCATCCTATGAGCATGATGTTGAAGTACAGGGAACAACGGCTTATGTGATTTCCAGCGCCTGGGACTCGCTACTGGCCTCTGTGGATGTAAGTGATCCAAATATCCCAACGGAAATCTCGAGAATTAGCCTTACTGCGTTTCCTAGGAAAATCGCTTTATCTAATTGTAATAAATATGCTTATGTCGCCTCAGATGAACAACCGGAAGAAGGAGAAGATGGAGGATTATTTATAATTGATATTACTGACTCTAACAATATGAAACTTCTAAGTTCGTATCCAATTTCCAGACCCCACGATGTAGCCAAAGAAGGAAATCTCGCCTGTGTGGTTGATCCTGATATAGGTCTTTATGTGATAGATATTTCTGACCCATCAAACCCACAACCGGTATATTTTAATGAAATAAATTGCAGGCCTCTGCATGTCGAAATGAATAACGGCTTAATATATGTATCATGTCAGGAACGTAAGGTTTTCGTTTTTGCACCCCCTTGGGAAGAGGAACCTCTGGTAAATTCTGTTTTCGATGAAATTGAACCTAAATGGTCGCCTGATGGCAAACAAATAGCTATCCTTTCCAATGAATCCGGTAATTGGCAACTTTATATCATCAATGCAGACGGTTCCGGCAAGTGGAATGTTACAAGCGATCCAAACAAAGTTGATTTTGTAACCTGGTCTCCGGATTCTCAATATCTGCTTTATGCACAAGGTGATAACCGCCCAAGAAATCTCTTTAAGGTGAAATTAAATCAAACTCGTGATTGTGTTGAGTCTCGATGGAACTTGACCTGTGAGACATCATCGTCAGTAGGATGGGAATCACCTCAATTTTCTCCTGATGGTTTATGGATTGCTGCTATTAGAGGAGACGGCGGATGGCCTCGGGTTTATGTAACACAAAATATAGATTCATCATGCCTAACTTGGTCTCCTGTTGGTCAATCAACAGGCATGTCAGGTCCACCAGTATGGGGGCCAGATAGTTTGTACATATACTATGCCCATCATGACAATTGGCAAGCCGAATATTATTCTGATATCTGGGCAGTCAAGCCAGATGTATCAGATAATAAAAAAATCATCGACCGGACTGAAACCAAAATGCATATCTGGTCTATTGCTGTTAGTCCAGATAGTGAATTTATCATTTTCTCTAATATTGAAGAGGATGATCCGGTTAATCCAAGCAAAATAGGTAGGATTCGTACCAATGGATCAGGTCTCACCTGGTTTGATGGTTCACCAGCGGGTTTTCCTCAACAAGTATACGCTGGACAGGGTGACATCTGGTCATCGTTTGGTGATGTCTTCGTTTTCCATCGCAAGGAATACAGATACTGGAACATTTGGCTTCAAGCTAAAAATGACGAATACATGAAAAGACCTGTAATTATTCATAATAGCGATGATAAAAATCCACGTATTTCCATAGATAACATTATTGCTTATCAAACGAATCGAAACGGAAATTGGGATATTTATTTATCTACTGCTAAATGTCCCAAAGATATCCCCGGCGACCTGAACGATGACTGCCGTGTCGATTTGAGGGATTTTGCAATTTTTGCTATGTATTGGATTACATGCTATGATCCTCTTGATCCAAGTTGTTGGCGCTAATAAACATTTGACGAAATCAAGTATCATACAATGCCTCCGGCACTAAACTGGAGGCATTGTTTTGAAAAAATGGCAAATTTTTATACATCATGATCAGCGACAAGTAAAAGTACCTGGAATTTATTATCGACGCTGGTCAATAAGGTCAATCCGAGCCGAAGTTGCAATTACTGTTGCAATATTCACTGTGAAATCGGCCACTTTTCACCATTCCTCGAATTTTACCAAAATCATAAGTCTTTATTTTCCAAAGACATATAAAGTTGTTATTTTGGCTTTTAAAAGTACGTCGTATTGAAGTGGAGGGTTGGTTTTGAGGTAAAAGCTCTTTTTCAACGGTACCAAATAATAAAAAATATACCCGGACGCAGGGAGGGCCGAGCAAGGCTAATATAATTTGCCTGCTTGATTATTTTGTTATGCTGAAACCTGGATGTCAAAGAACTCAAAACTCACATAATATGGATATGGATGAATTGGTTTTGAGATATCCCTTAGCTCCACCGTCACTAAAGGCATAACCTCGGCGTTATCGAAAACATCATCGATGCCTTCGGCTCTCACAGATTTCATCGAAGAAAACATCTCACAAAAAAACGGTTGGTTCGAAGAAGTTTAAAAAGGCTTAGTTAATGTTAAAGTTACCGTTGTGCCTTCCGGTCGATCTACAGCGCTAAACTCCCAGGCCGCCCGACAGGAAAGGAACATTTTGGCCGGTGGTATAAAGACGCTGACCTCAGGACCTATCCCCGCCACCCGGTCATGGATGCTTTTGTCCCAGGTGATGTCACTGCCGGAATCATCGGTCAACTGCCATTGGCAGTAACCAGCCATCCCCATCTCAACGGTTTCGGTCAGTGCTTTTCCCACACCCCATTCGAAGAGCACGTTGTTGCCGGGCTTCATGTCCTTGTGGTCCATTTCACTATGAATTTCATAGCGTCCCAGTATCGAGGCCGATAATGTCTTTTCCGTATCAAAATAGTAGGTCCCGCCAAAAGTGAACATGGTAGTCCAGAAATCTTTACCTGGCGAGGCGGGTTTGTTTTTATTATATTTTCCTGTGGGCATCCAGACCGCAAGAGCCGCTCCAATATCATATTGGGCCCCATGCCAGGCCAGATCCACCGGCTCCAGGCAGATATCTCCCAGGTAAAAGTCATTGTCTTTTACGCCCACGGTGTTTAGTTCAAAATCCGTATAGATCAATGGAACAAGCATATCGGCCCCATAGTCAGCGCCCAGAAACTTATGTTCGCTTATCCAGATCAAACGGGGAACAAAAGCAAATGCTGTTAAATCAAGACCCAATCCGGAACTTTTGCCGCTACGGTCTTTGAAGGTAGTGGCTCTATAGAACGAATTGTAATTGCGCAGGTATAAACCGGGCGGGGGCAGGGTCGCCGCTTTGATACCTTCCGAACCTAACGGGTAGTGACCTGTCAATTGCCCTTGGGCGATTCCTATCCATGTCCCCAGCACCGTTACTATCAACACCGACATCAGCCATACGTGTTTTTTCATAATTACCTCCAGTAATTGCCCCTTAACACTAATTAGTTATTCCTCTAATTTAAATTTTTAAAAATTATTTGACCTTTCTTGGGCCTGTTGAATCATTTCGATAATAGAGCTTAATTTCGCCGGCGGGGGAGCAAGAATTTGACGTATCTGCTCGGAACTGTAAAATTGACACAAAAAGTTTTCCACGTCAAATGTCTCAAACCAGCAGTCGATAATTCTGCCGCAGGGTAGTCCTCCCAACTCCTGTCGGCAGTATCTAAAAGAAACCTCGTGCCCCAGTTTGCGACAACGCCTCACCCGTTCATCATGTTGTGTGACACTCATCCTAATTTCAAATTTGTAGTTTTAAGTATGTTATTTTATTACCATTTTCCGGTTTTGGCGGTGCTGGGCTTGGGCAAGTTTTCAATCACCTTAAGGGAATTCTGCAGTTCTTCTTCCGGCAGCGGATAATCAATCAGTTTACCTTCTTGATACGCCTGGTAACCCGTTAAATCCATTAATCCATGCCCGCTCCAGTTAAACAGGATTACTTTTTCCTTGCCTTCTTCTTTGGCTTGTTTTGCCTGTCGAATCACCGCGGCGATGGCGTGGCTGGTCTCCGGGGCGCTGATGAATCCTTCCGTCCGGGCCCATAAGCTCGCCGCTTCATAACATTCCAGCTGATGCAATGCCATGGGCTCCAGCAATCCTTCCACTATCGCTTGGCTCACCAATGGCGCCATTCCATGATAACGCAAACCACCGGCGTGAATTGGTGGCGGCACAAAACCATGACCTAAAGAATGCATAGGCAACAAGGGAGTCATCCGTGCCGTATCCCCATGATCGTAGCTAAACGGCGCCCGGGTCATCGTTGGGCAGGTGGTAGGCTCAGTGGGTATGATGGAGATATCAGCCCCATTGATTTTGTCGGCGACAAAGGGAAACGCTATACCGGCGAAATTGCTGCCCCCGCCGGCACAGCCGATCACTACATCTACTTGTTTTTCACCAGCCTTTTCCAGTTGCTTTTTCGCCTCCAAACCAATGATGGTTTGATGCAGCAGAACGTGATTCAAAACGCTGCCCAGAGAATAACGGGTCTTGCCGCCGGGATCAGTTACCGCCGCCTCGATCGCCTCACTGATGGCAATACCTAGGCTACCCGGGGTGTCCGGTTTTTCAGCCAATATCTTTTGCCCTGCTTTGGTCTCCGGGCTGGGACTGGCTACACAGTTCGCCCCCCAGGTCTCCATCATCAATCGCCGGAAGGGTTTTTGATCGAAACTGATACGCACCATAAATACCTTGCACTCAAGACCCAACAATGAACACGCAAACGCTAAAGCACTGCCCCACTGACCCGCACCCGTCTCCGTGCATAGCCGTTTAATCCCGAATTCTTTATTATACCAGGCCTGGGAAACCGCAGTATTGGGTTTGTGAGAACCGGCCGGGCTCACTCCTTCGTTCTTATAATATATACGGGCCGGTGTATCCAGCGCTTCCTCAAAATATTTCGCTCGATACAACGGCGAGGGGCGCCAACGATATAAAATATCGAGAATACCTTCCGGGATATCAATCCAACGTTCGGCCGAAACCTCCTGTTCGATCAGGTTCATCGGAAATACCGGCGCCAGCATTTCCGGGCTCACCGGATTACCGTCCGGACCTAATGGCGGCTGAAGCGGCGTCGGCAAATCCGCACCCAGATTGTACCATTGTCGGGGAATGTCTTTTTCTTCTAATAATATTTTTACGGTCATGGTTTTCAGGTTCCTCCTGAATAAATCACTTTTATTTTATCGCAGAAGGCCCAGTGCCTTCAGCACGCTTCTTATGAGTTTTATCAAGCACCTTTTTTGTTACTGACTTTTTATCTCTTAATATTTTAGCCCCCCGGGTAATCTTACACAAACTAATCTCTAAACGGCGCGCGATCTGCCGCTGGGGAATATCCTGGTGAAGCATCCGCATCAACTGCCAGCGCAGATGCAAATGCTTCCTCTCAAGGGGGGTGAAGATCTCCTCAAAGAACTTTTCCATGCTCCTTCGGTCGTTGATTTTACAAAAAATCTCTACAATGTCATCCGTTCGCGGCATAGTCAACTACCCCCTGTGTTTATATACATAGAAACATTATAACCGCCCGCAGAAAAAAACACAACCATATTTTAAAATTTTTATATAGTAATATTAGACGTACCTACTCCCCTATCTTTCACTTGAAGGATTACATTTTAGCTCATAAATAATCCAGAAATACGCGGATTTGGCAATCCTCCATAAGGTTCTCTAAACGGCCTTAAAAATCCAGGTCAATCCGAGCCGAAGTTGCAATACGGTCTGCAATTTTTATGGGAAAAATGGCCTTTTTTCGGCCCTTGTGGCATTTTGGCCAAAATCGTAACTGCTTGTTTTACAGTAACATATAAATTTGCCCATCTTGGCTTTTAAAACCACGCCGTATTGAAGTGAAGGCATGGATTTAGCTGAGATGCAGACATAATGGATCATTTGCCGATCATCCAATAAAAAGCAAATATGGCATAATCACCTAAATTAACCATACCATCATGGTTGATATCAGTTTTTCCACACCATTGAGGACCGCTGCAAGGTGTGTCGAGCCAGTATCCCGCCAAAGTTGATAAGTCAGCCACATCAACATCTTCATCCGGTTCAAAATCCCCGGCAACAGGATATACTTCATCGGCCCCGATGTCTATGTAGCTATATCTAATTCGTAATTCACCATCAATATCCTTCTGATTGCTGTAGTCACCGGCAGGGTCGCCGCGGTTTATGCAGGGGGAGTAGTTTTTCAAGTGGAAATTGTCGTCAAGAGTACCAAGGATGCCGTCGAAGCCATTCGGGTCCATAAAAAGAGGATCGAATTTTATGTTGCCAGCGCCGACGCCTGACCAACCATCCTTAATATCACAGTAGTTCAATGATGGTGTTGAGTTTGAAGTGTCAACTTCCTGTGGGTTATTATCCCAGATGATGCAGTTGGTTAAATTTGGATCACTGGATTCTATGCACAATAAGCCGCCAGCGGATAATGAGGCTGCATTAGCGGCTATGGTGCAGTTGGTTATTTGGGGATTGCTCTCAAAATAGCAGCAAACACCGGCTCCGGAGTTAGCATGATTGGCGGTAATGATGGTGTTAAAAATTGACGGGCAACTGTAATGATAGCAGTAAATCCCGCCCCCTTTGTCGTTGATGATATTTCCACTAATAATGCAGTTTGCTATCATCGGATTACTGCTGCCATGACACTGAACGCCGCCCCCGGCGTAAGCCGAATTGCCATTGATTATACAGTGAGATATTGTCGGGCTGCTGAACGAATAACAATAAATCCCCCCGGCATTAACAACCGCCGAATTATCTTGAATGGTGCAATAACTGATCATCGGGCTGCTTTCATGACAATATACGCCCCCCCCGTAAACGCCAGCGGAACAGTTTTCAATTACACAATTGGTTATCGAGGGGCTGCTGGCCGAGCATCGGATACCCCCACCGTAGTCGGCATCTCCATTGCGGATAGTAAAACTATCGACCAGGGCTTTTATCCCTTCGCCGGAGTGAAAATAAAATCCCCGGCCTGCACCTTCACAGTCGATAGTGGTATTTTCCGGGCCATGTTCGGAAATCAGCCGAATTGCCTTACCGCCAAAGTCAAGCTCTCGATTGCGGCTGCCTGTGTAAATACCCCGGTTCACGCTTACGCGATCGCCGTCATTGGCTACATTGAGTCCTTCTTGTATAGTTAATTTCGGTCCATGTTTGCCCCGCCTTTCCGGCAAGAGACCATCCCATGTGTCATCGCCGGTGGCTCGGTTGACATAGATCCATTTGAACTCGTGGGCGCCAATATCATAATATGGTTTGGCGCCGCCCCCGGTATTGGTAGTTGCTGGATCATCATGTCGGGGCCTGCCTTCCATATCTTCGGCGGGGGTTGCATCACTGGTGCCGGCATCGATACAGGGCGAAACAGGCAGGAGACGAAAGTTTCCCTGGCAGGCGTTTTCAAAGTTGGGATCAGCGTTAATGTTGTTGCTGCCGCTACCCGACCAGCCGCCTTCAATATCACAGTAGTTCAGGATCGGATTAGCAAGCATGACATCAACCTCCTGAGGTTCATCATCCCAGAGAATGCAGTTAGTGATCGTAAGGTTGCTATCATCCCAGCAAAAGATACCGCCGCCAAAACCGATGGCCGAATTACCGGTGATGGTGCAGTTATTGAGGACGGGGCTGCTGTGGTCCCAGCAGAAAAAGGCGCCGCCATTGCCGGCGGTGGAATTGTTAGAGATTATGCAGTTGTTAATGTCCGGATTGCTATTATCCCAGCAAAAAATGCCTCCGGCATTGTTGCTAGTTAAATTATTACCAATTGTACAACTAACAAATTCGGGACTGCTCTGATAAAGATAGAGGCCTCCGCCATAGGCGGCTGCATTATGCTTTATGGTGCAATTGGACAAAGTTCCCAAAGAGTTCTGGTAGTTAATGCCGCCTCCTTGGGCCCCGGCGGTGTTATTATTGATCGTACAATTGGTAAATGTTGCAACGACGAATCGTTCAAAGAATATAGCTCCGCCATGATCAACAGCAGCATTTTGGCAAATTTCACAATTGATAATGTTGGGCAGGCCGCCATTGGCGTAAATACCACCGCCTTCGACGGCGGCCGTGTTGTTGCTTAGATAACAATTGGCAAAGGCCGGTCTGCCGGCGGCGCTGCCGACAGCGCCGCCCCAAGAGGCGGAATTATCCCTGAGGGTGCAGTCCAGGACGTTGGGATCACCCAATTCGCTGAAGAATCCTCCTCCATAGACAGCGGAATTATCGATAATGTCGCATTGGTTGATTGTAGGAGCTAACTGTTTAATATATAATCCGCCTCCATATTCGGCGTCGTTGCCTTCGAGGCGGCAACCGGCGATCTTCGTATGGCTTGCTTCACAATAAACACCACCGCCATTAGAGGTGGAGGTGTTGGAGATAATCTGACAGTTTCTAATTACTGCGTCGCTTATATTACAATGGATTCCGCCGCCGTTAGCGGTGGCGGTGTTGGAGATGATTCGGCAGTTGATAATCGTGGGGTGACTTTTATAACAGGCGATGCCTCCCCCGTCCTGAGCAACGCCGTTTGTAATGGTGAAACCGTCAACCACGGAATTGCGCAGCTCGTTCGAGATAAAGAGAAAACCCCGGTGGGGATCGGCTTCAGATCCCTGGCAGTTGATAATGGTGACCGCCGCTCCCGATTCGCTTCGCAGGGTGATAGCCTTGCCGTGAAAATCAAGATCCCGGTTACGCAAGCCGAGATAGATGCCTGACCTGACAATGATGGTGTCATTATCGGCGGCATCATCGATGCCATGCTGTATAAAAAGAAAGGGATATTCCGACGATCCGTCCCAAGGACCGGCAGTGTTGTCATCATC
>LJUC01000104.1 GCA_001303695.1 Phycisphaerae bacterium SM23_30
TCTTATTCCTTCCACGTTGCCCGTGGACCAACAGTAGCTTATGGTGGGAGGTTCAAAAAAATGATAACCGATACTAACGCCAACCAGCCCCCCGGCATATCCTCTTAATCCTCCTGCTTTTACATTACCGCCGGCATAACTGGAAACAATTTTCCCGAGGAGGTTTATTCCTACCAACCCCCCGACAATACCAGATCCCTTAACACTACCAACGGATTGGCAGTTGGATATAAAACCAGCCGAATTCTCTCCTGCCATCCCTCCGACTACTCCTATTAACCCAGGACCTTCGACTGTTAAAATACTCTCGGTAATCCCGGTAGCATAACAGTTAATTGTTTCTCCCTCATCGTTCGATCCCACTATCCCTCCAACAGGAGTAAAACCTTTAACATAGATATTTGCATAACAATTAGTAACTTTACCTTCCTCATTCCAACCTACTAACCCCCCAACATGATTTTCCCCGGTGATGCTACCCCCCTCAATCCCACAATCGTTAACTGTCGCTGATTTCAGATAACCTACCAATCCACCGACATATGAGCCTTTCTCCACAGTAAGGTTGGGATCAACCAGCGTCAGATTTTTAATTTTCGCGTCTGTTCCCTTGACATATCCAAAAAGCCCCATGCCGTACCCTTCGATAAAATCATAATTAAAATTGAAAATCCGATGTCCGTTACCATCAAATATCCCTGAAAAGGGATAGTTGTCCGGGTGAGCAATATCAATATATCTGCCGATGATATTGAATTCGGTGCCGGTGAATCGGCTCAGGTCGATATCGGCGGTGAGTTTGAAGTGTTTATCCCAGTGTTCGGGGTGGGCGCCGATGGCGTTGAGGTGGTTGGGATCGCCGATAAGAAACGGATCGTGGGGCTCACCCATCCCGCCGCCATAGTAATCATAAAGCGTGCCCTTGATCTCCAAGGCCTTCTCCGTTGATTGCTCTCTATTGTAATCATCTGTGAACCGATCATGCGCCCAAACGGATCTCTGAGGCCCTAATAATACACAAATCATTACCCATAAAACACTTACATTGATCCAATGACGTGCCATGACTTTACCTCCTAAAGCCTGGTTGGAGTTCCCAACACCTAATGGCGGTTAAAGTTTCTCCCTTTTTCTCTATACGAATTATACCCTATTTTTACCCCACCGGCAACCTCTACTTGAAAATTAGTTTTGGGCATACCTCAGTAAAGAAATTTCTGGACAAAAATTTCTTTACTAATCAGCGCAAACCTATAATTAATAAGGATTTATAATTACTTTTGGCGGCCCCCCTTGATTAAAATTAACCAAAAAGCGTACCCAAAGTTGATTCTGCCAAACTTTAGTTAATCACTTTTACTTTCGCCGAGCATAAAATATTAAAGTAGTAGGATTTAGAGATTAATTTGAGGTCCGATTATGGTCAAATGCCCGGGACAGGACCAAAGATATTGGAAACCCGGTGATATTTTTGAGGCAAATTGCCCTAACTGCAATACAGCCATAGAGTTCTGGAAAGATGAGCCCAGACGAAAATGTCACCAATGCCTTGCAACTGTTTGGAATCCCAGGCTCGATATCGGCTGCGCCCAGTGGTGCCAATATGCCGAACAGTGTTTCGGAGCTGCTGATAGTGAGGATATTATTTGCCAAAAACTCATAGCAGAAATGAAATCAGTATTCGGCCAGGATCGAAAGCGTATAGAACACAGTTTGGCGGTGCTGAGATACGCCGACGAGATACAAAAAGTCGAAGGCGGAAATCCGCTGGTGATAAAGGCTTCAGCGGTTCTCTGCGACATTGACGGCTCTGACGCCGTTAAAGCGATATTGTCAAGACAGGATATTGATGCCGAGACCATCGGTCTCATTTGCCGAATTATCCCTAAACATAATGGCGAAAAAGAGTTAGATTCAATTGAATCCAGCATAATTTCCGATGCGGCTCAGCTAACCGAACTTGCCGAAAAAAACGGCAACGATGATAAGGACCAATTATACGAAAGGTTGAAAAAGACTTTTAAGACCGGTACCGCAAAACAATTAGGACAAAAATTAATGGTGAAAAAATAGCACGAATCAGGGATATATAAGTTAAGTTGTTAATTAATAAAGAGATATAATTAAAAATACCTCAACAAGGTTGGCAGGAGACGGTTTTTTGTACATTTTTTATTGCTAAAGATAGGCTTTCCTTCTATATATGTGAAGATTATGCTTCGGGATGGTTGAATACAGGTGTTAACTGTAGATAACCGCTGAGCAATCCACTTTTCCACGTGTTTTGGGCCGTCCGGAAGCATGTTTTACCTATATATGTCAATCTGTTCAATGGGAGCAGGGAGATATACTTGGAGTCAGGACTAAAGATTGCCATTTGCGGCAAAGGAGGAGTGGGTAAAACGACGGTTTGCGCCGTATGGTCACAATTGTTTGCGCAAGAGGGTTTTGAAGTACTGGCAATCGATGCCGATTCCAATCCCAACCTATCTCTGGCTTTTGGCATCCCCGCCCAAAGCCGCCCCCAACCCTTGATAGATATGAAAGAACTGATCGAGGAGCGCACCGGGGCTCAGAAAGGCGCGATCGGTCAGTATTTCAAGATGAATCCCCAGGTCGGCGATCTTGCGGAGAAATATGCGCTCAAAGTGGCAGGGGTGAAACTATTGGTGCTGGGCGGTATCGATCAGGCGGGCAGCGGCTGTGCCTGTCCGGAGGGGGCTTTTTTGAAGGCCTTTTTGAGCCATAGCATCCTTCACACGGAGGAGATGATCCTGGTGGATCTGGAGGCGGGGATGGAATTTCTGGGCCGGGCCAGTGTCCAGGGGGTGGATGCCCTGGTGGTGGTGGTGGAGCCGGGCGGTCGCAGCATCGAGGCGGCCAACAATATGGCACGGATGGGCCGGGAGATGGGCATCAAAGTGGTGGCAGCGATAGCAAATAAGATAAATGATCCCGCCCAGACGGAGGTAGTAAAAACCCAATTGAAGGATATGGTTTTACTGGGATCGATTCACTATAACCGCCAGGTGCAGGAAGCAGACCTCAAACGGGAGGCGGTAATTACCGCCCCCAAAGAACTGATAGAGCAATTGCGAGAAGCCAAGGAGGCATTAACGGATTTAATTTTTAGCGATGCTAAGGCGAGATCCGGTTAACAGCAACCCAAACAAAATTTAAGGACGCTAACCTGGTTTGAAATTTGAAAAGCCAAACAAAGCCTTAGATGCGGTGGTCTGGATTGCCGCTCCCTGATCGGAGCCTGGGATAAGCTTGGCGCAAATGACAGCATGGCAGCGGAGAGTAAGATGGGTAAAACAATAACGACGGATATTAAGAAATGTGTAGCCTGCAGGACGTGTGAATTGGCATGTGCGGTGGCGCATACGGCTTCGGGGGATATCCTGGAGGCGATCCATGAATCGCCCCGGCCTCATAAGAGAGTAGCGGTGGAAGCGGTGGATGAGTTTGCCGTGCCCATGCAGTGCCGCCATTGCGAGGACGCCCCTTGCATAACGGTTTGTCCCACGGGGGCAATAAGCCGACATGCGGAGGACAGTCCGGTGTTAATTAATCCGGATTTATGCATCGGCTGTAAATACTGCCTGGTGGTATGTCCTTTTGGGGCGATTGAGATAACCGAAGACAGCAAGGTGGCGACCAAATGCGATTTTTGCATTAATCGGCCCGGGGCGGGTCAAGTGCCGGCCTGCGTGGAGGCCTGTCCCACCGGGGCTTTACAGTTGGTGGACGATAAGGAATTAGCCGCCGGCAAGCGGCGCAGCGCCGCCCGGGAACAGGTACTATCGATGCGAAATGAAGGAATGAGTGATAAATAGAGAATATTAATGATTACAGTAACCGTATGTGTGGGCAGTTCCTGCCATATTAAAGGATCGCGGGAGCTAATTAAATGTTTCAATGAGATTCTGACGCAAGAGAATCTCACGGACAAGGTGGAGTTGAAGGGGTCGTTTTGCCTGGAGCACTGCGGCAAAGGGATTAACTGGATGTTCAACGATGAGGTTATCTGCAGTCCGAACAAGGATGAGGGCTGCGCGATGTTTCGCCGGAAGGTATTAGATTTTCTCAAGGAAAAGAGTCCTGAATGATCGACGGATGGAACTGTCAGGCATGGAAGTTAGCATGAAACTTACAAAAGAGCAAGTGGCCACTTACACCACCGCCTTAGTGCAGCACACCCCCAACGGGGTGCTGCTGGTGGATAAAAAGGCACAGATATGTTTTGTCAACCCGGCTTTTCTTACGATGTTTCGCTGTTCGGACCAGGAGGTTTTAGGTCGGCCGGCCCGGGAATTCATCCGTTCGGACTGTTTCGAGCGGGCCATGGCGGGGGGAAATTCCCTGATGGTCAAGGAGGGCATTTCCGAGTATGAGATCAGCTATCGGGCGAGCATCTTTCCTCTGGAGGGTGAAGATTTTTACTGCGGCATATTCATCGACATCTCGGAGGAGGAAAAGGCCCGCAAGGATTTTCTGGATTTGAAGGCCCAGACGCTCAAGAGGGCTCAGGAGGTGATCTCGCGGCAGATGCAGGCGGCCCAGGAGATAGCGAACCTTCTGGGCGAGACGACAGCGGAGACCAAAGTGCTTTTGATGAAGCTGATGTCGCTATATCAGGAAGAAGGTCAGTAATGAAGTTGTTTTACGAGTGGGGGACAAAACAACTTAAAAAAGACGGCGAAGAGCTCTGCGGTGACAACATCGCGGTGGCCCGGCATGCCGATTCGGTGACGCTGGCGTTATCCGACGGTTTGGGCAGCGGCGTCAAGGCCAACATCCTGTCCATCCTGACCACGCGGATCGTGATGCACCTGATGGAGAATGAGCTGTCGCTAAATGAAGTGGTGGAGACTTTAAGTCAGACGCTGCCGGTATGCAAAGTCCGCAAACTGGCCTACAGCACCTTTGCCATCGGGCAGTTCTTTTCCGACGGCCGGGCCCGGGTGGTGGAGTTCGACACACCCTCGGTGATCGTTCTGCGGCAGCGCAAATCCCTGCCGCTGCCAAGCGAAGAACGAGTGATAGGCGGCAGGACCATTCGGGAAATAGAGCTGGAGCCCAAGCTGGGGGACTGGATTATCTTTATTTCCGACGGGGTGGTCAATGCCGGCATCGGAGGACTGTACCCCTTGGGATGGGGCTGGGAACAGATCGTTAGGTATCTGGAAGAACATAGTCATCCGGAGCTGACTTCCGGGGAGCTAGCCAAGAAGCTGGCCCAGGCGGTCTGGGAGCTCTACTGCGGCAAACCGGGCGACGACGTTAGCGTGGCGGTTATCAAGGCCCGGCATAAGATTTTAGCCAACGTGTTAACGGGCGCCCCTCTAGATCGCGCCACCGACGAAGAGGTGGTGAGGCGTTTTTTGAAGCGGCCCGGCTATTTAATCGTCTGCGGGGGAACGACGGCCAAGATTGTGGCGCGATCTTTAGGCAATAAATCCTTTGAGGTTGATCTGGATACCATGCAGCCCGACGTGCCGCCGTTGGCCCACCTGGAAGGGATAGATCTGACCACCGAAGGGATACTGACGTTGACCAAGACCTACGATATGCTGCGGGGCGGGGCGGACAGGGAAAACGTAAAATACCAAACGGACGGGGCATCGTCGTTAGTTCGCTTATGCCTGGAGGCGGATCATATTCACTTTATGGTGGGCCAGAGCATAAATCCGGGCCATCAGAACCCCGATCTTCCCCGGGAACTGGGCATGAAGCTGGCGGCGGTGCGGGAGATTGCCGACGAATTGCGTAAAAGAGATAAAGAAGTGACCATGGAGACGGTGTAGGAAACGGACAACGGACAATTAGAAATGATCGACAGGTTAGCAGATAGGTAAGGGATATAACGTGGCCGAAGAGAGTCAGCTTATCGATGAGATAGTGGATCGTTATGAGGGTGAGGTAGGGATGCTGATCCCGATGATGCAAGATCTGCAGGCGGAAATTGGTTATCTGCCGGTGGATCATCTCCGCTATATGGGTAAAAAGCTGGAGGTGCCGATGAGCCATTTGTACGCGGTGGCGACATTTTACTCGTCCTTTCGGCTGGCGCCCAAGGGGGCGCACGAGGTGACGCTGTGCTTGGGCACGGTGTGTTATCTGAAGGGAGCGGGGGAGATATCGCAAGCTATTTGTAGAGAATTCCAGGTGGCCCCGGGCGGCACGACGCCGGATCGGATGTTCAGCTATAATCCGGTCAACTGCGTCGGTGCGTGTGCGTTGGCCCCGGTGATGGTGGTGGATGGTAAATATCACGGTCAGGTAACAATGGAATCCGCGCTGGAAATTCTCCACGGATTGAGCCTGGAAGAACAAACCAAGGAGGCCACAACGGCAGAATGAAGGCGTCAGCAGAAAGCAGCAACCGACCAGGCCACAACGAAGGAGTCTAAAAGTTGATAAGCACCGATGCGAAATTTACCAGCCCTAACGATATTGCGGCTTTCGCCCGGCAATTACGGAACAAGAGCAAGGCGATACCCAAAGTGGTGCGGGTCTGCATCGGGACGGGATGCGCGGCCAAGGATTCCCGCAAGTTATATGAGCTTTTCCAGGAGGCGGCCCGGAAGTCCAGTCGAGACGTACGGGTGGAGACCAAAAACGTCGGCTGCCACGGATTTTGCGAGCGGGGCCCCATTGTGGTGATTGATCCCGGAGAGATCTTCTACCAACAGGTGGAAGAGCCCGACGTGGCGGAGATATTCCGGGAAACGATCCTGGGAGGCCGGATACTGGAGAGACTGTTGTTTGAAGACCCCCTTACCGGCAAGAAGGCCACAAAGGCGGCGGAGATACCATTTTACAATGTTCAAAAACGGGTGGTCTTGTCGGCCAACGGCTTGATCGATCCTACCCAGATCACCGACTACCTCGCCGCGGGCGGCTACTCAGCCCTGGCGAAGGTCATATCTTCGATGAGTCCGGAGCAGGTGATCGAGCAAGTGGAAGAGTCGCACCTGCGCGGTCGGGGCGGCGGAGGCTTTCCGACAGGCCGAAAATGGCGCAGTTGCCGCGAGGCCTCCGGCAACGGCAAATACATCATCTGCAACGGCGATGAAGGCGATCCGGGGGCCTTTATGGATCGTTCCATCATGGAGGGGAACCCGCATTCGGTAATTGAAGGGATGATAATCGGGGCCTACGCCGTCGGAGCGGAGCAGGGTTATATCTATGTTCGTAATGAATATCCGCTGGCGGTGCGGCACCTTACGGGGGCGATCGCCCAAACCCGCAAGCGGGGGCTATTGGGTAAGAATATTCTGGGCAGCAATTTTTCCTTTGATATCCGAATCAACCGGGGCGGCGGGGCCTTTGTCTGCGGGGAATCGTCGGCGTTGATCGCCTCTCTGGAAGGTAAGCCGGGCGAGCCCCGGGCCAAATACGTGCATATGGTCGAAAGCGGCTTACACGGCAAGCCCACGGTGCTAAATAATGTAGAGACATGGACTAATGTTCCCAAGATCATAAATAACGGGGGTAAATGGTTTGCCGATATCGGGACGGAAAAATCCAAAGGGACCAAGGTATTCAGCCTGGTGGGAAAGGTAGTGAATACCGGACTGGTGGAAGTGCCGATGGGTATTTCCCTGCGTCGGATCGTTGAGGAGATCGGCGGCGGGGTAAAGGATGATAAGAAATTCAAAGCCGTGCAGACGGGCGGGCCTTCGGGCGGCTGCATACCCGCTGAACACCTGGACGCCCGGGTGGATTTTGATGAGTTGACGAAACTGGGTTCGATGATGGGCTCGGGGGGCATGATTGTGATGGATGAGGACACCTGCATGGTGCAGGTGGCGCGGTATTTTACCGAGTTTCTGCAGAAAGAATCGTGCGGCAAGTGCACGCCCTGTCGAGAGGGATTGGCCCAGATGCTGCATATTCTGACACGGATAACCAAAGGTGAAGGTCAAGCAGACGATCTCGATAAGCTCAAGGCGTTGGCGGAACTTTTGGAAGGGACGGCCCTTTGCGCTCTGGGCAAGACGGCGGCTAATCCCATTTTATCGACGATCCGCTATTTCCAGGCGGAATATGAGGCCCACATTCAACAGCGGCGCTGTCCGGCCAAGGAATGTAAGGGACTGTTTCGATATAAGATTGATGAGGAGGCCTGTAAGGCCTGCGGGATTTGTTTGAAAAACTGCCCGGTCGATGCGATCGTCGGCGAGAAGAAGGTGCCGCATAAGATTATTCAGGAAAAATGCACGCTCTGCGGTACCTGCTGGGATAAATGTCCGTTCTCGGCAGTATTGAAGGTGTAAGGAGTAGGCGACAAGACGTTAGAAAACCGTGCCCGGGCAGGGCATGAACATGCCATCTGGAGGCGTATATAGAAAGGTAAATCATTGCCTACGGTAACCATAGACGGAATTAAGGTGGAAGTTGAAAAAAACGCCACGATCCTGGAGGCGGCGCAAAAGGCAGGCGTATGGATACCGACGCTTTGCTACCATGAGGCGGTTTCGAGGAGCGGGGCGTGTCGGCTGTGCATGGTGGAACTGGAGGGCGGCGACCAGAAGCAGTTGGTCACGTCCTGCAATTATCCGGTGCGGCATGACCTTGTGGTCTCGACCACCAGCGAGCAGGCGGTCAAGGCCCGCTGCGGGGTGATGGAATTATTGTTGGCGCGGGCCCCGGAGAGTGAAGAGCTCAAGGAGCTGGCCGAGCGGATGGGAGTGCTGCAGACGAGTTTTCCGACGGTTACGGAAAGCCAGCGGAATTGTATTTTATGCGGGTTATGCATACGGGTATGCGAGGAGGTCATCGGGCAATCGGCGATCGGTTTTGCCGGTCGGGGCGTGGATAAAGCGGTGGCGGGGCCGTTCCGGCAGCCGGCCGAGGACTGCATCGGCTGCGGGGCCTGCGCGGCGATCTGCCCGGTGGGCACCATCCGCATCCGCCTGCACGAAGAAGAACAGGAAATTGAGATATCACCCTTTAAGTCGCGCAACAAGCTGATCGTGTGCGAAGAATGCGGCGCCATGATAATTAGCGCCCAGGTGAGCGAGCAGGCCCTGCGTAAGATTGAATCGATATTTGCAGAATTCCCCCATCGTTTGCGTTTGTGCCCTCAGTGTCGAAAGAAACAGACGGCTAAAAAGCTGGAGGAGAGCAAGGTTTTTCACAAAAAGGTTACGGTGTCATAACCTACAGACCGGCGCGCAGAGAGTAATGACGCCTTTGACATAAAAGGTGAAGATATAAGGTTGAAAAAAATTATTTCAGAATATGAATCACAAAGGAAAAACATATGGATTCAAAAGCACGCAGCAGCGACAAGGCGTCGCAGGAAATGATAGGATGGATGGCGGAAAATAACCAGCAAAACGCCTGGGACCGTTTTGAAGCTCAATCCCCGCAGTGCGGTTTTGGGCGCCTGGGCTTGTGCTGTCGTATATGTTCGATGGGCCCCTGCCGGATCGACCCGTTCGGGGAAGGTCCCCAGGCGGGGGTGTGCGGGGCGACGGCCGATACGATCGCAGCCCGAAATTTAATAAGAATGATCGCAGGGGGGGCGGCGGCTCATTCGGATCACGGTCGCGATATTGCCCACACCTTCAAGATGGCGGTGGAGAGCGATAAATCTGATTATATGGTCAAAGACGAAAGGAAATTGAAGGAAGTGGCCGCCCGCTTCGGCATCGAGATCAAAGACCGCAAGATCAAGGAGATAGGCCTCGACCTGGCGAATGCGGTGCTGAAAGAATTCGGCAAGCAGGAAGGAACGCTGATCACGGCGGCGGCATACCCACCCAAGGCCCGGCAGGAAGCATGGAAGAATTTGGGAGTGACGCCGCGGTCGGTTGATCGTGAGATCGTGGAGATTATGCATAGAACCCATATAGGGGTCGGCTCCGACTATATAAACCTGGTGAAGCAGGGTATCCGGGCGAGTCTGGCGGACGGCTGGGGCGGTTCGCTGATCGCCACGGAGTTGTCGGATATTATGTTCGGTAGTCCGCAGCCGATTCGCTTCGGGGTCAATCTGGGCGTTCTCGATAAAGACCAAGTAAATGTCATCGTGCACGGCCATGAGCCGACCCTGTCGGATATTGTGGTGCAGGTAGCACAAGATAAAGAGTTATTAAAGCTGGCCCAGGAAAAAGGCGCCCAGGGAATTAACATCGCCGGTATCTGCTGCACGGCCAATGAAATATTAATGCGTCATGGGGTGCCGGTGGCCGGTAATTTCTTACAACAGGAATTGGCAGTCATGACCGGCGTGGCGGACGTTATGCTGGTGGACGTGCAGTGTATAATGCCGGCGCTGGGCTCTTTATGCGAATGCATGCACACCAAGCTTTTAACAACTTCACCCAAATGCAAGATCGCCGGCGCCGAGCACATTGAATTTCACGAAGACAAGGCCGTCGAGACCGCTCGTAAAATTATCAAGATTGCGATAGAAAATTACACTAACCGCAACGGTCAGGCGTGCATTCCCAAACATAAGGAAAGGGGCATCGCCGGCTTCACCACGGAAAACACCTTCTATCATCTAGGGGGGCGATTTCGGGCCAGTTACCGCCCCCTGAATGACAACGTCATCAACGGGCGGATACGCGGCGCCGCCGGCGTGGTAGGTTGCAATAATCCCAAGCAGATCCATGACAGTTGTCATATCGAGATGATGAAAGAGTTGATCAAAAATGACGTTCTGGTGGTGAGCACGGGCTGCGGGGCGATAGCGGCGGCCAAAGTAGGGCTGATGAGACCGGAAGCGGCGGCCCAATATTGCGGTAAAGGTCTGCATGAGGTCTGTGAGACGGTGGGGATTCCACCGGTGCTGCACGTGGGTTCCTGCGTGGATAACAGCCGCATTTTAACGGTGCTGGCGAACGTGGTAGCCGAGGGCGGACTCGGCGAAGACATTGCCGAGCTGCCGGTGGCCGGCGCCGCTCCGGAGTGGATGTCGGAAAAGGCCGTTTCAATTGGAATGTATTTTGTGGCCTCGGGGGTTTTTACCGTGATAGCCGAACCTTTGCCCGTTGTCGGGGCACCGAATCTCCACCGGTACTTGACCGAAGGGATAGAAAAAGATGTAGGAGGCAAGTGGGCCTTTGAAAAAGACCCCATCAAGGCCGCCCACATGATGATCGAACACATTGAGAGCAAACGCGACGCCCTGGGCATCAACGAAGAGAAAGAACGCAAGCTCTACGACATGGAGGACCGCCGGGCGTTGAAGGTGGAGTAAACGATTAAAGACTAAAAACGGACAACCGGCAATTAAAAATGAAAAGAGGTCCGGCCGGTGATGATTCGGCAATCTAAGTAATACCACCAAAAAATACTTAAGGTTTTCATTAAAGAAGAGGTAGATAACAGATGTCTAAAATAATTGCTTCAGCGGCTATTCGTGGGGCTCATAAGATCGCCAAACAGGCGGAGGATATCTTAGCCAAGGCCGTCAAGGAAAAAGGCAAAGACGCCAAGGTGGAGTTTCCCAATACGGGCTATTATATCCCCATCATCTACGCGATGACGGGGCGGGAGGTCCAGACCTTGGCCGACTTTCAGGAAGTGATGGAAGAGATCAGAGGTCTTCTGCCGCCCTTGGTGGAGGATGAGCTATGGACCCCCTACCTGGGGCCGACCCTGGACGCGGGGATGGCGACGCTGTTCGCCGAAGAGATCATCGAGGCGTGTAAGTACTTGATCGGTCCGAATCCGGTGGAGGGGATCTGGCTGGGGGCGGCCGACGACGTGATCATGCGGGAGCGGGGCATCGAGTTTGTGGACGGTTCGGCGCCGGGTTTTGCGGCCATTGCCGGGGCGGCGCCTACGGTGGAGATAGCAGTCGATATCGCGCGGAAACTCCAGGAACGTTTTTTATATGTGTTCATGCATGCCCATAGTAACGGCACGTGCTTCGCCGAGCAGTTGGCCGAAGCGGGGGTGCAGATGGGCTGGGAGACGCGGCTGGTGCCCTTCGGGCGGGAGATTACTTCGGCAATCTATGCCCTGGGCTTTGCCAGCCGGGCGGCGATGAGTTTCGGCGGGGTGCAGCCGGGCGATTTCCGACGGAATTTGCTTTACAACAAGAACCGCATTTTTGCCTTTGTGATGGCGTTAGGAGAAGTAACCGACGAGTGGTACGCCACGGCGGCGGGAGCGATCAATTATGGTTTTCCCACCATTGCCGACAGCGACATCCCGGAGATATTGCCCACGGGCGTCTGCACCTACGAGCACGTCGTCTCGCGCATCCCGCACGAAGAGATCGTGGAGAAGTGCATCGAGGTAAGAGGATTGAAGATCAAGGTGGCGGAGGTGCCGATCCCGGTGGCCTATAGTCCGGCGTTTGAAGGGGAACGGATCCGCAAGGAGGATATGTATTGTGAGTTTGGGGGCAACCGTTCGGTGGCATTCGAGTGGTTCACCATGAAGGACACCAGCGAGGTCAAAGACGGCCAGGTGGAAGT